>CALLCO010000170.1 GCA_937998695.1 Candidatus Ozemibacteraceae bacterium
CCTCTGTCGATTTGGGGAGGGCGCCCCCACGTTGGTGAAGGGGTCGCCCTGGGTTGCCATGTGGGGGGAAAGTAGGTACCCTGGGTGAGAGGATCCTTCGCGAGGACATCCCGACATGACGACAGGTTCGATCAGCACCATCCTGACCCAGCTCCAGTCTCCCGACGAGAACGAGCGTCGGCAGGCAATCGTCGATCTTGTCCAAAGCGGCGACCCGCAGGTTTGCCAGGTGCTGACCCGGCTGGCCAGCCAGGATCCAAGTGTCGAGATCCGCTACTACGCCCGCCGGGCCCTCGATTCCCTCAAGAAGACGCGCGAAGGCGCAGGGCCTGTCACTTCCGAGCGGCCCCTCGCCGAAGCGTTCGCATCGGCTGAGCCGGCCCAACGGTTCGATGGGCTGAAGCGGGCGCTGCGGGCGCCTTCCCCCGAGGGGTTGGCCTTGGTGCGCCAAGGTCTGGCGCGGGAAACCCTGCCGCAGTTGAAGGCGAGTTTCCTGGTGGCCCTCGGCCGTCTGGGCGCGGCAGAGGATATTCCTGTCATCGCCGCCTCCCTCGAGGACGGAGACCCCCGCATTCGAGCCAATGCGGTGGAGGCGTTGGCCACGATTGGCGGCGAAGAGGCCATTCAGCGGATCATCCCGCTGATGCAGGACGAAGACAACCGGGTCAAGGCCAACGTCATCGCCGCCCTCAAGGATTTCGGCGGGGGGCCGTTGCTCGAACTGCTGCGCCGGATGGCCGCCGATGGCGAAGTCTGGATGAGGGATTCGGCCCTGTATGCCCTGTCCTGCTTCGATAGTCCGCACGCCCTCGCCCTGGTCGGCCGGATGGCGGCCCAGGATCCGCTCGAGCGGTTGCGGGACAAAGCCCTCGCCCACCTGACCGCCGCGGTCGAACGGGGCAGTTCCGCTGCCGCCGAGATCCTGGCCCGGGTCGAGGCCTATCGGGCCAAAGCGGGGGCCCCCGTGCGACCCCCGGCCACCCCCGCCCCGGCCCCTCCGCCATCCGCCGTGCCTTCACCGACCGCGCCGCCTGGGGTCGCTCCCCAGACCGCTTCTCCACCGCCCGCCTTGCCGGTCATTCCCCCGGTAACGGGGGGTCCGGCACCGGAGGGGGCGACCGATGCCACTGGGGCTCCCAGGAGAGGGAAACGTGACCCGGCCTGTCCCGAGAGCGAAACTGCCGCGGCTTTTCATGCCCCTCCTCCCGCCATGCCCGGCGAGGGGGCCCGGCCTGCGTCGGGGCCACCGCCTGCCCCTCTTCCCACTCCCGCCGCTCCGGTTCCGCCGCCGCTCCCCCTGTCCCCCTCCGCCACGACTGCTGGGCTCGCCTCACCGGTGGGGGGGGGGCCTAGGTCGGTTTCGCCGGCCGTCTCTCCCGGAATGGGGGAGACAGCTTCAGGAGCGGAAGCTGGACTCACCGAGAGTCTCGCCAGCCTGTTGGCCAGCCCGGATCCGGGCAAGCGGCAGCTGGCCCTTCTGAAGTTCGCCCAAGCCAAGACGCCGGCCGATCTGCCCGCGTTGCTGGCGGCCGTCGGGCGGGAAACCGAACCCCTGCTGCTGGCTTCGCTGCTCACTCTGCTGAAGGATTTCCCCTCGCCCGAGGTGTTCGCCTGCGTCTGTCCGTTTCTTGGGCACGCCGACGACCGGGTGCGGGCCAACGCCGCCGAAACCCTGGCGGCGATCGATGCCCCGGCCGCCTCGCCGTATCTGCTGAATCTCCTAGAAGATCCTGACAACCGGGTGCGGGCCAACACCATCCTGGCCCTAGCGGCCGACGGGGTTCTCGACCCCGTGCCCGCGGTGGTGGCGATGTGCCAAGACCCGCGGGAGGCGTTTCGCCGCAGTGGGCTCTATGTCATGTCCTGTCTGCCGCGGGCCGGATTCCTGCCGGTGTTGGGGCGCCTCCTCGAGGACACCTCGACCCGGGTGCGCACCCTGGCCTTCGACGTCATCAAGGAGTACGCCCAGGCCAACATTCCTGGGGCATCAGCCCTCAAGGCCAAGATCGACGAACGGATCCGCCAGGAAAAGGGGCGGGATCGTTTCTTCGAGAACGCGTTCGACCAGATGTTCAGCGGGTTGCTGCAGACCGTGGGCTCGGGAAGCGCCGCCCCCGCCGGAACGGGGAAGGCCGGGTCCCCGCCTTCCCCACAGAAGGAGCGGCAGGCCCTCCTGAAACTGGGGCGGAAGGCGCAGCAGGCGGGCCTGTTGCCACCCGCCCTGCGTGACCGCCTCGCCGCTCTCGAGCAGGAAGTCGGCCGGCTGCAGAACATGGTCGAGGAGCGGCAAGCCCGGCCCCCTGGGGCGGGTCCGGGGTCCGATGTCGCCGGGCAGGTCCGGGAGGCGGCCGAACTCGAGCTGCTGCGGCAGGAAGTGAAGCGGGCCCAGCAGCGGCGTGATTCGATGCTGGTCGAGGCCGGAGGCCAGTTGCGCGAGCAGGGGGCCCGGCTGCCGCCCGATGCCCGGTCGCGGCTGGCCGCCGAGCTGGCGGAAGCCGAGACCAGCCAGGTCATGGTCGTGCCGACCGGCGAGTTTTCGGTGCTGCCGCCTCCCGAGGCGGGCATTCCTGAAATCTTCGATCTCACCATGCGGATCTACCAGAAGCACGTGGTGGTGTTCTCGTTGTTGACGGGGGCGATCATGTTCGCAGGTCTGCTGATTCTGGGGGGTGCTGCGTTTGTCGTGGCCTTGGCCAGTGCCATCAACCCTGTTCTCGGGGGGCTTCTCCTCCTGCCGATTGTCCCCCTGGGGGTTTTCGGGGCCCTCTATAGCTATGCCTTTTGGAAGACCATCCTGACCTTGATGATTCGCGAATACGTGGCGGGCCGGGCCCCCCCCCTGGGGGAGATGGCGCGTCAGGCCTCCGCCTTGGCAGGTCCTCTGGTCTGGGTGATGGGCATGAAGTACCTCTCCCTCTTCGGGTTCGGCCTGGTGGCCTTCATGGCGGCCATCCCGGTCGGGGCATTCCACGCGGTGGTAGAGGGTCTGTATGGCAAAGCACTGGTGCGGTTGGGCATCCTGATTGTCTTTGCCCTGGTCTTCGGATCAAGGTACTTTCCCTATTGGCTGGTGGAGCCCGATTTCATCCTTCAGGGGGGCAAACCGGGGCGGGATCCTTTCGTGGCGGCCCTCGGCTTCTTCGAGAAGCATCGGGGTCGGATCGTTTCGCTCTATCTCTTCTCGTCGTTGATGATGAGCCTGATCAGCGGGACCACCGTCGAACTGTTCGCCCTGATGGCCTTCCTGCCCCTTGGCAAGGCCCTGGTCATGGTGGTGGCGTTCTGTTCGGAGGTTTTCCTGATGCCGGTGGTCTACTCCAACGCCGTGGTGTTGCGGCTCATGCTCGAGTCGGGACCGGTGAAGACCCCTCGGGTCGCCTGAACAACCACGCCCCCAGGATGCCGGCGGCGAACCCGCCGACATGGCAGTCGAAGGCCACGTGGGAGGCGGCGAACATGCTTTGCGACATGGCCACGACGTTGAATAGGAGGTAGAATCCCAGTACCATCCATGAGGGGACGTCGATGCGTCGGATGAAGAACCAAATGGGGCAGAAATAACTGGTGATGCGGTTGCCAGGGAAGAGAACGATGTAGGCGCCCATCACCCCGGAAATCGCACCGCTGGCCCCAACCAGGGGAAGCGTGGAGTCGGTGTTCAGGAGCGTGTGGAGGAGCCCCCCCGCCACGCCTGTAAAAATATAGAACGCCAGGAAGATGAGCCGGCCCATCCGTTCCTCGACGTTGTCGGAGAAGATCCAGAAAAACCAGAGGTTTCCCAGGATGTGCATCCAGCCGCCGTGCAGGAAGTTGTAGGTGATGGGCATCAGCCAGACTCCCAGGCGGGAGTTCTTTACGGCAATGCGCATTTCCTTCTGGTCACCGGCTTCGTCGCCGTCGGACTCGGCGGGAGGGGGACCTGGGCGGCGCCGTTTGGCGCGTTTCGTGGCATCCAGTTTGATGACGTGCTCGTAGTCCACCTTGCCCTCGAGGAACGGCCCGGGGACCATTCCGTGGGCCAGGCTGAACCGCATCGATTCCTTGGGGTCGCCGAGCTGGATGAGGAACTGGTAGCAGAAGATCAGGAAGGTCAGCACCATGATGGCGTAGGATACCACCGGGGTGGTCTGAACGGGCTCGTTGTTCTGGTCGTGCAGGGGAAGGAACATAGAGGAAGTATAGTCTCCCTTACCGGGATTGGCAATTCCCAGGGCGGGTGGTATACTACCCGCCTGGACCTCATTTTCGATTGGAGGCTGTATGACCATGCGAACAGGGCGCCCGCGCGCCCTCTCGAGCGTTTTCCTCTTTTCCCTCTTGGCTCTGGCTTTTCTCGCCCTTCCGGCCTGGACCGCCGACGCCCCTGCCACCGAGAAGCGGATCGATTCCGGCACGGCGATCACCGGCAACCCCGATGACGTCCTGGCCACCGTCGGTGACTGGAAGATCACCCGCGCCGACATGATGAAAGAGATCGAGAACTTCAAGAGTACCGGCAGCGACCGCGCCCCTGACTTCTCCGACAAGGAGAACCAGAAGAAGTTCCTGCAGCAGTTGATCGAGATCACGCTGCTCGAGAAGAAGGCGGCCGAGGCGAAGATTCCTGAGAAGCCCGAACTCGAGGGGCAGATCCGCGAGAATTCCGTGGCTCTGCTGGCCAATGCCTATATTCGCAAGACCATGGGTGAGACCAAGGTGGGCAAGGCCGACATCGAAACCTATTACCAGAAGAACAAAGAGCGGTTCACCACTCCTGCCAGCTATCACCTTCACCAGATCACCCTCGACTCTCAGGCGGCGGCGGACAGGGTCAAAAAAGACCTCGAAGCCAAGAAATCCTTCGCCGAGCTGGCCAAGGAGAAATCCTCCGACAGTTTCAAGAGCAGCGGCGGCGATCGCGGGTTCGTGGCCCTGGCCGAGCTGCCGCCCATGGTGGCGGCCGCCGTGTCCGGCCTGGCGGTCGACCAGATTTCCGCCCCGATTGCCGACGGGGAAGGCAAGTTCCTCCTGGTCAAGTATTCCGAAAAGAAGGACGGGGCGCAGAAAACCCTCGAAGAAGTCACGGGAGATATCGAGCGGGAACTCAAAGAACAGTTGCCCCGTCAAGCCCTGGAGGCCCGGATAGCGGAACTCGAGAAGGAGTATTCCTTCAAGCTCGAGCCCAAAGCCCTGGAGGTGTTGCGGCAGGGTGAGTTCAAGCCTTCCGATCTTGATCAGGTGCTGTTCACCATCGGGACCGACGTGGTCAAGATCGACGCGCTGATGCCCGAACTCGAGCGCATCCCGCCCTTCATCCGGCCGACCATTCTCGGCGGCGAAGGGCTCAATGATTTCGTCAAGCAGTTCAGTCATCGCGAACTGATCCGGCGCTATGTCGCCGGTCACTACGACGCTCTGGCGAAAGAATTCCCGCACGTGCTAAGAGACGCGAAGCGACGGGTGGCCCTGAAGTTCCTGCTCGACGAGAAGATCGGGAACGTCGTCACCGTTTCCGATGACGAGATCAAGGATTATTACACCCAGAACCTGGGTGAGTTTGCCCAGCCCGAGCAGGTGCGCGCCCACCATATCCTGGTCGAGGCCGAGGAAAAGGCCAAGGAACTCAAGGACCGGATCGACAAGGGGGAGAAGTTCGAGGATCTGGCCAAGGCCGAGTCGAAGTGCCCTTCCGGCAAGGAAGGCGGCGATCTCGGGTTCTTCGGCAAGGGCCAGATGGTGCCCGAGTTTGACCAGGTCGCCCAGACCGCCGAAATCGGCAAGGTGATGGGACCGGTGAAGACCCAGTTCGGCCACCACCTGATCCGCGTCGACGAGCGCAAGGCGGCCGGTACCACCCCCCTCGATGAGGTGAAAGACCAGATCCGTTCCCGGTTGCTGCCGCAGAAGCAGCGGGCCGCCTTCGACCAGTTCCTCGAGGACCTGAAGAAAGAATTCCCCGTCAAAGAAACCGGGGCCCTCTGATCCCCTCATGGGACAACCACCCCTCGTGGGGCCGGAGCCGACTCCGGCCCCCCAATCCGACTTGCTAGGAGGTCCATCGAACCCGGCCATGGAGTATGTCGTCTATGTGCTCATGCTGGTGGTCGGTGGTCTGGTCGGCTTTTTCCTGAACCGGATTTCATCCAAAGGGAAGAGTGACGAGATCATCGCCGCCGCCGAAAAACAAAGGGATGCCCTCCTCGAAGAGGCCCGTTTGAAGGCCCAGGAGGAGCTCGAGCAGGCCCAGAAACGGGCCCGCGAAATCAAGGAAAAGGAACTCGTCCTTCGCAAAAACGCCGAGAAGGACATCAAGAAGAAAAAACACGATCTGGAAAAGCTCGAAAGCCAGCTCCTGCACAAGATCGAGAAGGCCGAGGCCCGGTCCGACCTGCTCGACAAGAAAATGGAAAGCCTGCGCACCCGCGAGTCCGAGATTGAAACCCGCAAGCAGGAAGCCGACGCCCTGGTCGAGAACCAGCGCCGGGAACTGGAACGCGTGGCGGGGCTCAGCCCCGAGCAGGCCCGGGCCGAACTGCTGAAACGGGTCGAGGATGAACTCAGCTACGAGATCGCCGTCAAGGTGAAGGACGCCGAAACCCGCATCAAGGAGATCGCCGACAAGAAATCACGCGAGATCCTGGCCACCACCATCCAACGCTGTGCCACCGACCACTCGATCGATCCGATCGTCACCGTGGTCGAGCTCCCTTCCGAGGAGATGAAAGGGCGCATCATCGGGCGCGAAGGGCGCAACATCCGGGCTTTCGAGAGCCTGACGGGGGTCGATTGCATCATCGATGACACTCCTGAAGCGGTCGTCCTGTCCGGGTTCGATCCCATCAAGCGTGAGATTGCTCGGGTTACCATGGAGATGTTGACGCTCGACGGACGGATCCACCCTGCCAAGATCGAGGAAATGTACGAGAAGGCCAAAAAAGAGGTCAATCTGCGGGTGAAGGAGGCCGGCGAACAGGCCATGCTGGCCCTGGGCATCCAGAGCATCCACTCCGAGCTGATCGAGATCGTCGGCCGGCTCAACTTCCGCACCTCGTATGGGCAGAACGTGTTGCAACACTCGATCGAGGTGGCCAACCTGGCCGCCGGGATGGCCGCCGAAATCGGCGCCAACGCCATCCTGGCCAAGCGGGCTGGCTTGCTTCACGACATCGGCAAGGTGATCGAGAGCGACGAAGGGAACCATGCTTCCCTCGGGGCCGATTTCGCCCGCAAATACCAGGAATCCCCCAAGGTGGTCAACGCCATCGGGGCCCATCACGAGGACATCCCCTACGAAACCGTTGAGGCCGTGCTGATCTCCGCTGCCGATGCGATCTCGGCCAGCCGTCGCGGGGCCCGCAAGGAATCCCTCGACGCCTACATCAAGCGCCTCGAAGAACTCGAAGCCATCGCTCGCGGATTCGATGGAGTCTCTTCGGCCTTCGCCATCCAGGCGGGGCGTGAGATCCGGGTCATGGTCCAGCCCGAAAAGGTCGATGATGCGACTGCCCCCAAGCTCTGCCGCGACATCGTCAAGAAAATCGAGTCCGATCTTGAGTACCCCGGCCAGGTCAAGGTCGTCCTGATCCGGGAAACCCGGAGTGTGGAAATCGCCCACTGACCGGGTGAAGGGCGGCCCCCCCGGACCGACGGCCCCCGCCGTCCCCGAGGGGGGCCGTTTCATCCCAGGACAGGACTGGCGGGCTGTTCAAAGGAGAAGGCGTGTGCGCATCCTGATGATCGGCGATATCTACGGAGCCCCGGGGCGGGCGTTGGCCATTCGCCTGGTGCCGGTCTTGCGTGCCCGCCATGGGATCGACTGGGTCATCGCCAACGGCGAAAACGCCACCGGGGGGACCGGCCTGTCACCCCACCACCGGGACAAGCTCCTGGCCGCCGGGATCGACCTGCTGACCGGCGGCAATCACCTGTTTGCTCGCCCGGACTGGCCCGCCACCGTCGGCGGGGCGGGCCGGGCCCTGCGCCCCCACAATCTCGGCGGCGACGGCCTCCCAGGGAAGGGCTGGGCGGTCCTTGAACAGCCGGAACGCCCGCCGCTGGCGGTCATCAACCTGGAAGGCCGGGTCTTCCTCGAGCCGGCCGATTGTCCCTTTCGATGGGCTGATACCCTGCTGACCCGCCTCCCGGCAGCGGTGCCCGTGGTCGTTGATTTCCACGCCGAGGCGACCTCGGAAAAGATCGCCCTTGCCTGGCACCTCGATGGTCGGGTCGCCTTCGTCGCCGGGACCCACACGCACGTCCAGACCTCCGATGAACGGATCCTCCCCGGGGGGACGGGCGTTATCACCGACCTGGGCATGACCGGACCGCGGGATGGCATTCTCGGCGTGCACCGGGAGATCGTGCTCGGCCGTTTTCGGAACGGCTTTTCCGAGCGTTTCCAAGCCGCCGAAGGGCCCTCGGTCCTGGAGGGGGTGCTGTTCGAGATCAGCTCTGACGATGGCCGGACACGGTCCATCCGGCGTCTTCGCCTTCAAGATGCCGACGACGCCGATGGGGTCGGCGGTGACGGTGGGGGCGCCGGCAGTGCCTCCAACAACTGTTCCAGGTATGATTTGAGGAATTCTTCCGCCTGATATCCCAGCAGGAGTTCCACGATCTCCCCCGCCCCGATCAGCAGGGTTGCTGGGAGGGTGCGGATCTCGAACTGATCGGCGAGTTCCGGTTCCGCATCCACGTCGACCTGGGTGATGTAGACAGGTTTGCCGGCGAACCCTGCCGCCAACTGGTCGAGGAAGGCCAGTTGCAGTCGGGAAGGGGCACACCAGGTGGCATGGAAGACCACGATCCCGACCCGGGTCGGGTCGCTGATGGTGGCGTCGAACGTGGCTTGGGTCAGAGCGGTCATGCGGGGGCCTCCGAACCGGGGTTTGGCGGGTGACCAGGGGTGAGGGGGAGAGTGCAGGCCCCATTGTATGGTCTACCGGCTTTCGGTATAATACCACGGGCCCCGTAGTCGGGGCCCGGAAGTCGTTGTTCCTCAGTTTCTTCATGGCGGGTGACCCTTGGAGATCAGTACCCTTGCCTCTCAGATACGAATGGCCCTGGAGCCATTCGGTGGGGTGGAGCTTCCACCATTCCCTGGGGTCCTTCCAGCCCCCTGGCATCACCCGGACCTCCTCTCCTGGCTATTCGGAACCCAGGAAGGGACACGTTTTGGATTTCCTCTCCTACCCCCCGCCCGGGAATTCAACTCACCTCGGGAGACCTTCCGGATGGGCTTCATCTGGGCGCGTCGCCCATTCCACCTGGGATGGGTCGGGAGGGTACAAGAACTTCTCTTGCCTCTCGGGGGCTCGAGGCCGGAAGACCGGATGTTCCCTTCCGCCATCGATCTCACAGGTCTGGTCCTGCCGGAAACCCTCGAAACGGATGTCGGAGCCGCCTGGCGTCTCTGGATCCGTGGCGTACCCGCGGGTGAATTGCGCGTCGTGACAGGGGTGGCCGGGGAAAGTCTCCTGCAGCCGGTGGGCTGGCTGTTCCTCGATCTGGCAACCCTGGCCGCGATCCTGCGGGGGGACGTGGCCGAGGGGGTGCCGCCCTGGACTCGTGACTGGCCCATCGAGGAGGTCCAAGCCTGGAAGGAGGCCACCGGCCCCGATCCGGTCGGTTCCGAATCCGGGGAAGCCCTCGGTTTGCGCGTCGAACGGTGCAGCGCGGCATTTGACCAGGCCCTGAACCGCAAAACCCTTCCCGCGCTCCTCCGCGGATTGGCCGATCTGGGGCGACTCTGGAATCATCTCGAGGAGCGTGGCCAGATCGGCACCCCGGCTGGTCGTGAGGCCCAGGCGGTTTTGCGCGGCCGGTTCCGCAAAGGGATTGCCGCGTTGGTCCGGGCGATAGCCGCGGTGCCCCCCGGGAAGCCAGGGAAGGAAGGAGTGTTGCGCTGATGATCCGCGACAAAGGTCGATCCTTTGCCCGTTCCTCGCAGGGGGCTGCCGCTCTCGTTTTCGTGCTGGTCCTGGGACTGGCCATGGTGCCCTCCCGGTCGGCGGGCCTCGACATCACCCCCGACCTCCTCTTCCAGCAGCTGGAAGAGAAAACCGAAAAGATCTTCTCGCTAGCGGCTGATGTTGAGCTCTCCTCGGGAACGCTCAGCACTCATGTCACCCTGTCCATCCAGAGTCCGGATAAATTCGCCATGGACTTCGAGGGGAACCACATGCGGGTGGTCTTCGATGGCGAAAGGCTCTGGGTCTATATTGCCGCCCTGGCTGAAGTGTTCACGCTCGATACCTCCGGGGGTGGAGGGTGGCTTTCGGAGGCCCTGCGCGAATGGGTCAACCCCCGGGAGATCGTCACCCGCATCACCCGCAAGACCCTGTTCTCGTTCTTCGACGTCACCTTGCTCGATTGCGCCACCGTCGCCACGCTCACTGCCCCGTTGGGCCTGGTTCCTGACCAACTCCAGGTGATGCGCTTCCAGCCCATCGGGCAGTCGGTGTTCCAACGGTTGTTCGACGTCGGGTTCTACCATCTGGTGTTTTCGATGGAGTCCTACCTTCCGGTGTTGGTCAAGGAGTTCGCGCCTGATGGGTCCTCGCGGGGAGTACTGCGGGTTCTGCAGTATCGCATCAACGAGCCCATCGCCAAGGAGCGCTTCGTTTTCGAGGTCCCACCGGGAGTCAAAGAAGTGCCGCTGTCCACCGTCATCGCCCAGAAACTCGAGCAGAGCAAGGACTACCTGGCTGACCGGGTCGGGCGGATGATCGAGACCGTGCGCCGCAAACTCACCGATTGGGGACTATGACATGATGGAATTCCGCAAGACCCTCACCTCCGTGGAAATCGAAAAGGGCATCCTGCGCTGGGACGAATCCCAGGACCGCCTGATGCGTCGGATCCTGCCTCAGACGCTGGTTTTTGACATGCTCTTCGACGGCAAGCGGCTCGATCATCTTTCCGTGGAATGGGAAAAGCGGGAAATCTTCATCGGGGAGCCCCTGATGAAAGCCCTCGCCGGTTCGGAGGTGGCGATTTTTTCGCCTGCCGACAAAGCCAAGCCGGTGGTGGTCGGCAAACTGGTCGATCCCAGCGAGAAGATCATGATCCGAAAGCGGTTGTCCCACGTCGAGCACAAGAACCGGGCCCTGAAGTGGTATGCGCGCGAGGATGACCTCTACCGGCGCCTGCTGCCCCGGACCGGAACCTATTTCATCGAGGTGGGCGGCCGACGGCAACCCGGGCCGGTCCCCAACTTCGAAAAGCGGACGCTGGCCATTGGGGAGTCCCTGCGCACCTTTGCTCCCGGCGAGATTCTCCTCCTCCGCTGGTCCCCCGATGCCGAGACGCCCACCCTCGTCATCGGCCGGGAAGAGATGCCGGCGTCCATCGCCAAGGATGCGATGACCTCCTTGCGTTCCATGGTCGCCCGTCTTCTGTCCCGTCCGCTCAACGAGTTCAACGAGGGCGAGGTCAAGGGGTTGATCGTTCTGCTCGATGAAAACAAAAACCTGTGGGAGCGGTTGAATCAGGTCAACCAAGAGAACCAGAAACTGAAGGAACAGATCGCCACCCTGGAGTCGGTGTTCGAACAATTCTCTCGCAACCCCTTCTTTGCCTGCAAGAAAGACTTCCAGGACTGGGTAGCCTCGCATCTCAACCTGTTCGAGAAGGGCATCCGCCTCCTGCATCGCGACTATCGCCTGCCGGGGCCGGATGGCCGACCATTCTGTCTCGACCTCCTCTGTCAGGACCGCAAGGGCGTCCTGGTCGCGGTGGAAATCCTGTTTCAGCCTGACCCCGGAGAATTGGCCGATACCTTCCAGCGCCTGGATTGGGCGGGGGCCAGTCTCGAAGCCCTGGCCCAGGATCTGAGCGGTGGCAAGTTGAAAGCTACCTCCATTCGTGGTGTGATCATCACCAACCGCGAGCGCACCGAACTGGTCGAACAATGCCTGCAGAAAGGCTACAAGCTCTGCGTGGTCAACAGCGGGTGCGTCATTGATGTCCTCGAGTAGCCTGCCTGGCCGCTCCTGGGGCCTCAATCGAGGGGAGGAATCCTTCCTCGGGGCCCCGGTTGGCATGATCACCCTGGCCGGTTGCACGGCTTCGTGTCTGTTCTGCTACCTCGCCGACGGGGATGCACGGCCGGTTGCCCTCGATCCCGAGGAGTTCTCCGCCATCGGTCGCGACCTGGCCCGGCGTGGGGCGACCTGTCTGTACCTGGTCAATCCCGAGGTGCCCTGCCCCGATCATCTGGCCGCGGCGCTGGCGGCCTTGCATCGCCTCGAACCTGCTTTCCCCGTGGTGGTCAAATTGGGGGGGCACGAGCCGTTGGACCTGGCGATGGCTTTGCGACCTTGGGTTGATGGGGTATCCCTGGATGTCAAGGTGTTCGGGGTGGCGGATGCCATTGCGCTGGTAGGGTGCGCGGACTACGCGAACCGTGTTCGTTCCCTGATCGATTACTGGAGGGCGGAACTGGGCCCTTGGGTAGGCGATGAGGGGGCCATCAGGGGAGTCTGGTTGCGCCATCTGGTATTGCCGGGACGGGCACACCTCTGGGGGGAAGGATTGCGGACCCTCGACCCGACCGGGCGGCTTCCCGTTTGGGTGACGATGCACTACCGGCCCTTCGGCCGGGCCCGCGGGCACCCCGTGCTGGGGCGGCGCCTGGAGGCGGATGAGCGTGGGGCCGCGGCGGAAGTCGTGCGCCACCTGAGGATCGAGGGGAGAACCGTATGGGTGGCATGAAGGACCATGCCTGGCTGGAGGGCCTCCGCCGCGAGCGGTTGCAGCATTCCTCACGCAATCCGGGGCTGGCCGCCCTGATGTCGTTCTTCGTGATGGGTCTGGGGCAGATCTACGCCGGGCACATCGACAAGGGGATCATCCTGCTGTGCGCTCATTTCGGCGGATTGCTGGCGGGCTACAGCATCTACACCCAGGGCATGGTCTACGAGGCGATTGCCGATCTTGGCGGGGTCTACCTGGTCCTTCCCGCCTCGTATGCCCTGTCGGTTTTCATGATCCTGGTCTGGATCTACAACATCAAGGATGCCTACTATCTGTCGTTGTTTTCCGAATTCCGCGACTGGTTCGAAGTCGAGCGGGTGCTTGTGCCCTATCTGAAAGGAACACAGGTCAAAATGTTGGCCCACCACCCGGGATCGGACAGCGCATCGATGGAGGATGCTCCCGCGCGAGGCGGTCCCGAAGGGCATCCACGGGCCGATGGAGAGCCTTCCCCTGGGATGTCTGGCGCCGCTGCCGCCGCGAAGGCATCGACCACGACCAGTGCCCGCCTGGAGGGGGATCCTCCTTCGATCCAGGCTCCCCGGGTCGATAAACCCGAGATCATAGACGTGACCGCCACCGTCAAACCATCGACCGCCGGAGCCGACCCTGAGCGCAGCCCACGGCGTCGGTTGCGTCGCCCCTCCCGGACCAGCGAAGTGCTCGAGGAACCGGGCACCGCCGGTTCCGGGAAGATGATCCTGGCCGTTGGCACGCTGGTGGTCCTGGTTGGGATCTGGGTGTCAAACCTGGCGCGCCGGCATCAGGAGGCTCTCGAACCTCGCGCCACTCTCTTTTCCCTGAGCGGGGAGCTTCGCGGGGGTGGGGCGGCCTCCGGTGCCGTGGGATCGGCGGCGTCGGCTCCTCCCGTGGTGCCTCCCGATTCATCAGCCGCTCAGATCCAGGAAGGAATGGCTCTGCTCGACAACGGGGATACCGCCTCTGGGATCGCCATCCTGGAGGCAACCTTGCCGGGCACCGGGCGATCGTACCCGGATGCCTGGAAGGCCCTGGCCAAGATCTATTTCGACCAGGACCAGGCTTCGGCCTACGAAGATTGTCTTCAGCGGTATCTGGGTCAGTTCCCCGAGGACACCGAAGCCTGGGTCAACCTGGCCAAGGTCCAGGTCGATCGCCAGTCGTTCGTCACCGCTTCGCGTTCCCTGCTCAAAGCGTTGAACCAGGCGCCGGCCCACCAGCGGGCCAACTTCCTGATGGGAAGCATCTACCGCGAACTTGGCCTCGCCGAGGAGGCGGTGCCCTACCTGACCAAGGCGTTGCTCGATGACCCGCTCAACACCGAATACAACCGCGAACTGGCCGCGGTTCACCTCGACCTGCGCGATCTCAAAGCCGCCCGCCGGCATCTTGACCGGGTGGTCAGCGTCACGGCCACCACCGGGATCCGGGACGAGGAAGCGGAGCGACTGGTGGCGGAGCTTGAGCGCCTGGAACGACTCGCCCCTCCGGTGACGTATGCGGGGTCCAGCCTGGCAACCGTGGTGCCTCCGGCCGCCCCGTCCATCGTGGCCCTGACCCCGCCGCCCGCCGGCGCGGCGGTCGTTCCCTCCCCTCCCCATGCCGATGTCGGCCGGGCTGCCGAGCCTTCCGCCACCCCTCCCGCGGGCGAAGGTTCTGCCTCTGCCGATGGCCTGCCAATGCCAGGCGGGGCCGTCCTGTACGAGGCGCCCGGCTGGTCCCCCAAGCGTCGGGGAGCCACCACCGCCGTCCGGCACCCCCCGGCCACGGCGGGCCGCCCAATCCTCGACGTGGTGATCGGGGAGATCCTGCCCGCCGATTCGGCCCTGGCTTCTCTTCTCTCCGACGGTTCCACCGCCCGGCCGGCGCTCGCCTCCCTCCAGGATCAGCCGGCCAACCCGGTCGCCAGTCCCTCTCCTTCGCTGCAACCCGTTGCTCCGGTGAACACCGCCGCTGAGGTGGCCAAGGCGGGCCTGAGTCCGCTCGATCTCGTTCCCGCCTCCCCGACCGCTCAGGTCGCGGCCTCCGCCGGGTCGGTGAACCCCTCCCCTGCGACCGAGCCCCTCCGCGCTGACCCTCGGCCGGCGATGCTGGTCAAGGCTTCTGGGCCGGCCATGGTTCCCCGGCCTCCGGCTCTCGATCCGGCCATGGGCCTGTCGGATGAACTCGCCAATGCTGTGGCCATCGACGAACGGCGGGTCACTCGATCGCCCGCCTCACCCGCCGCCTTGGCGGGGGCCCGTGTCCTGGCTTCGGCTACCGTCCGCCCCGCCGTCCGGCCGGTGACGCCGGTTTCGACGGACCGGCACCTGAAGGGATTGTGGGCTCAGGGGTTCGATCGGTATCTGGCCGGCAAATGGGAGGAGGCTTTGCCCTTTTTCCTCGATTACCTCGAAAAGAAACCCGATCCCCGGGTCTATGACATGGTGGGGTTGATCTTCGAAAAGGTCGGCCTCGAGCAGGATGCTTTCGAAGCCACCATGCAGTCCTACCGCCTTGGACACAAAGATGCCCAGACCCTGGTCCGCTTGGGGTTGCTGGCCGAGAAGACGGGAAAATTCGCCCAGGGTGCAACCTTTCTCTGCCAAGCCTTGGCGAAACTTCCCCACCGAATCGACCTCGCCCTCAGCCTCGCCCGGTGCCACCGCCAGGCGGGCCAGGTCAAGGCTGCACGAACCGTTCTCGAGAAGATCGCCGCCGATCCGCATCAGTCCTATGCCGTGAAGCGTCGCATCGAGGCCGAACTGGCCTCGCTCGGAGCGCCCGCCGGACGCTGAGACCGTCCCTTGAGCAGGAGCCCCACGACCGCATGATGGACTCGGTGAAATCGAACATCTCCTCCGGCCTCTTCGCACTGAAATCGGAAATGGGGGGGTTGGTCGAATTGATGGAAAATTGGATCCTTTCCCTCAAAGGTGAGGAGGAACGCCGGGTCCGCATCCAGGGTCTCAACACCATTCTGTCGCGGTCGGGGGCCGCTTTGCCGCCCGCTGACCGGGCCGCCTGCCGGGAGCACCTGGAGGCCCTACTGAGCCAGTCCGAGTTGATGATGTTCAGTTCGGTCACCTACCGGGAGAAGTTGCAGGCGCTCTTCAAATCCCAGATTGACAAGGTCAACGGGCGTCTCGACCAGATGTTCGCCGAGGTCGGGAAACTGCTCGAGCAGTTCGAAAAGCCCGCTCCCAGCGATGATCCCGCGGGAGGCATCATCATCGCCCAGGAAGAGGAACGCAAACGGATTTCCCGCGAGATCCATGACGGCCCCGCCCAGACCCTGGCGGCCCTCACCATGCGCATCGATTACTGCCTCGAACTGGTCGGGCAACCCGACCAGCTGAAAACGGAGCTGGGGGAGCTGAAAAGCTCGATCATCCGCAGTTTGAAGGACATCCGGCGGTTCATCTTCGATCTTCGTCCCATGGCGATCGACGATCTGGGGCTCATTCCTACGCTCGAACAGTTCATCAGCGGTTGCAAAGATCGAACCAACGCCTCCTTCCATCTGACCATCGAAGGGGAACGGTCTTCCCTCCCCCCGGAGCGGGAACTCGCGGTGTTCCGGGTCATCCAGGAGGCGGTCAACAACTCGATCCGGCACGCCGACGCGCGTTCGATCCAGATCCACCTGGCGTTCGAAGAGGACCCCCGCTCCCTGGCCGGGGTGGTCAAAGACGATGGCAAGGGCTTCAACGTTCCCGACTTGCGCAAGGTCTACGCGAGCCTCAAGCGCCTCGGGCTGGTGAGCATGGAAGAGCGGATCCGCCTGGCAGGCGGGACTTTCGACCTCGTCTCGACGGCAGGCGGCGGGACGGTTGTCTCCTTCAGGGTTCCCAGGTGATGGGGGTTCCCCCGCGGGGGCTCCAGAACGCCCTCATTTTCTATTTCACCTGTATTATCGTCGTGACCAGCGGGTTTTTCGGTGTGGTCACCCTCTCGCGCGAGAATGTCGCCTTCTTCCAGGAATCTTTCCACAAGTCGGTGTTCCTGGGGCGGACCCTCGTCGAGCCCGCCCGCCGGCTCCTGGTCGCCGATGATCCGGAGGACCTGCGTCGGGTCTGGGAACACCGGCTTGGGGGTCTTCTGCAAGTGCAGGCCACCGTGTTCGATGCCGCCTGGGTCCCGCGCTGGGGCGACCCGCCCCGCCGTCCGGAGTGGCCGCTTCCCGACCTCGCCACCCTGCGTGGCATGACCATCCTGCCCGGTGAGTCGGGGAAGAGTGCGCGCGAGCTGATCTTCCCGATCGCCTCAGGAGGGGAGGTCATCGGGGCGGTCGGGGTCGGAGTCCCGGAATTCTCCCCGTTCCTGCGCAACGAATCCCTGGTGCCGGTCTTCTTCTCGATGTCGGTCAACATCCTGTTGGGCGTCGGGCTTGCCATCTTTGTGGCCCAGATCATTCTCCGCCCTCTGCAAGACCTGCTCGACGGGCTCGAGGCAGTGAAGCGGGGGGATTTTTCGCAACGTCTCCCCATCACGGGAACCGGCGAGCTGGCGCAGGTCGGGGAGCTATTCAACCTGATGGTTGCCTCTCTTCAGGAGAAGACGCGTGAGGCACTCGAACGGACCCGGGTGCTCGATGAGAAGGTCCAGGAGTTGTGGGAGATCTATGGGTTGACCAAGGAGATGGGCTTCTCCCTCCACCTGCGGCAGATTCTCGAACGGTTCCTGGAAAAGGCCCAGACGCTGTCGTTCTCGTCCTATGGGCAGATCCTGCTCTATCACCCCACTTCGCGGGCCCTCGAGGCGCAGGTGGAAACCCCCGTCTTCCCCTGCATCACCCGCGAGGAATACAACGGGCTTCTCGAAAAATGCCTGCAGCGGACCGAACCCGTCGAGGGAACCACCCGGCACCACACGTTCCTGCTGCTGCCGTTGATGTCGGGCCGGCTGGTCCAGGGGATTCTGTTCCTCGGCAAGCAGGGGCAGCAGAAATACTCCGAAGGCATCCGCCGTTTCCTCGAGACCATCGCTCCGCTCGGCGGGTCGCTGATAGAAAATGCCCAGCTGTACAATCATGTCGTAGAGATGAAGGACTACGTCCGCCATGTCCTCGAAAGCGTCGATTCGGGAGTGGCCACGATCGACCAGGACCGTCGGCTGGTGACCAGCAACTCGCCGTTCCGTAGCCTGCTTGGCCTGTCGGAGGAGCAGCCCGATGGCCAGCCCCTGGCTGAGGTGTTGCGTCGGGTGGGTGATCCCGTCTTCAGTGATTGGCTGAACCGGGCGGTTGCCGCTCAGGCGCCAAGTGTGCCGGTGCCCCAGGACGACCTGGGGGCGCCCGGGCGGGTGACGCTGCATCGCCCGGGGTGTGAGCCCCAGGTCATCCAGGTGCGGGTGCACCCTCTCCGGGCGGGCGAGAAGATCATCGGCCAGGTGCTGGTTCTCGACGATCTGACCCGGTTTGAGCAGATCGAACGCCGTATGCAGGAGTCCGAAAAGTGGGCGGTACTGGGGCGCCTGGCCGCTTCGGTGGCGCATGAGATCCGCAACCCCCTGGTCGCGATCCGGGGGCTTGCCGAATTCCTGGGGGAGGAGCTGACCGCCGAGCAGGCAGGTCACCTGCGGGTGATTGTCGGCGAGGTCGATCGGCTGAACAAGGTGGTGGAGCAGCTGCTCAACCTTGCCCGGCCGGAGACGACCCATCTGCGGCGGATTGCCCTGGGGGATCTTCTGACCGAATTGTTGCTCCTCGTGCGGCACGAAGCCACTCGCCACCAGGTGGCTATCCGCTCCGAGTGGTTGTCTGAGCCGGTGTATGTTAGCATTGACCCCGAAAAGATGAAACAGGCCTTCCTGAACGTCACCTTGAACGCTCTCCAGGCCATGGAACGGGGTGGCACTCTCACCGTTCGCATGAAGATGGCACGGAGCGCGGGACTGCCACCTCTGCCCACTGCCGCCGAGACCGTGGTGGTCGAGTTCGCCGACGACGGCCCGGGGATTCCCCCCGAACACCTCGGGCTGGTGTTTGAACCCTTTTTCACCACCCGCCCCCACGGAACGGGACTTGGCCTGGCCATCACCCGCAAGATCCTCGATCTGCATCAGGGCCGTGTCACGATCGACTCCGCTCCCGGCCAGGGCACCAGGGTCCGCTTGGCTTTGCCCGTCGATGTCGGGCCGGGCCCCGAAAAAATCTGAACATGGCTACCTCCCCCCGTCGGGAATCCGAAGGCCGGCCCCCATCCATTCTGCTGGTCGATGACGAGGAAACCGTCCTGTATACCCTCGAGATCGTCCTGCGGCGGGAAGGGTATGCCATCGAGCGGGCCAGTTCCGCCCGGGAAGCCCTCGAAAAGGTGGCGGCCACCCCGTTCGACCTGATCATTTCCGACGTCAATATGCCCGGGGAATCAGGGCTCGACCTGCTGGCGGCCATCCGGAAGCGCGACGATCAGGCGCTGGTCATCCTGATTACCGCCTATGGGTCCGAAACGATCGCGGTCGACGCCATGAAGCGCGGGGCCTACGATTACCTGCCCAAACCCTTCGCCAATGACGACCTGAAGATCACCGTCCGGCGCGCCCTGGAAAAGGTCGCCTTGCGCCGCGAGAATCTCCTGCTGCGCCAGCAACTGCACGAACGGCAGGGGCTTCATACCTTGATCGGGGCCCATGAGGGGATGCGCCGCGTCTACGACCTCATCGAGCGGGTGGCCCCCAACGACGTGACCGTTCTGATCACGGGGGAATCAGGCACCGGCAAGGAACTGGTGGCCCAGGCCATCCATTCTCTCAGCGCCCGCAAGGACGGGGCGTTTATTCGGGTCAACTGTGCCGCCCTGCCCGAGACCCTGATCGAAAGCGAGCTGTTCGGATACGAGCGGGGGGCGTTCAGCGGGGCGATGGCCCGCCGGCTCGGCAAGTTCGAACTGGCCGATCGCGGGACCATCTTCCTTGACGAGATCGGGGACATGTCACTGGCCACCCAGACCAAGATCCTACGCATTCTTCAAGAGAAGGAGTTCGAACGACTGGGCGGCCAGCATGTCATCAAGGTCGACACTCGGGTTCTGGCCGCCACCAATCGTGACCTGACCAAGGCCATCCGCGACGGGGCCTTCCGCGAAGACCTCTACTACCGCCTCAACGTGGTCAACATCCAGTTGCCTCCGCTGCGCGATCGGTTGTCTGACGTGCCTGCCTTGGTCGACCATTTTTCCCGCCGGTTCGCCGAGAAGCTGGGAAGACCCGTTCGCACGTTTTCCGAAGAGTTCATGGCCCGCTTGATGCGGCACCCCTGGCCGGGCAACGTGCGGGAACTGCAGAACCTCATCGAGCGGGTCATCATCCTCGATGACGAGTCCGTCCTCCCCCTGGACCCCCGGGGGGAGGCCACGACTCGGCCTGCCGCTCCTACCCCTGGCTCGGGAACGGACCCCCTGTTGGGTTTGCCCTACAAAGAGGCCAAGGAAGCCTTGCTGCGCGGGTTCGAACGGCGGTATTTCGAGCATCTGCTGGCTCGCGCCCGTGGCAATATCTCGAAGGTCGCGCGCTTGGCCGGAATGCACCGCAAGAACCTCTACCTCAAGTTGAAAGATCTCGATCTGATCAAGCGTGACGATGAGGAACCCGAAGAGGATTCTCCGGCCACCCCCCCCGATGGGGGAAATTCCGGACCCGATTGACCACCCCGATGGGGGGTCCAACTCGCTTTTCCGCTCAGCGCCGATCTCCCTTGATGGTCGGTGACATGGCGGGAGCCGGGCCAGGAGATGCCACCGAAGAATGGGGGCGCGCCGTGGCCTCCTCCAGCCGGGATGGGACGGTCAGGAGGACTTACCCTGGGGAGCGGGGACGGTTGATACCTTGCCCGAATGGCCTTTCTGAACGATCCGGAGGCTGAACGAAGCCTGGGTGCCCTGACCGGGTTGGCTGACCAGGTGGAGGCGGGTGCCATGCCCGACCAGGATCTTTTCGACGATGGCCAATCCAAGGCCCAACCCACCGGCCGGTCGAGTGTCCGAGGCATCGGATTGGAAGAAGGGGGTGGTCACCCGATCGAGGTCGGCGGGGGGGATGCCGACTCCGTTGTCGATGATGGTCAGGCGAATATGCTGATCGTCGGTGGTGGTTTTGATCTTGATCGTGCCTCCGGGGGGGGTGAACTTGATGGCATTGTCCAGCAGGTTCAAAAAGACCCGATTGATCATGGAAGGATCGACTTGGACATACGGCAGGCCGGTCAGGGGCGGAGCTTCGACGGTGAGATGCTTGGTTTCGGCCATCGGATGGATGATTGCCAGGATTTCCTCCAGGATGGGGCCGAGCCGGTGGGTGGTGAGCTCGAACTTCATTTTTCCTGCCTCCATCCTGGCAAGGTCGAGCAATGAACCCAGCAGTTCATTCAGGCGGCCGGCGTTGCGCAGGGAGACGCGCAGGGCATTTTCCTGCCGGGGAGTCAGTGGCCCCAGCTTCTGTGAGGTCATGAGATCGAGATACCCCGTGATGGAGACAAGGGGGGTTTTCAGCTCATGCGAACAGACGGCCAGGAATTCCGATTTCAGGCGGTCGATTTCCGCGAGTCGTCGCACGCTCGACTGGGCATCGGCCATGGCTTGCTGATACTGCATCCGCAATTCCTCGTTTTCGCTCAGGTCGCTCAAAGACAGAATGGTCCACATCCCTTCTGGTCCGGAGGTGGCGGGGCCGACCCGGTCGAGGGACGCCAGGACAGGCACCTGCTGATGGCGGGTCCCTGAATAGAGGGTGGTGCGGATCCGGGTGGCGAAACCGCGGGGGGCTTCCCGGAATCGCTCGAGCTCCTGGGTGAGTTGGTGTTGTGGCCCAAAGGCAGGCACTTCCGCCGGGGGGCAACCACGCACGCGGTCGGCGGGAAGGCCGGAGAGGGCTTCCATCGCAGGATTCCAGAAGTGGACGCGCCCGTCCTGGGCAAATCCTGCCAGTGGCACGGAGACCTGGGAAAGCAGGGGCAGCAGCGTCGGGGCGATATCGTGAGTGGGCTCTGATCGCCTGCCGAACCGGCTGAGAAACACGATGGACATTCCCAACAACACCCCTCCCAGCCAGGGAAACACCCACCCGTAGGTGGGCGAAGAACCTCCGGGGGCGAGGTCGTTCCCCTGGGCCGCCACGGCGCCGGCGAAGGCCATCATCATCAGGGAGCAGACGGCCAGCGGGGCGGGTCGGCGTGAGGCGGGGTGGGTGCGGGGCGCCGGAGCCCGGATCTGGGCATCAAGGGTTAGGGGGGGCACGCTGGCCCTCCTCGGGGAAAGTTGAAGGGCGCCCCGTTTCCTGGAAGAAGCGCCGGAGGTCGCGGGCCCGTTCCTCCCGCACCTCCTTCCATTCGAGAGGGCATTGCTGAAAGGCGATGGTCAGGAGTTCCTGGGCTTTGTCCAGGCGGCCCTGCCTCCAGTACAGCCTGCCCAGGCTGTGAGCGACGGCGAGGATGTCCGCCAGGAGGGGCGGGGTTCGCGAACGATACCCGCGGTAGGCCTCTTCGAGCAGGATCTGGGCCCGGGGGAGCTGTTGCCCGGTTTCGGTGAGGAGATAGCCGACCGCATTCAAATACTTGGGATCGGAGGCGTTCTGCTGCAGCGCCGATTCGAACAACTTCAGGGCGGCGGTCGCGTTCCCCTCGCGGTAGGCGATGACCCCGGACAGATAGTTCAGTTCACCACCTAACGGGGTGGCTTGGCTGATGGAGGCGAGCAGGCCTCTGGCTTCGTCCAGCTTCCCCTGGTCGATGGTGATGGCGGCGAGTTGCAGGCGCATGCGGTCGGCCGCGGCACGCTCCTCGGGAATCCAGGAAGGGACCAAGATCAAGCCTTCACGGAGAATTTGTTCCGCCTCAGGGAGACGTCCTTCCTTTACCAGGATTCGGCTCAGGAGTTCGTAGGCGGACGGGGTTTGGTTCATGTCGAGGGACAGGATGGCATACCGATGGGCCTCCAGGATCTGATTTCGCTCGAACAGGATGCGCGCGAGGTGGAGTTTGGCGCCGAAAATGTTGGGACCGATGGCATCGAGATGACCCAGGAGATCCTGGACGCGACTCAGGCGCCCCTGGCGTTCGAGAGCCAGAGCCAGGCCCCACAGGCCGTGGATGGATTGGGGATTGGCCCGCAGCACCTGCTCAAAGGCGGCCTCGGCGGCGATAGCCTGGTCTTGTGCCAGGAATTCCCGGCCGGCGAACAGGGCCCGGCTGACTTCCTGGTGGTTGGTCTGGAGGGTCCAGGCGGCGGTGGTATAGGCGAAGGGAAGGAAAAAGCCGATCAGGGCGGTCCAGGAGAATCGTCGCCGCCAAGCCACATCACGAAGGCAGACCGATTGGTGAAGGGACGCCAGGAGCAGCAGCAGGTTGCTCAGGGGGAGGATTGTCAGCGTGTTGTTGAACATCCCGTGCAGAAGCAAAGCCAAACCAGCCGTCGCCAGGGTTTTGGCCAGCCATCCGCTGGTTTCCAAGGCCGGAAGAGTCTCGGGGAAGTTCATTCCACCGGGGCCCTGGCTGGTCTCCCTAGCGGAGAGCGGTAGATCCGCGGCAGGGGATGTCAGTGGACCGGGGGAATCCGGGGGAAGACCTGGTCTGGCTCCTGATCCAGGGGCGGGGCGGGGAGCGGGGTCGGGACGGGGAAGAGGATGGGCGGCGCGGGCTTGAAAACGGGCATGGATGCCCAAGACGGCCACCACCAGGGTGCAGAAAGCCCACAGGCCGATGAATCCGAATTCCCCCAGCAGGAGGATAACGTGGGAGTGGGGATCGTCGTTGAACTGCGACAAACCCAGGAACAGGCCCAACGGAGGGCGGAAGCCAGACATGACATAGGGCATCCCCCCAGGCCCCAGCCCGATCACTGGATGGTTGCGAAAGGCGGCGAAGCCCATCTGCCACTCCAGGAGGCGGGTGATGATCGACCGTGATTCGCTGGGGGGGCTGCTGCTCAGGTTTTCCCATGGATAGTTGCGGGTGGCGGTGACGGCCAGCCAGTAGCCTGCGGTAAGGAAAAGGGCCAGGGCTGCCCCACCCAAGAACGGGGAGCGGCGGAGAACCCGGCCGGCAGGGACCTCCCAGAACCGGGTTGCCAGGAGCAGGATACCCACCGCGAGACAGAGCCATGCCCCTGCTGCCCGGGCTTCGGCCAGAGCCACCAGATGCAGGGCCACCACCCCTCCGAGCACCAGACGCCAGGGCCATCGCGCCAGCCGGGGATGGAAGAACGCCCCCCCGGCCACGAGGCAGGTCACCATGAGGTAGGCGGCCAAGAAATTCGGGTTGGAGAAGGTCCCGACCACCCGGTGGGGAGACCCGAACCAGGTCACTGGGTCGAATCCCAGGCTTTGGACCATGGCATAGCCGGCCATGAGCGTTCCGTTGAGGACGAGGATTGCGACAAGGGCCCCGGTGTCCCGCGACTGTCGAACCAGGCGCAGGAACATGAGCAGGAGAAGCTGGGTCGCCAGGAGAAGGCCACTGCGCAGACTAACCAAAAAGGGGGACGGGAGAGTCGACAGGATCAGGCTGGCAAAGCAGGCCAGGCTGGGCCACAACAGGGGAAGTTGCCGGTGCCGTGGGCGGTACAGGAGATGTTGGACCACCAGGAGGCAGGTGGCCAGGATGCCCAGCCCGAACGTCAGCCAAGATTGATGCAGGAAGGGGTCCTCGACATCGAAGGCGATGAACCAGGGAGACAGGATCAACGACAACGTGATGAAAACCCCGAGAAAACGCTGCAGAAGCCCAAGGGCGCGTGGCACCTTCAATCTCCTGTGTGGAGAAGGGTGAGCGGAATCTCCAGGGTGAGGCCGGGGGTGATACCCAGCCGGCTGACCGAACCGGACGCCATCTCGAGGGCAAATTGGGCCGGACGGGTGCTGGTGTACCGGGGCAATTGCTCGTCGGGAATGCCGATGCCCGGCACCATGCCTTCGATCGATTCGGTGACCGCCAGATCGGGCCCGAAGAAGATGAGATCGAGTGGAAGGACGGTGTTCTTCATCCAGAAGGTCATCTGGTGAGGGGTGTCGTAAACGAACAGCATGCCCTCATCGGGGGCGAGGGTTCGTCGGAACATCAACCCCGTCCGTTTTTCCTGATCGGTGCGGGCGATCATCACCCGAAGCTGGACCTCCCCCAGGCGGGCGGAAACCCAGGGGAGCTCTTGGGCCAGATCAGGCGCAGCCACGGCCGGGGCCGCGCCATTTTCGGGGGAGGACGACAGGCAGGAATACCACAGAAATGGCCCAATCACCAGAAGGGCCAACAGGATCACCCGTCGGGGAACCCAGAACCCCGGCCCGGGAAACCCCGGGTTTTGGAGACGGCATGGAGCGGGCCTCGTCATCAGTCATGCTCTCTTGGGGGGGCCGCCTGTCGCAGGAGGTCCTCGACCTCCTCGGCGGTGGAGCAGGCCAATAACGGCTCGGCCAAGCCTTCCGCATCTTGGCAGGACCACTCGCGCACGGCTTGTTTGACCCGGGTGAGGCTGGCTGGGTTCATGGAAAACTGGCGCAAACCCAGGCCCAGCAACAAACCGGTGAACCGAGGATCACCCGCCAGTTCGCCGCAGATGGTGACAGGTTTTCCCGCTTCCCGACCGGCTTGCGCCACCTCGCGCAACAGGCGCAGGACAGCAGGGTGGGTGGGTTGGTAGAGATGGGCGACGCGGGTATTGGTTCGGTCGACGGCCAGGGTGTACTGCACCAGATCGTTGCTGCCGATCGAAAAGAAATCGACCTCCCTGGCGAAAGCTCGCGCCATCAGGGCCGTCGAGGGAATTTCGACCATGATCCCCAGGGGTGGGGGAACTTGAGGCCCCAGGCCTTGCGTTTGCAGATCTTCCTGGATTTCGGCCAGGATTTCGCGGCAACGTCTGTATTCCTGAAGGGTGGAGATCATCGGGAGGAGGATCTTGATGCGGGGGTGGGGAACGACCTGGCTGGCTCGGAGTATCGCTCGGACCTGGGTCCGTAGGATTTCAGGGCGGTCGAGGGCCATGCGGATCGCCCGCCACCCGAGCTCAGGGTTTTTCTCGAGCACCTCTCCGCCGAGATGAGGCAGTTTCTCGCCTCCCAGATCGATCGTGCGGAAAGTGATCTCACGGGGGGAGACTCGACTGACCACCCCGGAGTAGGTTTCGACCAACTCCTCTTCGGTGGGGAACCGCCGCCGAGTGAGGTAAGCGAATTCGGTACGGTAGAGACCGATCCCGTCGGCATGATTGGCCAGAACGGCATCGACGTCCTGCAGCTTCCCGATGTTGGCCTGGAGGGACACCGGGGTGCCATCCCGGGTGACCGAGGGTTGGGAAAGGTTGGCCTGCAATGTCTGCAGGCTGGCTTCATAGCGGTGAAGCCGGGATTGGAATTCCTCGACCCGGGGCGCGGGCGGATTCACTTCCAAGGTCCCGGTGATTCCGTCGATGAGGAGGAGATCCCCGCGGGAGACGGACCGAACCAAATTCTTCACCTGGATCAAGGCGGGGATGGAAAGGGAGCGGGCGAGGATCGAGGCATGCGAGGTGGGGGTACCTTCCTCGATGGCGATGCCGCGGACGCGGCGGGGGTCGAAATCAGCGATCTCGGAAGGAGTGAGGTTTTCCGCGATGATGATGACGCCTTCCTTGAAGTCGGCCAATGGCTGTAGGCCGGCTTCCCCTTCGCAGTTGCGCAGGATACGCTGTCCCACGTCGACGATATCGATCGCTTTTCCCTGAAACTGGGGATCGGGGAGTTTGCGGAAGAACTCGCTATAATCCTTGATGACCGAGGAGAGCACGGCTTCGGCATTGAGGCGCCGGTCGCGGATCCGCTTTTCGACCTCTTTCTTCAAATCGGGGTCGTCGAGCAGGGTCAGGTGGGCCTGGAAGATATTGGCGATCTCGAGACTGCTCTTGATATGGGGAAGTTCGAGCAGATTGAGGATCTCGGTTCGAGAGATCTGGAGGGCATTCTGGAAGCGGGCGACCTCGTGATCGAGGGCCTGGGGGGCCACGCTGACGCTCGGGACCGTGTCGAGCTGGAAGTGCCGGATGCAAAATGCCTTCCCGAGGGCATACCCTGGGGAGATGGCCAGACCTTTCAGCATGAAAAACCCTTGCAATTCATTGCCGAACATCTTATCATGACTGTCCGTCCGGAGCAAGTTTTCAGGGGGCTTTCCGTCTTTCCGTCATGAAGATTCTCCTCAGCAACGACGATGGGATCCACGCTCGCGGCATCGTGGCCCTGGCCGAGGCGCTCCTGGCCTACGGCGAGGTGACCGTGGTGGCCCCCAATCGTGAGCGCAGTGCGTGCAGTCATTCCCTGACCCTCGAACACCCCCTCCGGACGGGGCACGTGGACTTCCCCGTTCCGGTGTTTCGTGCTCTTTCCGTCAATGGAACACCGGCGGACTGCGTGAAGCTGGGGCTTTCCAAGTTGCTCGAGAGTCCGCCCGACCTTGTCGTCAGCGGGATCAACAAAGGCGCCAATCTCACCGTCGACGTGTTCTATTCGGGTACCGTCGCCGCCGCTTTCGAAGGCGTCTTCAGTGGCATCCCCGCGGTTGCGTTCTCCCTCGATTCCTTTGCTCCCGACGCCGACTATGGCCCCGCCAGGTCCTGGGTCCGTCGGGTCCTCGACCGGATCCTGACCGAGGGCCCTGCCCGGGGATTCGTATACAACGTGAATATTCCCGATCTTCCCGAAACCGAAATCAAGGGCTTGAAGTTCACCCGTCTGGGGAAGGTCCGTTATCGTGATTCCTACGAACTCCGCCACGATCCGGTCGGCCGCCCCTATTATTGGCTCAGCGGGGAACCCGTGATCCTTGACCAGGACCCCGATGCCGACATCGTGGCCGTCCGGGACGGCTTCGTCTCGGTCACCCCCCTGGCCGGAGAACGCACGGACCTTGTGACGTTGCGGCATTGGCAGGCCCGCCAGGACTTCCCATGACCCCGGTTCTTCTCGGTGACGAACTGCGCATAGGCACCCTGCAATGGGATGTCTCGCGCCAGGATCCCCATCGCAACCTCGAAAAGGTTGAGGGGTTGCTGGCCCAGGCTGCGGGGCAAGGGGCTCACCTGGTCGTTCTCCCCGAGATGTGGTCACGCAGTTTCTGTGGGCACGATCTCCTTGGTGAGGCCGGTGCCCTGGAGGAGCGGCTCGAGTTCATCCGCCGGATGGCAACGTCACACCGGGTTTGGGTGGCCGGCACACTCCCCGAACCGGGCGATGGGGATCGGGTGTTCAATACCCTCTTCCTGGTCGATTCCGAAGGGGTCACCCGGTCGAGATACCGGAAGATGCACCTGTTCCCGTTGACCCGTGAACCGGATTTCTTCCTCCCGGGGGACGAGCTTCCTCCCCTGTGCAGCAGCGGACCCTGGCAAATCGGCCTGGCTATCTGCTATGACCTCCGATTCCCCGAATTGTTCCGGATCCAGGCACGCCGGGGCGCCAACCTCTTCCTCGTGCCAGCCCAGTTCCCGAATCCGCGCCAAGAGGCATTCCGATTGCTTGGCCGGGCCAGGGCGCTGGACAGCCAGGCAGCCGTGGTGTGCGTCAATCGGACCGGGGAAGACGGGCGCCTCTCTTTTTTCGGAGGAAGCATGGCTTGCGACAGTTTTGGAAACATCCTGTGGGAAATGGACGAAGAGGAAGGATTCCGTGTCGGTGCCCTGCGGGCTTCCGATGTGGCCACCCACCGCCGCGATTATCCATTCCTTGACCTAGCCCCATTGCTCCCGGCGTCCTGATCCCGCCGTGCCCCCTTTGGGCAAGTGCCTGCCATGAGAGATACCGACCCCCTATGGAATCAGGTGGGCCAAGAACTTCCTTCCTGGCCAGGGTTTGGCCTTCATGCATTCGCCTGGGTGCCCTCCACCGGATCCACCAATGACGATCTCAAGGGTGATTGGCTGGCCGGAAAAGGGCTTCCCTGTCTTCTCGTGGCGGGGCACCAAATCCGGGGCCGCGGACGATTAGGCCGGGATTGGATCGACGAGCCTGGTCGAAGCCTGTTGTTCTCCTTCTGTTGGGAATGGCCAGTCGAAATTCTGGAGCAAGGCGTCCTCAATCCTGCGCTCCTCGCCGGTTTGGCGGTCCATCGGGCGCTCCATGGTCTGGGTGCGCATGATCTGATCCTCAAGTGGCCAAATGATGTGATGAGCGGTCGGCGTAAACTGGCGGGGGTCCTGGTCGAAAGCGCTCCCCTGGGCGATCGCCTGCGCGCGGTCATCGGGGTCGGGGTCAATGTGCAGCCATTCGCGACCTCGACCTCAAGTACTCTCCAGGGGCAGCCGCTCCAGCGTACTCCGATTTCCCTGTTCGAAACGGGAGTGCGACGGCCGCCGCCACAAGTCCTGAAGGCCATCCTGGAAGCCTGGGCAACTCTGTCGGACCGGTGGAAGGACCCGAGCCTAATCGATGAGGCCAGGAGGGCGGGCGGGGGTTTTTTTGGGGTTCCCCATACCCTTCGCCGGCCTGATGGAAGCATCTTGTGGGGAGTTCCCCTGGATCTCGCGATTCCGGGGGGCGTCCTGGTTTTCCAGACCGAAAGCGGGGAAAGCCTCCAGGTGACCGGGGCCCATTCCCTCGAGCCCCAGGAGTCGTAAGCGCGCTGTGGGGTTCGGGAGGGCCGATTGGCGCCAGGTCCCTGGGTCCGTCCTTGGGACGTGAACGAAGCGGTCTGATCCGCGGGGAAATGAAACACCCCGGGAATCGAAAATTCTCCGGGGTGTTGGGGGACCGAGCAGTCAGAGATCGGCGACTGGAATGGAGAGTTTATAGGAGAACGGGGCCTGGCGGGTGTTGCCGTAGATCCAGATATAGGCCTCGGCGGTGGGTTGGGCGAAGAGGTGTTCGAAGACATCGCCGCCCATGCTGGCCAGGGGCATCTGTTTCTTTTCGTTCCCGTCGAAGATCACGATGGTCACCGAATTCCGATCGACCTCTCGGGAGACGTCGAGGGCGAAGGAAAGAGTGGTATTTTTGCTGACCGTGGTGGCTGTGGGGAAGGGGTCGTTGATGAAATCAAACGACTGGGCTGCCTTGGTGATCGGGTTTTTCACCGATAGGCTGAGAAGATAGGGGCGGTCGGAGGTGGTGTTCCCGTCCTGGCTCGAGCCGAACTGAGCTGAACCGGTCAGGGCAGAAGCCATACGGGTGTTTTCCACGGCACCGGTGAGGCCGATCTGGGCTCCGCTTCCGTGCATGGTGGCATTGGCCCCTCCATCGGTGGTTTCGTCCGTGCCGGGGGCATTGCCACCACCACTGGTAATCTCTGAGGCATAGTCGGTGGTGCTATCGCCGGATCCGCTTTCAGAGGGCGAAGAGGAGTTGTTCCGGAAGCCCCGGTCTCCTCTCTGGCGGCCACTCGAGGATCCGGTTCGGCCGGCGGCATCATTGGTGGCATCGACAGCCTGGGTGCCATCTGGTGCCGCACCCTGGGCTCTTTGGCCGGAACCGGCCCTGGCATCAGAGATTCCTGCCATGCGTTGTCCGTCGAGACCGGACCCGCGTCCGCCCGCCCCGGCGCGGCCCGTGCTGGCCCGGTCCGTGGGTCCAGTCCCGGAGCCACCGGCACTGTCAGTGCCGCCCGGCCCCGCGACCAGGGAGGTCGAGGGGTCGGAATACAGATCACTCAAGTCGGCCCGGCTTCCCTGGCCGATAACGCCGCCATCGGACGAGGAGGAAGAATCATAGCCTCCTCCCGCGAAGGAAGATGCGGCTGCTGAACCTTGGCTTCGAGACGATCCGGGGCTGCCCGTTGCCCCACTGCCGGCATAGGTGCCGGGGTTGGGGTCGTCGTTGCTCGTGCGACGCTGGTCGGCGTCGATCGACCGGTTCTTGAAATCGAGGGGATAGACGGGAATGGTGACCCGTATGATCTCTTCATCCTGGCCGGTCAGGGGATGCTTGTAGTTGACCCTGGCGGTGTACCGCTGCATGTCGGGCACACGGAAGATATGACGATAGGCCCGCATCTCATCCTTGGGGACGATGGTGTCCCCTTCGTTGTCGGTCACGATAAGGGTCAGGTCTTCCTCGCGGATCTTGTCCTTGTTGAAGTCGAGGGTGATCTTGACGCGGGTGTCTTCAGGAACCGGTTGATTCTTGTCGACGAGAGGAGAAACCGGAAGCCGCTGATCGGGAAAGACGTTTTTTGGGTATCCCTTTTCGCGCTGATCGACCGGGTTTTGGATGACCAGTTGAACCTCGGCGGGGGGAAGCTTGGGAGGGGCCACCTCAACTCCGGTAGGAGGAGGTGGAGGGGCAGGC
>CALLCO010000171.1 GCA_937998695.1 Candidatus Ozemibacteraceae bacterium
CCAGTGGCTGCGGTGGGGGTGGCGGGTGGCGATGGTCCTGGGCATGCTGGGGCTGCTGTGGGTCAGCCGGGGCTTCGCCGCGGGGGGGAGCGGCTCCATCCGGGGTCTGAGCGTGGCCTTGTTCCTGTATTCCGCCTTCATTCCCGGAATCGGCATGGGCCTGGGGGCCTTGCTGCTCCTGCAGGAACGGGAAGAGGTCCGTGGGCATCAGGTGCAGCGGCACCAGATGGAGCTGCTCACCGATCTCGACGCCCGGTTTCCCGCCTACCTCAAATCGGTGGCCGAACAGGTGTCCCGGCTGACCCGCGCCCCGGGGTTCCCCGACGATTTCGCGGCGGCCGCCCGCCTGGCCCGACCTTGGGTGGGGGGGAATCCGGTGGCCCGGCTCGAGTTCCGCGACGGGCAGGGCGACCTGCTCTGGGCCAGCCACGCGGGCCAGGGTGGCATGCAGGCCCTCCTACCGGTCCTGACCCGGCTGATCCTGGGACGATGGGCCCCGGGGCGCCTGCGAGCTTCGACGACGGAGTCGGACCGCATGGCCGACCGCCTGTTCGCCGACCCCGATCTCGGTCTCGACCCGCTGGCCAATTACCCGCGCAGCCTCCTACCCATCGAGACGGGGGGGAAGCCGGCGTTCATCTTCTGGGATTTCTATGCCGAGCCGGCGGTGCGGGCGGCGGTGGCGGTCTTCCTGTTCTTGCGGGAACGGCTGGTGACCAGATACGTCCATCATCAGCTGGCGCAGCGCTGGGGGTTCCGGGAGGCGCCGCTGCGGATCGCCGCCTACGACCTCGATCGCGGGGCGTGGCTGGGGCCGGGATTTCCCGACCGGCGGACGCTCGTCCCGCTGGTTCTCCAGGCCGCCCTGATGCGCCGACCCAAGGCGGCCCGCGCCCGGCTCGGCGGGGAGGAATTCCACCTGGCGCTGGTGCCCGCCCGCAATCTGACCCAGGTCTGCCTGGTGGCCATGTTCCCTGGCCGGTTCTTCCAGCCTGAACTGCAGGGGGTGCGGTGGCGGATCGCGGCGGGCGGGGTGGTCGGCCTGTTGGTGGCCCTGGTGCTGGGAACCCTGATCGGCCGGCGCTTGCTGGAGCCGGTGACCCATCTCAGCCAGGGCGTCGAGGCCCTGCGGTTGCGGGATTTCTCGGCCCAGGTGCCGGTGGTCGGCAACGACGAGTTGGGGGAACTGGCCCGCGCGTTCAACGCCATGGCGGAAGACATGCGCGAACTCGACGTGGCGCGGGCGGTCCAGGCGGGGCTGACCCCGCGGGCCTTTCCGGCCGTGCCCGGGTATGACCTGCATGGGTTCACGGCGTTCGCTGGCGATCTCGGCGGCGACTGCCTGGATGTCCGGACCCTGGCCGACGGTCGGGTGGCGGTGCTGGTGGCCGACGTCAGCGGCCACGGGGTCGGCTCGGCCCTGCTGATGGCCTTTATCAAGGCCCAGCTGTGCCTGTGGGCCCGCCAGCCGGCCCCCACGCTCGAACAACTGTTTCCCTTCCTGGATCGCGCCCTGCGGGAGGGCGGTCGGCAGCGGGTCTTCCTGGCGGCCTTCGGGGCGATGCTCGATCCGGTCCGACACGTTCTGACCTTCATGGCGGGCGGGCACCCCTTCCCCTTCCTGCGGCGGCGTTCCGGGGGGGTAGAGAGCCTGGGGGCGCCGGCCTACCCTCTGGCCAGTCGACGTCGGCCGCGGCCCTGGCCCAGCGGCGCCGTGCCCGTGGAACCGGGCGCGGCATTGTTGGCCTTCACGGACGGGTTGGTGGAAGGGACGGACGGGGCCGGCCGGCCCTTCGGCTACGATGCCCTGGCGGCCTGGCTGGCTGCGAATCCGCCGGGTGGGAACGCCGGGGGGTGGTTGCTGCGGCTGATCGAACGGTACCGGCGGGACCGGCCGGTGGCCGATGACGATATCACCCTGTTCGGCCTGATCCGGCGGGAGGAGGAGGCATGAGCGGCGTGCCGACCCCTGCCTCCGTCCGTCCGCCCGTGGGCGTGGGCCGCCGTCTGGTGGGCTTCGCCATTTTCCTGTTGCTGCCGCTGGTCATGGGAGTCTTCCTGATGCGATCGGCGCTCGACCGCTGGGAGGAAGCCGATCAGCTCAGGGAAGAAGCCCGCCTGCGGGAAGCCCTCGACGGCATCGTGGCCGGTCATGATGGCGGTTTTGACGTCGCTGTCCTTACCAAGCTCGAGATCCAGGAATCACGCTATCGGTACTCCCTGGTGCGGGACCTGGTCAAATGGCACTCATCCCTCAGCGAGCGGTATTTCCCGGGGTTGATCATCCATTGCCTCCAGGATGGGAGGGAGTTCTTCTCTTCGGCGGGCAACCCCGTGCGTCGCGAGCTGCGCGCCATCCTGCGCGCCCTTCCGCTGACAGGAACGGGGTTCGCCGCCGCCGCCCGGCGGCTGGACCCGGTGGTCCGGCGTCTCTTCGGCCCGCGCTGGTCCTTGCACCGGTTGCAGCAGGGGAACGGGGAGTTCCTGCCCGTCCGGTTCGCAGGGGCTCCGGGGCTGTTGTTCCTCGAGTTCCTGCCCAATGGGCAATCGCTGGCCTACCTGTTTCCTCGCCTGTCGGCCGACCGGTTGGCCGATGCCGCGACCAGGCGGGCCCGGGCGGCACCCTGGCGGTCGGTCACCGGCAAGGCGGTGCCGCTCCTCGACATCTGGCATCCGCCGGCGGGCCGGTCGGTCGAGGAATTCCGGCTGGCCTGGGCCATGGCGGAACGGACCAGCCAGCGTCAGGTCGTGCGGGACGGCCTCGTCTGGCAGTTCTTCCTCGATCGCTGGGGGAAGCTCACCTGCCTGGCCGTGTCGGCGCGCCCGGGCCTGGGGGTGCCGTTGGCGACCGCGGCGATGTGGGTGGCCAGCGCGCTGGCGGTGGTCTGGGGCTGGCGGCTGACCGGCCGCCTGAACGGGGAGCGGCCGGGGGAATTCCGGTCGATCGGCATCCAACTGCGGGTTCTGTTCCTGTATGTCACCTTTCTGCCCCTGTTGTCGGCCGTCCTGCTGGGATGGTTGGCGGTGCTGGACCGGGAGGACCGCCTCGAACAAGCCGCGTTCACTGAAGGGCAGCTCTTCCTGAATGTGTTCGAAGGCGGGTATCCGGGGCACCATCAGGATTTCCTGGCCAAAGCCCGCCGGTTTCGCGATGCCCTGGCCGATCCCCGGGCCCGTCCCGAGCAGATCGAGCTCTGGTTCAACTGGCTGAAGGACCGGCGGGTGGCCGAATTGTTCTATGTGCCGGATGCGGCGGGTCGCACCCTCTTCACCAATATCGACGACCATCGCAAGGCCACCCGGGATGCCTTCGCGATCCTGAGCCGCTTCGCCTTGCGGGGATTCCTGCCCCAGCGATTGCCCCCGGGTGGCGACCGGCAGGTCTCGGTCCTGGACCTGCTGGCCGAGCAGTGCATCATGAGCGAGGAATTGGGGTGGGGGGCCCTGCTCATGAATCCCGGCCAGTCCACTCCGCTGGTCATGGGGCGGACCGGGGCGGACCTCTACTGGGATACCTACCCGGAATTGAGTTCCGGCCCCGCCTCGATCATGATCACCTCGAACCGGCACTGGCAGATGGGACGCTACCTGCAGGAGCGCTTCCGCTCACCCGGGGGGCACATGCAGGTCGCCGCCCTGAACGTGTTCACCCACGACTTCATCGATCCCGTTCCCGATCAGGATCGGGAATGTTTGACCGATTTGGGCTCGATCTGCGAGAAGAGCGGCCGGCCCGAACGGCGTCGGCTGGCCTTGCAGACCGGGCCGGCCTGGGCGGTGGCCCAGGTCGATGCCCTCTCCGGCCGGTATGCCCTGATGGCGTTGCTGGATGCCCGCCAGCGGTTGGCTCCCCTGACCTCTTTGCGCGTGGGTCTGGGCCTGGGCGTGGTGATGTCCGTGCTGGTGGCCGCCCTCGTCGGCCGACTCCTGGCCGGGTTGTTCCTGGGGCCGATCAACGATCTGGCGGCGGGAGATGCGCTGTTCTTCTATTCCGATGGGATTCCGGAAGTCGGGGTGGAAGGGGGCGACCAGTTGGGCCACGATCGGATGCTGGAGATCATGGTGCGGGCCTGCGCGGGTGGAGTGCTCGCGGAGACGGTTCTGGCGAGGGTGTTGGCCGAGGTCGAGCGCCGCAAGCTGCCGGGGCCCTATCCCGACGACGTGACGTTGATCGTCCTGCGTCGGGATTCCTAACCGAACACGATCTTTTCCGCGTTGAGCAGGATGATGATCTTGTTCTGGATCTTTCCCACGCCGCTCAAATGCTCGATATCGACCCCTTCGCTGACGTGGGATGGGGGTTCGATGGAGGTCTCGGGGAGTCGTAGCACCTCGGAGACCATGTCGACGAGGAACCCGACTTTGACCTTTTCCTCTTCGAAGACCAGGATGACGATCTGCATGCTGGCCACCATGTCGACCTCGGGCAGTTTCAGCCGCTTGCGCAGGTTGATCACGGGCACGATCTCGCCGCGCAGGTTGATGACCCCGGCAATGTGCGGGGGGGCCTTGGGGACGCGAGTGATGGGTCGGAGGTTGATGATGGCCTCGATCTTCTTGATGTCGAGGGCGTAGGTTTCGCCCGCCATCCGGAAACTCACCAGTTGGACGATGTTCTCCTTCTGGATTTCCTCTTCGGTGGGGCCGGCGTCCTCGGGTGGCGGCGGGGGGGCTTCGCCGGTTGGAGGAGCAGCGGGCGGCGGGGCCACCGGTTGCGTGATCGGGGCGGTCGCGA
>CALLCO010000172.1 GCA_937998695.1 Candidatus Ozemibacteraceae bacterium
CGATCGAGAGTCCGGTGATTACGAGGCTTTCTCCTTCGTCGATAGGGCGCAGGCCAGGGTGGCTCTCGATGAAGCCCGGGCCTTCGTCGACGAGGCCCGCCGGATCTTGATCCCACATGTTATCCCCTGAAATCCCCCCACTGAAATTCCCCCGCCGTTCGGCCTACCCCAACGTCAGGAGGTCCAGAGCTTTTCCCTTGGCTTTTGTGCGGCTATCATGATCCGCCGCACAGTGGCAGTGAGAACGGAACGCCCATGATGAACAAAGATGCGAAAATCTACCTGGCCGGGCACACCGGGTAGGTGGGCAGCGCTATCCACCGGGCGTTGGTGCGGCACGGGTTTCACAACCTGGTCATGCGGCGATTCGAAGAGCTCGACCTGCGCGACGGGGCGGCGGTCGAACGATTCTTCGCCGCCGAGCGCCCCGAGCATGTCTTCCTGGTCGCGGCAAAGGTCGGCGGGATCCATGCCAACGACACCCTGCCAGCCGAGTTCATCTATGACAACCTGGCCATCCAGGTCAACGTGCTGCACCAGAGCTGGCGGCACGGAGTGAAGAGCCTTCTGTTCACGGGCAGTTCGTGCGTCTACCCGCGCGACTGCCCGCAGCCGATCAAAGAAGAGTATCTGCTGACCGGGCCGCTCGAAAAGACGAACGAAGCCTATGCGATCGCCAAGATCGCCGGCATTCGGATGTGCCAAGCCTACAACCGCCAGTACGGCACCCGTTTTCTGCCGGTGATGCCGACCAACCAATACGGCCTCAACGACAACTACCACCCCGAACATTCGCACGTCTTTCCGGCGCTGATCCGGCGGTTCCACGAGGCCAAGGTGGCGGGGCGGCCGGCGGTCACCCTATGGGGAACGGGAGCCCCCTATCGCGAGTTCCTATGCAGCGACGATCTGGCCGAGGCCTGCCTGTTCTTGATGAACCTGCCGCCCGAGCGGGTGTTCGACCGTCCCGACGTGCTGTTCAACATCGGGTCGGGCACCGACCTGACCATTCGCGAACTGGCCGAAACGATCGCCCGGGTGGTTGGGTTCCGAGGCGAGCTGCAGTGGGACCCGTCGAAACCCGACGGCACCCCGCGCAAGTTGCTCGATATCTCGCGCCTGACCGCGCTGGGCTGGCGGCCCCGCATCGGCCTCGAGGAGGGCATCGCTTTGGCCTACGGCGACTTCCTGGCGCGGTATGGCGGGAGCGCCACGGCGGGCCCGGCGGATCACGCCCCCTCCCCTACCCCATAACTGCCGCCTTCCCGCCAAGAACTCAATTCTCTTAGGAGTCAGGAGTCCGCTATGCATCCCAAGACCGCCCTCATCACCGGCATCACTGGCCAGGACGGCGCTTACCTTGCTGACCTGCTGCTAGAAAAGGGGTATTCCGTCCACGGCATCAAGCGCCGCTCATCGCTGTTCAATACCGACCGCATCGACCACCTTTACCGCGATCCGCACGACAGCGGGCACGATTTCACCCTGCACTACGGCGACATGACCGACTCGACGAATTTGATTCGAATTGTACAAGAAGTGCAACCTGACGAGATCTATAACCTGGCGGCGCAAAGCCACGTCAAGGTCAGCTTCGAAACGCCCGAATACACGGCCAACGCCGACGGCCTCGGCGTGCTGCGACTGCTCGAGGCGATCCGTATTCTGCACCTCGAAAAGAAGACGCGGTTCTACCAGGCCTCGACCAGCGAGCTCTTCGGCAAGGTGCAGGAAACCCCGCAGCGCGAGACGACCCCGTTCTATCCGCGCAGTCCCTACGCCGCCGCCAAGCTCTATGCCTACTGGATCGTGGTCAACTACCGCGAGGCCTATGGCATCTACGGCAGCAACGGCATCCTGTTCAACCACGAAAGCCCCCTGCGTGGCGAGACGTTCGTCACCCGCAAGATCACCCGGGCGGCGACCCGCATCAAGATGGGCCTGCAAGGCAAGCTCTACCTCGGGAACCTCGATGCCAAGCGTGACTGGGGCCATGCTCGCGACTACGTCGAGGCGATGTGGCTGATCCTGCAGCAGCCCGAGCCCGACGATTTCGTCATCGCCACCGGGGTGACGACCAGCGTGCGTGACTTCGTCACGCTGGTGTTCGCCGAACTGGGCATGACCATCGAATGGCAGGGCGAGGGCGTGCAGGAACGGGGCATCGACAGCGCTACCGGGCGGGTGGTGGTCGAGGTCGACCCACGCTATTTCCGGCCGACCGAGGTCGATCTGCTGCTGGGCGACGCGACGAAGGCCCGGCAGAAACTGGGCTGGAAGCCTCGCACCGACCTCGCCGCCCTGGTCAAAGAGATGGTGGCCGCCGACCTCGACGAGACCGGCAAGGTCGACCTGCTGCGTAAGGCAGGCCACCAGGTCTTCGAGGGGTTCGAGTGAGGGCCGTGGTCCCTCGGCGCGAAACAGGGAAGCTGGCGGCAACTCCCTTCAAGGCTCGTTGGCCAATCAGGGTTGTGGCGCGAGCGGGAGGCGCGAGCACAGGGAGGCGGGCACAGGGAACGCGACGCGAGCGTGAGGCGGGGCCAGGGTCGCCCTGCGGGGGGCTGATGGCGTAGAGAAAAGGAGCGTTTCGGGCTGGGGGGCTGAAAATGAGGCTGGTGGAACGGAGGGCTTAAACGTGAAGGCGATCATCCTGGCGGGCGGTGGGGGTACGCGGTTGTGGCCGTTGTCGCGGCAGGCGTATCCGAAGCAGTTCATGAAGATCGGGGATCAATGGTCGTTTCTGCAGAAGACGGCGCGGCGGTGTTTGGGGTTCGCGGCGCCTGATGAGCTGATCTTCGTGACCAACCGCGAGTACCGGTTCCATGTCGAGGGGCAGCTGCGTGAGCTGCAGACCGGCCTCGACCGGCATGTGCTGCTCGAGCCGGCCGGGCGGAACACGGCCCCGGCGATCGCGCTGGCCGTCAAGTATGCCGAAGAGGTGTTGGGTTGCGGCGATGAGGAAGTGCTGTTCATCGGGCCGTCCGACCACCTGATCGCGCCCGAGCACCGGTTCGCGGCGTGCGCGCGGCAGGCAGCCGAGGTGGCGCGGCAGGGGTGGCTGGTCACCTTCGGCGTCGTTCCCAATCGTCCGGAGACGGGGTTCGGGTACCTGAAGCGGGGAGACCCCTTGCCCCCCCCCGCGGGCGAAGTGGGCAAGGGTTCTGCGAAGCCAGCGGAAACCGCCACGGGCAAAGGAAAAAGGGAAGCGAGGGATTCGGCGCCGCCATCGGCCAGATCGGCGGGGGCCTCCTTGTCGGCAAGCGGAGCGACAACGACGACATTCGGCTCGGCGACGACCGGCCCCTCCACCGGTTCATCGACGGCCCCCGTCACCTGGCCGACCGGGGTCTGCCGGGTCGAGCGGTTCGTCGAAAAGCCCAACCTGGAGCGGGCTCAGCAGTATCTGGCGACCGGCTGCTACCTGTTCAACTCGGGCATGTTCGCCTTCACGATCGGATCGATCAAGGCCGAGTTCGTGCGGCACCAGCCCGCCCTCGCCGAGGCGATGGCGCGGCCGTATGCCGAGCTGCTGGCCGGCTTCGAGGCGCTGCCGTCGATTTCGATCGACTACGCGGTAATGGAGAAGGCGGCGCGGGTGGCCGTGCTTCCCCTCACCGACATCACCTGGTCGGATGTCGGCTCGTGGGACGCTGTCTACGAGACGCTTCCCAAAGACGGCCAGGGCAACGTCACGCTGGGTGAAGTGCTGCCCGTCGATACGCATGACAGCCTGATCATGGGGCACGACCGGCTGGTGGCGACCATCGGGCTGCGCGACGTGATGGTGGTCGAGACCGGCGACGCCCTGCTGGTGGCCGCGCGCGACCAGAGCCAAAAGGTGAAGGACGTGGTGCAGGCGCTGAAGGCGCAGCCGCGGCGCGAAACGCTGACGGTGACGCATCCGACCGTCTATCGTCCGTGGGGCAGCTACACCGTGCTCGAGGAGGGGCCCCGCTACAAACTCAAGCGCATCGTTCTCCACCCCGGGGCCAAACTGAGCCTGCAGATGCACTACCATCGCAGCGAGCACTGGATCGTGGTCAAGGGCGCCGGCCGGGTCGTCGTTGGCGATCGAGAGCAGTATTTCCACGAGAACGAAAGCGTCTACGTGCCCAAGACGACGAAGCACCGGCTCGAGAACCCGGGCAAGGTGCCGCTCGAAATCATCGAGGTGCAAGTCGGCGAATACGTCGGGGAAGACGACATCGAACGGTTCGAGGACATCTACCGCCGCGCCTGAGCGGTTCCCGCCAGGGTTCAGGTCAGGGTTGTCGGCGGCGACGAGCGGGAGCGGAAGAGCCTGTTGCACGGATCCGCCCCCCAGGAGGGAGGAAGCGGGGCGTGGGCCCCAGCATCGGGCATTCTCCACCGACCCGACCACTGGGCGAGCGGTGCGTCGAAGTCTAGGCTTGGTGCAGATTTTCGGGGTGCCGACGCATGAAAGCGGGCGCATTTTCGCATTCAGGCAACAGGCTCGGCAGCATCTGATTCCCGAACCCTGATGGGCCAGACGGCGAGCGCGATCATCCAGGGCTCCAGGCCAATTCTGCCGGAAGATCCCCATGGAACCGGCCACTGCGGTCCGAAGGCAAAGCCGTATCGGCGTCGCACACAACCAGGAGATCCTCGCGGGAGGCCGATACGAGGCGGGCCGGCGAGATGGGATCTGGATGACGAAAAGGCTGGAGCTTCTTCGCACGAACCCTGCAGCGCAGTCCCAAAGGGGGAGTCCCCCTCTTTCGTTCGAGGCGGGGGCCGCGGTAGAATGGAGAGGAACACCCACGACCAGGAGGGAGGACCATGCCGCAGACCAAGGCCGACAAGAAGGTTTTCACCTACGGCGACTACCTGACCTGGCCCGACGACGAGCGCTGGGAGATCATCGACGGCGAGCCCTATGCGTTGACCCCTGCACCGATCCCGACGCATCAGGAAGTGGTTGCGGATCTGGTGGCCCAGATTCGCCCGTTCTTGCGTGGGAAACCCTGCAAGGTCTACCCCTCACCCATCGATCTGCTGATCCCCGAGGGTGACGAGGCCGACGAGGACGTGCGCACCGTCGTGCAACCCGACATCCTCGTCGTCTGTGACCCGGCGAAGATCGGGGAAAAGCGGATCCGGGGGGCGCCCGACCTGGTGATCGAGGTGATCTCCCCAAGCACCTCGTCGCGCGATGCCATCCTGAAGCGGCGCCGCTATGAGCGGGCGGGCGCACGGGAATTCTGGATGGTCCATCCCGTCGATCGCATGGTCACGGTCTTCCGGCTGGGGGCCGACGGCACCTTCGACAAACCGGTCTATTACGACGATACGGGCAAGATCGAGGTGGTCGCCACCCCGGGGCTGGTGGTCGATCTGTCGCTCGTCTTCCCCCCTCTGCCCAGGGTCGTGCGCGAAAGTCCCGCCCCGTACGGGCCGCGGGAATAGGCCGCCTTCGACCCGCAGGAACCGAGGCTTCAGAGGCCGCATTCCCGGAGGGGCGCCCCCCCATTCCGCGATCGACCCGCAGAGGCTGGTGCCGGATAGGAGGGGCGCCAGGGAATGTTTCGGAAGCGCGAGGGGTGCTGATCTTGTCATCCATTGGGAAATACTGTAAAAAGGGATCCAGCCTGAGAGACGGGAGTTGCCTATCCATGGAGTTCCGATCGACCCCGATTCCGGGGGTGGCCGTCGTCGTGCCGCGTCGGTTCGAGGACGAACGCGGCTTCTTCGCCGAGACTTTCCAGGCCGAGCGGTTCGCCGAGGCGGGCCTGCCCCGGCAATTCGTGCAATTCAACGTGGCACGCTCGAAGCAGGGGGTGTTGCGGGGTCTGCACTACCAGTACCCCCACCCGCAAGGGAAGCTGGTCACCTGCCAAACCGGTCGTATCTACGACGTGGCGGTCGATCTGCGGCGGAGGTCGCCGACATACGGCAAGTGGTTCGCCCTCGAGATGTCGGATGACAACGGGCTGCAGCTCTACGTTCCCGAGGGGTGCGCCCACGGCTACGTGGCGCTGTCGGAGACGGCCGACGTGACCTATGCCGTTACCGCCCTCTACGAACCGAAGGGCCAGTTGGGCGTGGCCTGGGACGACCCGGCGATCGGCATCCCCTGGCCGGTGACCACCCCGGTGCTGGCCGAAAAAGATCGCCGTTGGCCGCGCCTGGCCGAACTGGACAGCCCGTTCTCGATCTGACCCCCGCGGGCGACTCGATGCCTACGGGTTCCGACCATGGTGGGCCGGAACCGACAGCGGCACCCGGAGTCGCGGGGCCGCCCAGGTCTCAAGGAATCCCGCTGTCATCCGTCGCCGCGCGCGGATGAAGATGGGTCGGAGTCGCGGGCGACCCGCCGGAGGGGGGCGCCGAGCCACGGGGAGCCCGACGAATCCACGGGGCCGCCCAGACTCTCCGGAACCTGAATGAGACCCCTGAGCCTGTTGCGCGAATGCCCAAAACAGCCCATTTTCATGTACCGTCCGTTCGGAGATGCTGATCGGATCAGGGGCCTCATGTACACGACGAGCAAAGAACCGATTCATGAAACAGGCTCCTCTGAGGGAGAATCCTGTTGGAAGACTCGAGGGCTGGTCAGCGAAGCGGTTCTATGCTAGGATGTGGCGGTCTGGGCGACGGAGTCGGGCATTCTTGACAATCTTCGCCCGGGCCGCAATTTTCATGAACCATACGCGACCGTCTTCCCCCCCGATCGATCCGCCGACAGCCGAAGCATTGTCCGAGGCCGTCGTCGCCCCGCCGGGCGCCGCCGGCCCGGTGCTCGTATCCCCGGCAGGAGGCACCCCGGCCGGGGTGGTCAGCTCGGCCGGGGTGGCCGACACCCTCGAAAACAGCCTGGGGCTCAGCCCGGAGGGACGACTCTACCTGTGGCACGACCCCGAGGAGACGCAGGTTCCTGACCAGCCGACGGCGGTGCGCCTGCAAGAATCGTTCGGCAAAGGGTCGGGGCACGGGCTGTTCTTGCTGGGGGCCCGCGAAGCCCGCACCCTGCTGCCGCCGTCGCTGCGCTTCTGGCGCGAGTTCGCGGGGCTGTTCATCCAGCGGCTGGTGCGCATCGACGACCTCGAGGCGAACCGACACGACCCGGCCGTGCCCTTCCCCGCCGAGGAGGTATCGCGCTGGCTGGAGACGGCACCGCCCTGCCGCGGGGCGGAATACCTGCGCGAGCCGGCCCTGCGCACCCTGTGGGAGCACATGCGGCGCGCCTTCATCGAGACGCTCGAGGAATGGCCGGAGACCGTCGACGAGTATTTCCAGACCGTCAACCCGCTCTGGAACATGCTCGGCCGGGTCTGCTTCCATCTCGCCGAGCGGAAGGTGGACCCCGCCGAGCAGGAGGAAGGGCCGGAGCGGCCGTTCGCCTTCCTGGCCACCTATACATCGGGCATCTCGCAACACGGCAAGCCGGCGCACCAGCCCCTGAGCGAGGCGCTGAAGGAGTTCGCGGGGGCGCGCGACCGCACCGCCCTGATCAAGCTGCTGGCCACCGTCTACCGGGCGGGGCACGCCAGCCCCTTCCTGAAGGGCATCATCGACAGCCGGCGCATCTTCCAGCCGCTGCTTTGGACGGTCGCCGAGGCGTATCAATTTTTGCGCGAGATTCCGGTGTATGAGGCGGCGGGCGTGGTCTGCCGGGTTCCCGACTGGTGGAAACCCAAGCAGCGATCGACGCTGGCGGCCAAACTGGAGATCGGCAGCAAGCCCGCCTCGGAACTGGGCTGGCGCGGCATGCTCGACTTTTCCCTGTCTCTCTGTCTCGACGGTGAGCCTCTGAGCCCCGAAGAATGGGAAGCCATCCGGCGGCGGCAGGACAAGCTGGTCTACCTGCGCGGGCGCTGGGTCGAGATCGACGCCCAGCGGTTGAACCAGGTGCTGGAGCATTTCCAGGCGTGGTCGAAGCGGCGCGGCGGCGGAGGTCTGTCGTTCGCCGAGGCGATGCGTCTGCAGGCCGGGGCTGCTCTGGACGGCGACAGCCCCTTGCCGGCCGAGGCAATAGGCACAGAGGCCGCCGCACGGGTGGTGCCGGGAGCTTGGCTGGCGTCGCTACTCGAGCGGCTGCGCGACCCGGCGACGGTCGCAGCCGTCGATCCCGGCCCCGAGCTGCTGGGCACCTTGCGGCCCTACCAGGTGACCGGTCTGCGGTGGATGTGGTTCCTGCTCGAGTTGGGGCTCGGGCCCTGCCTGGCCGACGACATGGGGCTGGGCAAGACGATCCAGGTGCTGGCCCTGCTGCTGGCCCGCAAACGGCAGACCGGGGCACCGTCCACCGGCGCCTCGGATGGCCGGGCCCTTGACGGTCGGGCGTCGAACGGCCGGGCCCTCGACAATCGCGCGTCGAACGGCCGGGCCCGGGATGGCCGCACCCCGAACGACCGCACCCCGGGCGACCGGGCGCCGAATGGCCACACCCCGGGCGACCGGGCGGCGCCCGACGCCGGCGCCACAGCCCCCGCCTTGCTGGTGCTTCCCGCCTCGTTGCTGTCGAACTGGGAGGCCGAGCGCAAGAAGTTCGCGCCCAGCCTGCGGGTGCTCTGCGCCCATCCCAGCAGCATGGCGTCGGCCGATATCGGACGGCTCGACGCAAAACAGCTCGAGGGCATCGACTTGGTGATGACCACCTACGGCACCCTGGTGCGGCAGCCACGCCTGCGGGAACTGCCCTGGAGTCTGGTCATCCTGGACGAAGCCCAGGCGATCAAGAACCCCGACACGCGGCAATCGCGGGCGGTCAGATCTCTCAACACCGCCCGCCGACTGGTGCTGACCGGAACCCCCGTCGAGAACCGCCTGGGTGACCTGTGGTCGATCTTCGATTTCCTCAACCCGGGCCTCTTGGGCTCGGCGGGCGAGTTCAAGCAGTTCCTCGAGAACCTCGAGAGGTCGGCCGGAACCACCTATGCGCCGTTGCGCCGGCTGGTGCGGCCCTACATCCTGCGGCGGCTCAAGACCGACCCCGACGTCGCCCCCGAGCTGCCGCCCAAGACCGAGATCAAGACCTGGTGCACGCTCGCCCGCGAACAGGCGGTGCTGTACGAGACTGCGGTGCGCGACTTGGCCCACGACCTGCGGACGGTCGACCCGCTGGCGCGGCGAGGGCTGATTTTGAAGTATCTGCTGCGATTCAAGCAGATCTGTAACCATCCGGCGCAGTGGCTGAAAGACGACAACTACGACCCGGCCCACAGCGGCAAGTTCGCCCGGTTGCGCGAGATCGGCGAGGAGGTCGCCTCGCGCGGCGAGAAGGTGCTGGTTTTCACCCAGTTCCGCGAGATGACCGGCCCGATCGCGGGTTTCCTGCGTTCGGTGTTCGGCGCGGAAGGGCTGGTCATGCATGGCGGCACCCCGGTGCGCGAACGCGGCAGGTTGGTGCAGCGCTTCCAAGAGGAGCCGCGACTGGCCTGGATGGTGCTGTCGCTCAAAGTGGGCGGGGTCGGCCTCAATCTGACCGCGGCCAATCATGTCATTCACTTCGATCGCTGGTGGAATCCGGCGGTCGAGGCCCAGGCCACCGACCGCGCCTTCCGCATCGGCCAGCGCCGGAACGTCATCGTCCACCCGTTCGTCTGCCGGGGCACGCTCGAGGAGAAGATCGACGCCCTCCTCGAGAGCAAGAAGGCTTTGGCCGCTGAACTGCTTGGCCAGGAAGAATACCCGTCGATCACCGAGTTGTCTGATCGCGAACTGCTCACCCTGGTTCGGCTCGACGTCCGTTCGGCCCTTGGCGATGGATAACATGGCCAGGTACGACATGGTCATTCGGGAGAACGGCCGGAGCGCAGGGGAGAGCGGCCGGAAAAGCAGCCGGACCTTCCGCCGGGGGGCCGACCGGGGTGGTAGCCAGGGTGGTAGCCAGAGTGGTCGGGGTGGTGGTCGGGGTGGTGGGGAGAGCGACGGGAAAAGCAGCCGGACCTTCCGCCAGGGGGCCGACCGGGGTGGTGGCGAGAGCGGTCATGCTGTCCGGCCTGCGAGGGGAATCAGACACCAGACCTTTGCAGCGAATCGGGCGGCTGTCGCCGCGGGTGCCCGCCACGGCACCCAGGCGTTCGACACCGCATGGGCGAAGCGGGGAGGGACACATAGACTCGCGCCCGCCCGCTTTCAGAGCCAATCTGAAAATTAGGTTTGTGGAACGGAGCGAAGAGATATGTCGCGTCGCTACGGGTATGGGGGGTGGTGGGGGTACGGCGGGTTCGGCCCGTATGTGTCGGTGGCCGAGAAGCGGCAGCGCGCCGAGCGGGCGGCGCAACGACTGGCCAAGAGCGGCCGGAAGCTGCAACCGATCGAGGTGGCCGGGCGGGAGATCTGCCATACCTGGTGGGGGTTGTCGTGGTGCCGCAACCTCGAGTTCTTCGCCGATTTCGCCAACCGCCTGCCGCGCGGGCGCACCTACGTGCGCAGCGGAGCGGTACTCGACCTGCAGATCGAACCCGGGCGCGTGCATGGGCTGGTACAGGGCAGCGAATTGTATGAAGTGGAAATCAAGATCCGGCCGTTGCCAGCCGAGCGAAAGCGTGAGCTGTGCGACCGCTGCGCCGCCGACATCGGATCGACCATCGACCTGCTGAGCGGCAAGCTCGACCGCAACATCATGAACATCCTGGCCGAGCCCAAGCGGGGGTTGTTCCCGGAACCGCGCGAGATCGAGTTCGATTGTTCGTGCCCGGATATCGCCGAGGTCTGCAAACATGTCGCTGCCGTGCTGTACGGGATCGGCGTCCGGTTCGACGCCTCGCCCGAACTGTTCTTCACCCTGCGCGGCATCGACCCCGCCGAATTCGCGGCGGCCGCCACGACCGGCCTGAGCGCTCCCGAACCTCTGCCCCGGACGGACGACACCCTCGCGGGTGCCTCGCGACAGGAACTCGGAGCGGTCTTCGGCATCGAGTTCACGCCGGAGACGGCCGACGCCGGTCGGCCCGGTGGCAGCGGAAAGAGCGCGAGGGCGATCGCCGCGGTCGAGGTTCCCATGCCGGGCGCCCCGCCGCGCCAGCCATCGCCGGTCGAGGCCTACGTCGATTCGTTGTTCGACCCACACACCGGCCAGCCGGTCGAAGTCGACCCCGCCCCTCCCGGAGCCCGGGGCACACCTCCTGAGAACCCGGCGACCAGGGTGGGACCGGCCCAGACCTTACGAGCACCGCGAATGGCGGCCAGGGAGAGAGCGCCCGAAATCAAGACGAAGGCAAGCACCAAGCCACCCACCAGCGAGGTGCTCACCAAGACCTCGCGGAAGTCACCCACCAGCTCAGCGCATGCCCTCTCCGCGAAATGGGCCCCCCATGAAGCCTCCCGGCAACCGGCTTCGGCCGCCTCCTCGGGCGGCAGACGGTCTGCCATGAGTTCCCCCGCCCGATCAGGCGGAACATCTCCAGCGAAGAGGACGGCAAAGGTCACCGGCCTCCCCGGGACCAAGGCTGCTTCAGCGAAGCCTGCATTACGCCCGGAACGACCGCTGGGTAAGCAGCCCCGAAAGAAAGCGCCGAAGTCCCCCACCCTGACGGGCAAGTCCGTTCGCGCAGGAGTTGCCGCCAAACCGTCACCGGACCGCAGCTCGCGGAAACCCGCCCGCAAGCCACCCGCCCGGGGGCAGGTGGGGCGTCTGCGCGAGCGCTGCCGGCCGGGGAACCTGCTCACCATGGCCGAGTTGCGCGCCCAGGGGATCTCCTACACCGCTGTCCAGCGCGCCCTGCTCGACGGGCATCTCACGATTTCGGCCTGGCGCGGCGAATACGGCACAACCCGCACCACTCTCGCCTGGTTCGATGCGCTCTGGCGGCAGCAACATGGGTAAGGCCTCGCCCAGCTCGAATTCGAAGTCTTGGCATTCCCAAAAACCGGAGGTGAAGAGCCTGTTGCACAAATCCGTTTTTAGAGCGGGGGGGGGTTCACCGAGACGATGCCCGACGACCCGCGCAGCCCGCATTCGGGCGTCGAAGGCGGCTTCCGACCATCTGGTGCGGGCCTACCACCACACGTACGGGCTGCCGGTGACCGTCTCGAATGCCATCGACGCCTCGAAGATCGGGCGCGAGCTGGGCTGGCGCCCGGCGGTGACCGATTTGGCCGAGGGGCTGGCGGCGACGGTGCGGTGGTATCTCGACCACCCGACCTGGGTCGAACACGTGCGGTCGGGCGAATACCGCGCCTGGATGGCGAAAAACTACGCGCGACGCGACGAGGAGGTTGCCAAGTGACGACGACGATGCGCGGCATCATCCTGGCGGGAGGGGCCGGTACCCGGCTTCACCCGCTGACGCTGGTGGCGAGCAAGCAACTGCTGCCGGTCTACGACAAACCGATGATCTACTACCCGCTGACGACGCTGATGCTGGCGGGCATTCGCGAGATCCTGGTCATTTCGACGCCGCAGGACACGCCGCGCTTCCGCGAGCTGCTGGGCGACGGCGGGCAGTGGGGGCTGGCGCTCTCCTACCAGGTGCAGGCGCGGCCGGAAGGGCTGGCGCAGGCGTTCATCCTGGGCCGGGAGTTCGTGGCGGGACGGCCGTCGTGCCTGATCCTTGGCGACAATCTGTTCCATGGCGCCGGCCTGAGCGGCCTGCTGCGCGAGGCGGCCGCCCTGCGCGAGGGGGCGCGGGTCTTCGGCTACCAGGTGCGCGACCCGGAGCGCTACGGCGTCGTCGAGTTCGACGCCGCGGGACGGGCCATCAGCCTCGAGGAGAAGCCGAAACGCCCCAAGTCGCCCTACGCCGTGCCCGGCCTGTATTTCTATGACGCTTCGGTGACAGAACGGGCGGCGGCCCTGCGACCGTCGGCGCGGGGCGAGCTCGAGATCACCGACCTCAACCGCACCTACCTCGACGAAGGCAAGCTGCAGGTGACGCGGCTGGCGCGCGGCATCGCCTGGCTCGACACCGGCACGCACGCTTCGTTGTTGCAGGCGGCCAATTACATCCAGACGATCGAGGAGCGGCAGGGCTTGAAGGTGGGCGCACCCGAGGAGGTGGCCTTCCGCATGGGCTTCATCGACGCGGCGCAACTGGCCCGGCTGGCCGACGGGCCCCTGGCCAAGACCGAGTATGGGGTCTACCTGCGCGGCCTGCTCGAGGGACGGGCTTGAAGAGAAAGGCAAGGAAGCGCGATTCATGAGCAAGTGCAAGGTGTGTCAGTCCAGGAAGGGCAAGCGGTTGTGTCCCGGGCACGATGGGTTGGTGTGTTCGGCCTGCTGCGGACAGGAACGGGGGCGGGGCTTCGCCTGCCCGTCGACGTGTTCCCATCTGGGTGCTTCGCAGGCCTATCAGGCGGAGCGCTCCGACGAGCGACGATGGAAACAGTTGCGGGAACGGGTATCGATCTGGCCCACCTCGGTCCAGGGCATCGAACGCCTGCTGTTCCGCATGGAGCGGACCATTCTTCAAGTGGCCCATGCCACCGGCACACTGAACGATCGCGACATCCGTATGGTTTTGGAGCGATGGCTGGCCGACCTCGAGCCGGCGCGCCTCCTGCTGCCCACAGAGGGACCGCCGCCCGCACCCGACACCCCGGCGGGACGCCAGCTCCAAGACGCCCTGTCCAAAGAGATGGCCGACCCGGGGTTGCCGACGCCGTCAGCCCAGGGACTGAGCCGGGCCATCCGGCGGCTGCTGAAGTCATTGGTCCTGCACCACGAGGCCTCCGATCCCACCGGGTATCTGCGGTTTGTCCGCGACTTCCTTCCCGGCCTCGGAACGCGCAAGAGCTTCGACCCCGACCTCGATATCGACGGGTGGCTCCAGGAACCCGAGGATGAAGAGGAGTGGCCCGACGCGGACGGGGACGATGAGGAGGACGAAGACGACCTGTCTGACGGGAATGACGGCGACTCGATCGCCAGGCCGCCCTTCTTGGCAGAGCACCAGGCCTTCCTGGAGGAAGCGTATGACGGCCGCCCCAAACCCGCCGAACTCACTTGCCTGAAGGAATTCCGCTACGAGATCCGGCATGACCTTCCCATTCCCGGAATGCCCAACCGCGCCCCGCCGGTTTTAGAGGACCACCCCGAGCTTCGGGACCTCATCGAGGAAGATCCCGCGGCGGCCCGGCGGCAGATCGAGGAATGGCTGGCACAGTATCCGGGCAATCCGGTGTTGACGCATTTCCTGATCCAGGTGGCCCGCCTCCAGAACCGGTTCGACGAGGCGAGACGACTGGCCGAGGAGAACTACCGAAAACATCCCGACTACCTGTTCGCGCGGTGTGACTGGGCGATCGAGCTCATGCAGGACGACCGCGACGACGAGGTGCCGGAGGTGGTGGGGGGCGGGTTCATCCTGCCGGCCATCTTTCCGGAGCGCAAAGTGTTCCATATTTCCGAACTGGCGGCGGTCTGTCAGGTAGCCAGCCATTACTATTTCAAGCAGGAGAAACCAGTGATGGCGAAAAGCTACCTGGATCTCCTGCGCCAAGCAGAACCGGACCACCCCATCCTGCACAATGGGCAAGCCAAGGCCGTCGGTTTGGCCGCCCGTATCAAATCGGCATTCTACCGGCTTTTTGGCGGCTTCTCCTGGGGGCTCGGCCGAACCGGCACCGACGGGAAATAGCCCGACCGCGACAAAGGAGGCTGAGGTCCGACTATTACAGCCCACGCAAGAGAACCATCCTGCCCACCCCTCACGTTCTTGACGCGTATTCCCTGGCCAAGGTTCCCGCGGCGGAGGCCTCAGCACCGGTGGTTCCGTTACCGGTTTTCCGGCGATGGTCCCGTTTGATCTTTCCCGCAGAGAGTGTGGAGATGATTCCGGCGATATCGGTCTTTGAGCCTTTTCTGGAAGGCGAGCAACGCAGGATCTTGACAGAACATCATCGCTGTCGCGCTCAGGAGGACATCGGCGAGTGGAAAGTCAGTCCTTTCCGGGTTGCGTTTGTCGGGGATGCGACAAAAGGCTCGGCGGATCATGGGGATCATGGAGTCGAATGCCAACACGTCGGCATTGCGTTTCATACTTGCATGCAAGCATGTTCGAGGAAAAATGAAGGATTCCGATTTGCCGCGCCCGGCCATGCCGTCCAGGCGAAAACCCGCAGGTAGCCGTCCCCGCCGGTCGCCGGCCGGGTGGCACCCCATCTACGGGAAATGCACCACCCAGAATCTCCGCGTCATCGTGAAGTGCATTCAGGACGCTGTCCCCCCTGCGGCATTCGAGACCATCGTTCCCTGGCTGGAGAAAGTGGTAAGTGAACCCTGCGAACCGAAATTCACGCCGGACCAGTTCCACGATCTGGTCGTCGGGCGGATCATCGGGCCCCTGGAGCGGGCGGGACACGACAGGGCCGCCCTGAAGCTGTTCGGGGTTGGCCTCGAGCACGCCCTCCTCTATTACGATGATGCCGAGGCGATGCTGCGCCTGACCGCTCACATGGGTCAGGAGAAGGAGCTGGAGCGGGTGTATGCCCGGTATGTCGATCACATCAGAAAGCGCTTCCGGTGGTTGGCCAGGGATTTCGACCCGGCGGGGAACGCGGCCAACCCTCTCGCCATCGGTGACCGGGACCGCGAGGTGGCGCTGGCCCACTGGCGGCGGTATCACGACAAGTGCCCGGCCCAGCGGATCCACCTGATGCGGGAGTTCGACGAACTCCTCTGCACCGAGTCGCTGGTCGGGGTCATTCCCCACCGGTACCAGGCCGAAACGGCGCGCCGCATCCTGAACCGGTTCCGCGGGCGGGCCATCCTGGCCGACGAGGTCGGGCTGGGCAAAACGATCGAGGCGGGCCTGGTCATCAAGGAATACCTCCTGCGCGGACTGGCCCGGCGTGTGCTGATCCTGGTTCCCCCTGCCCTGGTCTCGCAATGGCAGGGGGAGATGCTGGAGAAGTTCGGCCTGGAATTCGCCACGACGGCGGCCGCCGAGGCCCGCGAGGACCCTGCCGCCTTCTGGGGTCGCCCCCTCGTGCTGGCTTCGCTCGGTTTGGCCCGGCTTGAGCCGCATGCCGGGCGCTGCACGGCCCAACCCTGGGACCTGGTGGTCGTCGACGAGGCCCACCACCTGCGCACCGCCACCTCGCGCAGCCACAAGCTGGTCAAATCCCTGCCCCGCAAATTCCTGCTGCTGCTGACCGCCACCCCCGTGCAGAATCAGCTGATGGAGTTGTACCACCTGATCAACCTCCTGCAGCCGGGAACGCTGGGCACCGCCGCCGATTTCCGCGCCCGGTTCGTCCAGCCCCACAAGCCCACCGAACCCCTCGACCGGGACCAACTCCGCGCCCTCCTCCGCACCGTGATGATCCGTAACACGCGCAGTTTCACCGACGTGAAGCTGCCGCGCCGGTTCGCCTCCACCATCAAGGTCGAGCCGCTGCCGCGCGAGTTCGACGTGCTGCACCACCTGGGCCGCGCCCTGTCGCCCCTCTTCACGGCGGGGGACGGCCGGTTGCGGATGGCCTGCGCCGCCCTGCTCGGCCAGGTCGGGTCCTCGCTGCTGGCCGCCCTTCCCGCCCTGGAGCGGTTCGCCGCCCGCGACCTGGCGCGCGATTTCACCTTCATCCGGTGCCAGCCCGCCGCGTTGGATCCGGTCTCGACGCTGGTCCCGGTCAGCCGCATCGGGTTCCGGCTGTCGATGGTCGGCGACGAGACCCGCGAACGACTCCTGACCATGGACGTCCTGGAGGCGAGCCGCCGCATCCTGCCGCCGGGCCGCGGGCTGCCGGAGGTGATCGACCCGGTGCCGCTCCCGGCCGACGACCCGCGGCTGACCGCCTTCCTGCCGGCGGCGGAGCTGCTGGCCGCGGTCGAGCCCCGCGCCGTGGCGCGGGCCGAGGAGGAGGCGCGCGCTTTCCAGCAGACCCTGCAGCACCGGCTGTCGCTCGATCTCGCCCGCCTGGAGGACTACTTCTCGGAACTGGTGCGGGCCCTCGACGGGGAACGGCGGCGCCAGGCCCTGACCCCCGAGGAGCGGGCGGCCAAACGCCAGGCGATCGAAGAGGATTTCCGCCGGCAGGTCGAGGACGTCCGCGCCCGGTCGGCGTTGCGGGCCGAGCTGCGCCCGTTCGCCCTGCAGCGGCTGCTCACCCCGGCCTGGCGCGTGCGGGTGATCATGCGCCTCGGCACCCTCCGCCGGCCCGAGGAGTTCCTCTGGACCCCCTTCGAACGCCGTTTCGAGCCGTATGCCTGCCCGGAGTGCGCCGGCTTCACCACCCGGCTCGAAGGCACCCGCGACGGCCGCCTCCTCTGCCCCGCCTGCGCCGGCCGTTGAGTTATGCGTCACCCCGGTCGGGCGCCAGTGGCCAGCCCCCTGCCGCCCCGGTTGAGGGACCGGTGCCCGCGCCCGGATCACGGGCGGACCTGTTGCCCACCTCGGACCGGCAGATGCTCAGACACAGACACGCCGAGGAGCCGGGTGGCCGGATCGCACCGGGAGGTAGGGGTGGGCGGAGGTGCGCCGGGGTGGGCGGAGGCTTCCCGGGTCGATCGGGAAATCCGGTTTGTGGGAAGGGGGGGGGCGTGGTATCTTTTGCCCTTGAGTGTTTCCCATCATCGGGCGATCCGGGCCCTGCGGCGGCGGGTTGTCCCGAAAGCAGGCAGGTGACAGCATGACCACTCTTCCCACACCCAAGAATATCCTGGTGACCGGCGGTTGCGGATTCATCGGCACCAATTTCATCCGGCACCTGTTCGGCAAGGCCGAGTTCACCGGCCGGATCGTCAACGTCGACAAGCTGACGTATTCGGGCAACCCCGAGAACCTGGCGGAGATCCAGGAGCGGTATGGGGAACCGGCCGCCGGCCAGCCGGCGAAGGGCGGGGCCACCAAGGACCGGAGCCGTGGGGAAGCCAAGGCCGCCCACCCCGTGCGCTACGTCTTCGTCCAGGCCGACATCTGCGACCAGGAGACGATGGCGGCGGTGCTCGAGCGCGAGGCGATCGATACGATCGTTCATTTCGCCGCCGAAAGCCATGTCGACCGGTCGATCCTGGGGCCGGGCGAGTTCGTGCGGACGAACATCGAAGGCACGTTCCGGCTGCTCGAGGCGGTGCGGGCCCGCAAGGGCGGCCCGCCCGCGCGATTCCATCATGTCAGCACGGACGAGGTCTACGGGTCGCTGGGGCCGACCGGGGCGTTCACCGAGGAGACGCCCTACGACCCGCGCAGCCCGTATTCGGCGTCGAAGGCGGCCTCCGACCACTTGGTGCGGGCCTACCACCACACCTACGGTTTGCCGGTGACCATCTCGAATTGTTCCAACAATTATGGGCCCTACCAATTCCCCGAGAAGGTCATTCCCGTGATGCTGTTGAACATGCTCGAGGGCAAGCCCCTGCCCGTCTACGGCGACGGGATGAACGTGCGTGATTGGCTCTACGTCGATGACCACTGCGAGGCGATCTGGCAGATTTTGACGCGGGGACGGATAGGCGAGACCTACAACATCGGCGGCAACAACGAGTCGACCAACATCGGCCTGATCAAGACGCTGTGCCAGGTGACGGCGCGCCTGACGGGGAAGTTCCCCGCGCAGTACGAGGCGCTGATCACCTACGTGAAAGACCGGCCCGGCCACGACCGGCGCTACGCGATCGACGCCTCGAAGATCGCGCGCGAGCTGGGCTGGCGGCCGGCGGTGACCGACCTGGCGGTGGGCCTGGCGGCGACGGTGCGGTGGTATCTCGACCACCCGACCTGGGTCGAACACGTGCGGTCGGGCGAATACCGCGACTGGATGGCAAAAAACTACGCGCGACGCGAAGAGGAGCTTGCCAGGTGGAGCGGGCGGCGGCGCGGCCTTCTCGTTCCACAAACCTGATTCTTTGTGAAATCAATGTATCCCCGGGCGTGGCTCGCGTGCAGAGCGAATTTCGGTGTCCCCGTCGCCAGACAGTATAATGGACCCGGAATTTTGAACAAAATTTCCAAGGGGAATAAGCAACGATGCCACAACGAAAACGACGCGACAGGAAACGGGTCGGGATGATGGAAGTGTGCATCCAGATTTCCGGGATTTCCGGGGACGCGGATTTCCGGGGACGCGCGGATTTCCGGGGACGTGATACTTAACTCAGGATTGCCATCCTCGATGGCTTCCCGATCTGCCCGGCGATGGCGATCAGGTGCATGAGCACCGCGGATCGGCCGCGGCCAGGAGCGACATCGTGTCGCGGCCG
>CALLCO010000173.1 GCA_937998695.1 Candidatus Ozemibacteraceae bacterium
ATTCCTCCGTCCTAGGGGTCAGCACGATCTGGTGGAAATCTGTATCAATAGGCCATACGTAGCGCTTAGAACCCTCCTTTCCCTCGAGGATAAACCCTCCTGGCCTGGGGTACAAGAGGGAGCGATGGGTAGCCTCCGTACGGTTCATAGTAAATTTTAGGCCAGGTTCAGTGTATCATAGCTCGTCGCTCGACGACACAGCGAAATTGACAACAGGCAGCAGCTCTCGGACAACGCTCGATATTTGAAAACGCTTGCTGGGAGCGAGCAGCCGAGCCGATCTTCATGGTTTTTTCGGGTCACCGAGAAGGGCTGGAGAATAGGCGAGGTGCGCGCAGCGAGGGGCAGAATGGCCCGGTTGCCCGGGGGAGGGGAAACAGGGAGGATGGGAAAGGTGGGCCTGGGGTGGAACCCGGGCCGCGGAGGGAGTTCTGAACGCCTACCTGATCGGAGCCGCAGTGGTCTGCGGCGCGGGCGACCTGGCCGGTCTGGCCGGTCTGGCCGCGCACGAGGGGGTTTGGGGGCCGGTGACCGACCTCGAGGCCTGGAAAGCCGCCCAGGACGTTCCGGCGCGGGATCTCAAGGTGGCCGACCGGCAGACGCTGCTGTTGTGGCGGACCCTCGACGCCTTGCTGCGAGGCGCCCCCGATCTCGATCGGCAGCGGGCGGCCATCCACCTGGCGGTGGGTCCGGCGCGGACCGATCTGGAAGCGCTGGTGCGCTGGGCCGGCCGGATCGAACCGGGGGAGGGCCTGCCGCTGGTCTCATCGGCAGCGGCAGTGGGGTTGCTTCCCAACATGCCGCTGTCATGGGTGGCGATCCGGCAGGGGTGGCGCGGGGAAGGGGCCGTCTGGGCGGGCTTCGCCGAGGCCGGCTTCCAGGCGGTGGCCGCCGCGGTCGAGGCGGTGGCGGCCGGCGCGAACGAAGCGGTCGTGGCGGCCGTCTGGTGTGCGGACGGGTATTTCGTTCCCGGCGCCCAGGCCCGAGCGGGAATGGCCGTGTCGCCGACGGGGGGAGGGGCGGAAATCGGGGTCGCCCTGCGGTTGGCGGGGCATCCTCCCGCCGATCCGGCGGCGGCCTGGTTGGGCTTGGCCGGCCTGCAGCGGCGCCAGGAACCACCTCTGGTGGCCAACCACCCGGGGTTCGCCGCCGCCGCGGTGCCGACCGCCGGTCTGCCGGTGGCGCTGGCCTTGGCGTGGCAGCACGCGCCGGGGGCCGGGGAGCGGGCAACCCCTGGTGCACCCCCCGGTTCGACCCCCGGTTCACCCTCTTGGGAGGTGGGCGTGCCGGCGGTTGACGGCCGTTGGCTGGTCGCCGGCCTGGAGGCCACTGCTCCCTCGCGGGGCGCCGCGGCTGGCGGTGGGGCTTTCGCCGTCGGGGGCCGTATGGAGGCGGGGCGAAGCCTTCCGCGCAGAGGGCGGGAAAGGGGGCCGGTCAGGCGGGACGCAGCATGTCCGGGGGCCCAAGACCGGAAGGGGCGGCGGGTGGTCATTACGGCGGCGGGGGCGGTCACCGCTCTGGGCATCGGGGTCGAACGGCTGTTCGCGGGCCTCGCCGCCGGGCGCTCGGGTCTGGGGCCGTTGCGGCGGTTCGAGGCCGGGCATCTGGCCACCCGACAGGGTGGCGAAGTCGATCTGGCCACGCTGCCCGCCTGGCCGCTGGCGTGGCGGGGCCGGCCGCTGGCCCGGGAGGTCGACGTCAAGGCGTTCCTGGCCCGGACCGCCCTGGAAGAGGTGCGCGCGGCGATCCCCCCGGAAACGCCCTTCTGGTGCGCGGTCGGGCTCGAGGCCATCGACCTGGACGTAGTGACAGCCGCCCGGTACCAGGCCCAACCGGTCTGCCCCGAGCTGCCGCCCTCCCTGCTGGCCGGCTTCCTGTGGGAGGCGATCGGGCAGTGGGGGCCGGTGGCCACCCAGGTCAGCGCCTGTGCGGCGGGCACCATCGCGTTGGGAAGCGCCTTCCGGGCGGTGCGGGCGGGGCGGTGTGCGGCGGCGGTGGCCGGCGGGGTGGATTCCCTGATCTTTCCATACGGGATTCACGCCTTCCATTCGCTGGGGGCGTTGTCGGAACGCAACGACTTGGGGCCGCGGGCCCTGGCGCCGTTCGACCGCCACCGCAGCGGGACGCTGCTTGGCGAAGGGGCGGCGTTTCTCGTGCTCGAGGAGCGGGAGGCAGCGCTGGCGCGGGGTCGGCCGCTGCTGGCCGAAGTTTTGGGGTACGGTGCGGCCATGGATGCGCATCATCCGGTGCTGCCCGACCCGACGGGGGACGGGCTGGCGCGTGCCATGCGGGCCGCCTTGGCCGACGCGGGGCTCGAACCGGCCGTCGTCGAGTATGTCAACGCCCACGGCACGGGCACTCGGGCCAACGACGTCATGGAGTGGCGAGCCCTGCAGCAAGTCTTCGGCGAGCGGGCGGGGCGGCTGCCGGTCAGCTCAACCAAGGCCCACGTCGGTCACCTGCTGACGGCGGCGGGGGCGGTCGAGACGGTCGCCTGTCTGTGGCCGTACCTGGCCGGCTTCCTGCCGCCCACTCTGCATCTCGTCACCCCCGACCCCGAGTGCCCGGTCGACGGCATCGCGGAAGGCCCTCGCCCCGGGCGGCCCCGGGTGATCCTGAAGGCCTCGGCCGGCCTGGGGGGGCAGAATGCCTGTTTGCTCCTGGGGGATCCCGCGGTAGAATGGACGCGATGAGCGCACGAATCGTCGTCACCGGGATGGGGGCGGTCACCCCCTACGGGGTCGGGCTCGACCCGCTGGTGGCGGGTCTGCAGGCCAGGCAGCCCGCCTTCGGGGCGCTGCGCGAGCCCGATGCCTCGACCTGGCCGGTCCAGGTGGGCGGCTGGGTGCCCGAACTGCCGTCCGACCAGCTCGGGCTGATCCACAACAAGTTGCGGGGCATGGGGAAATACGTGCGCATCGGCGTCCTGGCCGCCCAGCAGGCGCTGACCTCGGCCGGCTGGCTCCCGGGTACCTACGATCCCGACCGGGTGGGGGCCTTCATCGCCTCGGGCACGCACGGGCACAACGCCGAGGGGTTGTTCCGGGCGTTCGCGGTGTCGGCGGGCGAGGACGGGCGGCTCGACCTGGCGCGGCTGGCCGCCGACGGGCTCGACACGGTGCACCCGTGGTGGCTCCTGTCGACGATCTCGAACAACCTGATCTTCTTCGTCACGCATTTCCTGAACCTGCGGGGGGCCAACACCAACGCCTGCAATTCGGCGGTGGCAGGGGCCTACGCCCTCGACCGGGCCCTCGATGCCCTGGCGCGCGGGGACGTCGACGTGGCGTTGGTCGGCGGGGCCGACACGCCGGTCAACTGGCAGATGATGTCCGACCTGCACACGCTGGGCTTCCTGGCCGCCGGGACGCCGGACGAAGTGCTCCCCTGGCAGCCCTGGAGCGGGGCGGGGCGGGGGGCGGTCCTGAGCGACGGGGCGGCCTTCCTGGTGTTGGAGGCCGAGGGCCGGGCGCGCTCCCGGGGGGCCTCGCCGCTGGCGGTGGTCGAGGGGTTGGCGCTGCGCGCGACGGGAGCCGATGTCATGGCCCCGGCCGCGGACGGCGCGGCCATCGCTGGGGTCGTGGGGGAGCTGCTGGAAGGGCTTCCCCCCGAAGCGCCGCTGGCGGTTTGCGGGGCCGGGGTGGGGCTGGCCCGCTGGGATGCCGCCGAACGCCAGGGGCTGGACCGGGCTCTGGGCGGGCGTGCCCACCGGCTCTACGGAGCCAAGACCTGGCTGGGGCATGCCTTTTCGGCGTCCTTCCCCCTCGAAATGGTGGTGGCGATCCTCGACCTGCGTCACGGGCTGGGGCTGGCGCTGCCCGGGGCCTCGGCGTCGGGGAAGGGGGAGGCAGGGCTGGCGGGGGCCGGAGGGGCGGTGCCGGGCGCCGTGGGAGCAGGCCCGCTGGCTTTTCCGGAGGCATCTCCGGAGGTATCTCCGGAGGCTTTTCGGGAGGCTTCGCCGGTGGCGGGTGCCGTGGGCTGGACGACCGCCGGGGCTGGCTCCAAGGGGGCCGGGCCGGATGGGGATCCGGGCCGGGCGTGCTGGGCGGGCCGGGCGGGCCGGGCGTGCCGGGCGCTCGTGCTGGGACAGTGTTTCGGCGAGAACACGGCGGGGGTGCGGCTGCATGTCGTATGAGATGCGGAAGCTGGGGGCCGACCGTTACCTGGTCTGGGACCTCCTGCGCGAGACCGACCCCTATTACCTCAACCACCACCTGTTCGATACCGACCTGACCGTGGTCGAGGCTGATCGCGAGCGGCGGCGGGCGGCGGGCGCCCCGGTTCCCTCGTCTGTGGCCTATGCGCTGTGGGCCTACGGGCACACGCTTGGCGAGTTCCCCGCGTTGAACAGCTACCTGCGGCTGTGGCCGCTGACCCGCCTGGCGGTCTACCACGGGGTCGATATCGCCCTGACCATCGAACGCGAATGGGAAGGCGCCCCGGTCATCCTGCTCGGCCTGTTGCGGGAGGCGCAGCGGCTGAGCGTCGACGAGGTGCAGGTCTTTCTGCGCCACCGCAAGGAGGCGCCGCTCGAATCGCTGGAGGAGTTCGCCATCTACCGGCGGTTGCGGCGGGTGCCGGCCTTCTGCCGGTGGCCGTTGTTCCAATGGGTGTGCAAGCCGTTCCCGGGCCTCATGCGGAATCTCGTCGGCACCACGGCCTTCACCAGCGTCGGGAAGTTCGGCACCACCCTGACCACGCCTCTGTCGCCCCGCACGGTCACGCTGTCGCTGGGGCACGTCGAGCGGCGCCCCCGCGCCGTACCGGGGGCCGGGCCGGAGCCGGCGGGGGTCGAAGTGCGGCCGTCGGTCTGGCTGACGGTGACGTACGATCACCGGGTGGCCGATGGGGCCGAGATCGGCCGGTTCGGCGACCGCATCCGGCGTCGGCTGGAAACGCTGGCCTGAGGGCAGGGAAGATGTCCGGTCAGGAGGGCGGAAAGAGCGGTTTCGGGATGTTGCAGGGGCTGCGGATCGCGGTCATCGGGGCCTCGGGCGATCTGGGGCGGGCCATGGTGGAGCGGTTCCTGGGCGAGGGGGCGACGGTCGTCGCCACCGCCTGGTCGCACCCGGAGCGGTTGCAGGAGGCCTTCCCCGAGGCGGGTGACCGGCTGAAGGCCGAGACGGTCGATGTCACCAACGAGGAGTCGGTGCAGGAACTGGTGGCTGTCGTAGCGCTGGGTGGCGATCTGCATGCGGTGGTCTACAACGCCGGCATCATCCGGGACCAGCCCGTGCTCGGCATGGAGGACGACGACTGGCAGCGCGTTCTTGACGTCAACCTGACCGGGGCGTTCCGGGTGGGGCGGGCCTTCGGAAAACTCTTCTTTCGGAAGAAAGCGGGGCGGCTGTTGTTCGTGAGTTCGGTGGCGGGGCAGCAGGGGGGGCGCGGGCAGGCCAACTACGCGGCCTCGAAGGCCGGCCTGGAAGGCTTTGTGCGCAGCCTGGCGGCCGACCTGGCCCCGCGTGGAGTGCTGGTCAACGCCATGGCTCCCGGGCCGATCGAGTCGCGCATGACCCGTGACGTCATGGCCCTGGCCGGCGAAGAGGTGCTGCGGCGGATCGCCCTCAAGCGCCTGGGGCAGCCGGGGGAGGTGGCCGCCCTGGCCGCCCACCTGCTGGCCCCCGATCTGACCTGGTTGACAGGACAGGTGATCAACATCGACGGGGGTTTCAACCTCTAAGCGGGCGGGGCGGTGGGGGGTGGGTGGGTCCTTCAGGCTGTTGTCGGAAGCCTCGGCTGATCAGAGAGCCAGGGAACAGGGGAGCGGGACGGTCGGAGTTAGCGCGCCACGGGGGGCCGGGCGGCGATGGCCTTCTCGAGGTCGGCGAGAGACAGGCCGAGGCCCATTCCCTGGGGGGCGCCCGTTTCCGGGTGCAGCACCCAGACGCCCTGGATGCTGTTGACGCAGGAGGGGCGGCCGTTCCCCTCGAACCGCACAAAGGCGATGGCCTGCTTCCCCTCGGCGGGAAAGCCGGGTTGGTCTTCGATATACATGGACCCGTCGAGGGTGCCCATGTAGGTGAAGACAGGTGGAATGCCGGGCAGCCAGACACCTTTGAGCGGGCGGACGACGTTGATGGTGGTCTCGACGAGGGGCAGGTCTTTCGGTCTGGCGGGGGGAAGCTGACGCCGGGAGACCACTTCGACGATGCCGATGAAATCGGACTGGTCGATCAGTTCAGAGAGGGGAAGCGCTTCGATCATCGCCCATCCTCGCGTCGGCCCGGCGGCGGGCCAGCCTGGAAAAAGGGAAAGGATCGCCAGCAGGGCCAGGATTCGGCCCCACCACTTCCCGGGGGGGGCCGTCCAGGACCGCGGTGAAACAAGGGGATGGCGCCCAACCGCCGGGGCCGCGGGGGAATCGTTCGCCATGGTGGGAAGGGCCCCCCGGGTGCTCTGGGCACTCATGGGCGCGAGGGGAGGAACTCTCAGGCTGCTGGGCCTGGCCGGACCAAGGATCACGGGAATTCCTTGCCTTCCATGATCCGGGTTTTGATGAATTCGTAGCGTTCGGGGTTGCTCGACTTCATCTGGGGGCCGCTCTGGATGTAGACCATGACCGATTCCGCCATGTCTTCGGAGGAGTTGGTGTTGCCGTAGGAAGTGGCAGAGGGCGATTTGATAACCCCGTTTGGCCAGAACTGGAGGGACCAGGCGGCCATGACTGTGGGATTGGCGGCCTGGAAGGCGTGGGTCATCTCGTGGCTGAGGGTGCCCTGCGCGTAGGTGGCGCCCCGGGCCCAGGGGTATTCCAGGATGTGGATCGTCTTGTCGGCGGGGTTGTAGAACCCCATGGTGGTGGTTCCTTCACGATTGTTGCTGTCGTAGAACTTGCCGTTCTGGTAGATGATTTTCGAATGGCAGGAGAACGATTTCGGAAGTTTGTCCAGGAGGGATTTGACCGCGGTCAGTTGGTCGGCCGTCCAGGTGCCTTCGGTGCAACGGACACCGCCCGAGAAGGATTCGGCCTTGCCGTCCTGCATGTCGATGCCGTAGGTGTCGCGGATTTCGGCTTTCAGGCGGGCTTCGACCGTGCCGGTCCCTGTGCCGGTACCCGTGCCCGTTCCGGTTCCAGTGCCCGTGCCAGTCCCCGTTCCTGTCCCGGTGCTTGTGCCGGTCCCTGTGCCGGTCCCCGTTCCTGTGCCAGTTCCAGTGCCCGTGCCGCCGCTGATGACCGTGAGATAGTCATTGTAGGCTTTCTGGTAGGCTGCGAGGGCGGCGTCGATGGTGTTCTGACTGGCCCCTTCGGAGATGAGGCGGGTGTACCGGTTCAGGGCATCGACGTACTTGCTGCGGATCGACTTCCAGGAATCGGGAATCTGATTGTCAGGGACGCCGGTCCCGGTGCTCGTTCCCGTGCCGGTACCTGTCCCGGTGGCGTTGTTGCCGGACCCGGTGGCCATCCCGGCGAGG
>CALLCO010000174.1 GCA_937998695.1 Candidatus Ozemibacteraceae bacterium
CTTGGTCGGTTTGGCCAGTTGTGACGCCATCAACTGGGCGAATTCGATGGCCAGCAACTGGATCATTTCGGTTTCGGCGATATCGCCGATCTTCAGCTGGAACCCGATGCGCAGGAACCCGGCGTCCGGATGGAAATCGGGCATGGCCGGCATCCCGGCGCTGAAATTGACCAGTTCGACAGTGGGGGGGGCGATGTCGACACGCTTCTTGAAGATCTCCGACAGCGAGGTGGTCGTCTTCCCCATCATCTGGTTCAGCATCTCGCCGACGGCCGACTTGTGCATCTCCTGGAATTCGGGGTTCTGGCCTTCCCCGCCCATCATCAGGTCGCCGATGATGGCGGCGATACCCTTGCGCAACAACAGATAGGTGTTGCCATCGAAGCCTTCGATATAGGCGATCTTGGCGATGATGTATTCTTCGGAACCCGATTCGGCTGCCAGGGTGTCATAGTGAATCGCCCGCAACTGGCACAGGTTCAACTCGACCGGCTTGTTGAGCAACATCTGGACAACCGAGCTGGTAGCCCCCAGAGAGAGCTTGGCCACCTCCGACAACTGGTCGATGGCCTCCTGGGACATGGAAACGGTTTTCCCGCTTCCGCCTCCGACTGGCGGCTTGGCTTTGTCACCACCCGAAGCTGCTGGAGGCGCACCGCCGTTCGCGGGAGGAGCGTCGCCGCCTTCTCCCCCGACTCCGCCGCCCCCGCCGCGCAACAGGGCGTCGATTTCTTCTTGGGAAAGTAGGTCTGTCACAACGTATCCTCCCCGGGTTGGTCGATGACCTGAGTGAGACCGATGGCCATCTTTTTGCCCAGCACGCCTGGGCGGCCCCGGAACTTGATCAGATTGCCGACCCGCACGTCCAGGTCGTCCTTGACCTTGCGGTCGATCACCAGCAGATCACCCACTTGCAGGCCGAGGACGTCCTGCAGGGTGACCGTGGCCGTTCCGAGCTCGACGACGAACGGCAGAAAGACATCCCGCACCTGGTGCGTGATGGCCTCGACATTCGTCTGGAGGGGTTCCTTGCGGACCGCCGCGAACCACGAAGCGGCGTTGAACTTGTTGGCGATGGGTTCGACCGTGTTGTAGGGGATACACAGGTTCATCGTTCCGGTGACGTCGTGGATCTTGATTTCGATGGTCACCGACAGCACCATGTCGCCAGGCGGGACGATCTGGGCGAACTGCGGGTTCGACTCGATCAGCTCGATGGTGGGAGCCAGGTCGATGACGTTGATCCAGGATTCGCGCAGCCGTTCAAGGATGCGGATCATCACCTTCTGCATGATCTGCTTCTCGACGTCCGTCAACTGCCGGAGGGTGCCCAACGGCGTGCCGTTGCCCCCCAGAAGGCGGTCGAGGATGGTGAAGACGACGTTCAGGTTGAGGTCGATGAGGGCTTTGCCGTCAAGCTTTTCGCAGTTGAAGCAGGTGATGAACGTCGGGGAATAAATGGATTGGAGCAGCTCCTGGAAGGTGAGCTGGTCGACCGACATGATGGTGGCCTGGGCGTAGGCCCGCAGTTGGGTGGAGAGGTCGGTCCCGATCAAGCGCGCGAAGGTTTCGTGGATCATCTGGATCGTGCCCATCTGTTCCTTCGAAAACTTGGTCTGGCGCTTGAAATCGTAGACCTTCGTCTTCTTGCCGGTCTTGCTGACCGCCGGCTCGGCCCGGGGGGCCGCAGCCGGGGCGGCATGGCCGCCGGCCGGTTCGGCGGCGGCGGCCGGGGTGGCGGCCGGACCGGACAGGGGCGGGGGTTCCCCGCCGCCGGGCGAGGTGTTGAGAGCCGACAGCAACGCGTCGATTTCGTTCTGGGACAGGGTCTCGACCATTCAGCTCTCCGTGGCCCGGCGGGGCGCTCTCACCGCGTGCCCGCTGGCCTGGGACCAGGACCCCGGTGCGGCGGCTTCATACGATATATCGGCGTACTCCCCTCCTCAGTTGATGAGGAAGGTCGGAATGAACACCTTGGTGATCCGGCTCTCGGATGTCGAGGTGCCCAGGACCTGATTCAGGGCCTTTTCAATGTCCTTGTGCAGGAAATGGTCGATGTAATCTTCCTTGGCCCGCTGGATGGTCAGCTTCATCAGGATGGTGGTGATGGTGTCGCGCAGTTCCGCTTTGCGGTTCTTGAGCTCCTGCTCCAGGTTGCCGATGTACCCGACCTCCACCTCGATCTTGATGTAATGCAGGTCCTCGTCACGGGAGGTGGCGATAAATTCCCCCAAGTCGAAACGGTTCATTTTGGGGGCGGAGATCACCTGCCCCTCGACAGTGGGCCCCCCCTTCTGGGCCTCTCTGTCAGGCCCTGTGGTGGCCTTCTTGGTGGTCACCCAGGCGATGAGGACGACGGTCATGAGCAGGATGAGGACCGCCAGGCCGATGAGAATCCATCTCGTACGTGGGCTCATATCTCGCTATCCTATCATCGAAGAATTTCCCGGGTCAAATCGTGCCCCCTGGCCGGCTGTCCGTTTCATGGGGTGTCTGTGGGCTTGCGCTGACGGGGCCGGGCCCGGGGGGCATGGATGTGGCGGCGGTAGCGGATGATCCGCCGCACCACCTCATCCACGCCCTCCCGGACCATCAGAGTCTTTCCGCCGACCAGGGTGATCACGGTGTCGGGTGTGGCTTCCACGCTTTCGACCTTTTCGGCGTCGAGATGGAGGACCAGCCCGTTCAGGCGTGTCACCAGGATCATGGTCGTGACACTCGTTCAGAGGCGTTCATCGGATTACCGTTTCAGGTTGACCACTTCCTGGAGGATCTCGTCGGAGGTCGTGATGACCCGACTGTTGGCCTGGAAGGCGCGCTGGGTGACGATCATGTTGGTGAACTCCTCGGCGATATCGACGTTGCTCATCTCGAGAGTGCCGGGGACGATCAGGCCATGGTCGCCCTGGCCCGGTTTGCCGACGAGGGGCTGGCCTGAGTTGGGGGAGAACTCGTAGAGGTTTTTCCCTTTCTTTTCGAGGCCAGAGGGGTTGTTGAAGGTGGTCAGGGCCACCTGGCCGATGGGCTGTTTCTGGCCGTTCGAGTAGACGCCGCGGATGGTGCCGTCCTGCTCGAAGTAAATGGTTTCCAGCAAGCCCATCTCGTAGCCGTCCTGCTCGCGGGCTTTGGTCGTGAATGGTGAGTCGAACTGGGTGATCAAGGACTGGTCGAGCTTGATCGTGAGAGGATTCGAGCCGGCGGGCGTCATCGAGATGTCACGAATGGTCGAGCGGGCGAGATCGATCTTCCCGTTGTTGGAGAAGTAGATAATTCCGGTGTTGTTCTTGATCAGGCCTTCCTTGTTGTTCACCGGGTCATACCGGTTCGCCTTTTGGAGCCACTCTTCGGTGGGGTTGTCGGGATCGGGCACCCCGTGGGCCGGGTCACGCAGCCATTTTTGGATCTCGGGGTCGTTCTTGTTGTAGGTGATGGTGTAGCGCCAGGCCTGGGTTTTCTTGTCGATGTGCTCCCAAGTGGTCACCAGTTCGTGGGGGGAACCGAGAGAATCGAAGATGGTGATGCTGGTGGTATGGATCGCCCCCTTGCTGATGGTGCCGGTGGCTTTGTAGGTCTCGCCGTTGACGACGGTTTTGAAGACGAGGCCATCCTGGCCGGGGGCCGGCACTTCGATCTTGACGCTCTCGCTGGCGCCCCGCTCGGCCTTGGTCGAGAACTGGAGGAATTCGTTGGGCCGCCAAGGTTTGGTGCCTTCCGTCAGAGTGAACTTCATACCCCCTTGGTCGAACGTCCCGACCGCGGCGGTGCCCCCGTAGGTGCCGGCGCGCAGCCCCAGTTCCTGCATGGTGTTGTCCCCGGACAGGGTGATGCTCTGCCCCGCTCCGGTCTGGGACCCGGTGATGGTGAGGGTATCGGGGGTGCCGTCGTTGTTGGTGTCGATGATGGAAGCGGTGGCGTTGACCTTGTCCTTGAGAAGTTGGGCATTGATGGCGCTGAGGACGGCACTGCGGGTGTATTGGATCGGGGTGCTGGTCGAATCGATCTGGGGGAGGATGACCTCGGTGGAATGGCCCTGGCTGTCGGCGATGATGAACGATACGGTGCGATTCAGAAAGAATGGTTCGACCGAGTAGTCGCGCAGGCTTGGCAGGCTGAAGGTTTGCGGCGGCGCCCCGCCGGTGCCGGAGGTGTTGATCCCGCTCTTCAGTCCCAGGAGAGAAATGTGGTGACCGGTGAGGGGGTCGGTGCCGTCGCCGTTTTCGAGCCGGATACGCTCAGGGGTGTTCGTGGAACGGATCTGGAAGCGGTCCTTGACTCCGTCATTGTTGGAGTCGATGGTCTCTACGACCAGGCCCTTGGCGCCGGTATTGAGTTCGACTTTGTCGATCTGGCGCTGAATCTCGAGGGCGAGGGTGTCGAGATTGAACGGGGGTTGGAAGGCATCCGGATCGGTAGAGGGGATTTTGATCACAATGGTTTGGTCCCAGTCGGGGCGGTAGATTCGGAAGGAGATGTCAGCATCGGGGACCCAGTTGTTGCTGGGGGTGATGCCGAGTTCCGAGACGAGGGTGTTGCGGTCGGCGGGGTCGACCGGATTGGCCGGGGTCATGGTCAGGTCGGTCACTCGGATTCGTTCCCCAACCAGGCCGTTGATCTGCAGCTGGTTGCCCACGCCGTCGGCGTCGGTATCGACGTAGATCGCCTGGGCGGAGATGCCGTTGCCGATCAGGTAGTTCTGGATGCGGCTGCGGATCTCCTCGCGGGTGTAGTTGCCGACCGGAATGGTGAGCCCCCGCATGTCGGGTTCGACACCGAGGAAGGAACCGCCCGAGATACTGATCGAGCCATTGCCGCTGGGGGCGATCCGGATGCGGTTGGTGGGCACATCGTAGGTGACGGTGGCTTCTACGTCGCCGAGACCGGCGACGATGGCTGCCTGGATGTCGGCGAGCGTCAGATTGTCGCTTTGGGGCAACGTGATGGTGCGCACATGGCCGGCCGAGTCGGCGAGGGTGATGACCTCGGTCGGAGCCGAAGCCAGATCGATATCGGCGGGATCGACCGCGCTACCCAGGAGATAGCCGGGGTTGCCGACGTCATTGGAGTTTTTGTAAGGGTCCTCGATGAGCAGACGGACCTCATTGGAGATGCGTAGAATGGGCTCGCGTCCGAGGAAATCAGGCCCTGCTGGGTAGTTGGGGGCTCCGGTGTCCTGCAGGAAGTCGAGCGACAAGGTTTCGGAGGTCCCCGTGTTGTGAATGATCTGGAGGCGGTTGCCGCCGACGACCGAGGCGGTGGCCTGGACGGCGCCGATGCCCAGGTTGATGGCGTCGGCGATCGCGGTCAGGCTGGTGGTGCCGGCCGGGAGGACGATATCGGTGGTGGCTGGAACGCTGGAATCGGTCAGGCGCAAGATCTGCCCGGGGGCAGGCACCGGGATGCTGTTGGGGTCTGCCACCTTGCCGCCCAGCAGGAAACCGACGGTCACGCCGGGGTTGAAATCTTTCTTCGAGGTGACCCCGCTGACGAAGCCGCTCATATCGAACTCCGAGATGTGGGTGTTCTGGCCCTGGGTGATGGGGTTGATGCCCAGCTCGGAGAGCAGTCCCTGCACGTCGGTCAGTTGCAGGGTGGTGCCGGAGTTGGGGCTGATCTGCAGGCGGACGATGTTGCCTTCCGTGATGAACGCCACCTGGGCGTTGATGCCGTTGGAACTGATGGCGTTCTCGATCGTCGACTGGATCTGGGACCGCGTGTAGGTGCCGGGGTTGAAGCGGACGTTGGCGGTGGCGCCCTTGTTGTCGGCGATCTGGAACATGACGGTGTTGAGGATGGTCTTGGTGCCGTCGGAGGTAGGCGGGTAACTGACGTTGTAATTCGACAAGAAAGCGGTGCCCGCTGCGTTGCCTGGGTCGATGCCCAGTTCGGCGAGAGGCCCGGAGATGTTGTCGAGCATCAGGGTGCGGTTGGAACCGACATGATTGCCAATCAGCGAGAATTTTTTGGTGGTCGAGTCATATTGGAGTGACGCTTCCACGCCGCCGTTCTTGAGGGCTGTGTTGACAATGTTCTTGATGTCGGCGATCGAATAGGTGGACCCGGCGTTGAAGGTGATGGTTGCCCACTTTTCGCGGGTGGCCAGGGGCTGGGTCACGAGGTTCTGCACTTCGGTGACCGTGAAGGTTACCGCTTTGCCGGGGCTCCAGCCGGTCTCGAACTTGAAGGGAGTGCCCTCGATCTTGGCCTGGGTGCCGCCCAGGACGCCGCCGCCGATGAACCCCCGATTTTCGCCGACCACCCGGAAGGTGGTGGCGCGGGTGGGATCACCGCCGTCGAAAATGATGTTGACCTTCTCATCCTTGATCAGCGGCCCACTGGCCACGACGGGGGTGCTGGACCCGGTCCCGGTGTTGGCCGGATCGTTCATGGGAATGCTCGCCTCGGCGGGCTGGAAGACCCCGTCAGGATCGTAGATGAAGAAGGGGGCGGCGGCGGTGGAACCGGCCCCGGCCGGATTGACCGAGGTTTCGATCAGGTTGCCGTCCTCGTCGGTGCGGAAGGCCCCGTTGGCGACGTTCTTGTTGTTGCCGTCGATGGCCGACCACAGCCAGTTCTTCGAGTCGATCTTCTTGAACTTGAACTGCAGCTTCTGGTCGTTGCCAACGGTATCGAGGAAGGCGAGATACTCGGTGCCCATCTTCACGTCCCGCTCGTCCGACCCGCTGTCGAGGTTGGAGGCGTAGGTCACCAGGTTGGTTTGGTGGGCGTGCTTCTTCAGATACTTGACGATGTTGATCGTCTCAGGGATGGTACCGGTCTGGTTCAGTTCAAGGTTCCCGGTGACCGGGTTCTGGGTGGACAACCACCCCATGATTTTGAATCCGGTGTTGGTGCTGACCAGGTCGTAGTTCGGGTTGATGTTGAAATTCCCATCGCGTGTGTAGAGCGTGTTCCCGTTCGGCGCCTGGACAGTGAAGAACCCCTCCCCCTCTATAGCCAGGTCGGTGTTTTTGCCGGTGGTCTCGAGGGTGCCCTGTTCCATCAGGGTGTCGATGGCCGCCAGCTTGACGCCGAGGCCGACCTGCATGGGGTTGAGGCCGCCGTAGTCCCCGAACGCCTGCTGGGCGTGCCGGAGGGTTTCGCTGAACAGGTCCTGGAACAGGGCCCGTCCACGCTTGAACCCGGTGGTGTTGACGTTCGCGATGTTGTTGCTGAGAACGTCCATCCGGGTCTGGTGTTGCTTCAGTCCCGAAACTCCCGTGAACAGTGATCGCAACATAGCACGTGTCCTTCTTTTTTGGCATCGTGTGCCTTCCGCTGCCGTCAGGCTCCTCCATCGGGCAGGCGTGCCCCCGTCGTGGGGGCGCGGGCGGGGCGGGAGGGCAGCGGGCACG
>CALLCO010000175.1 GCA_937998695.1 Candidatus Ozemibacteraceae bacterium
CTCGTTGAAGGGTTGGTTGTTCTTGAACCAGACCTTGCGAGGGTCGGCATCCCATTGCACGAAGGAGAACGTCATCACCGTGATGCCGCCCTGCTTGAGCACCAGGACGGGCTGGACGCCCGCCGTGCGGTCCATCGGCTCGTCGAACGTCACGCAGAAGGTGGCGACGTTGGCGGGCATGATCGGAATGATCCCTTCAGGCGAGACGCTGGCCACCTGGGGGCGGCGGTTGTCGATGAATGGCCGTCGCGGATCGTTCTTGAACCCCCGGATGTTGGTCTCGTCCTTGTCGATCAGGTTGTAGGTCAGGGTGGCGGCCTCCGAGCCGAGACTGCCATCCCAGAAGATGTGTCGGAAATTGTTGACCTGGACGTAGGTCGGCACCCGTTGCAGGGCTCCGTTGCTGAACGAGGAATCGTTGATGAACCGGGCGCCGGTATAGGTGAACGCGCCCATCTTCTGGTCGAACCATCCCTGGAACTGGACCGGGGCATCGATGGCGATTCCGTCGTCCGTGTAGAAGCGCAGTTCGGGAGTCGTGCTGCGATCGATCGGGATGAAGACATTCCCCGAGATGGTGGCAGTGTCGAAGGTCACCTCGAAGGTGAGCAACCCTGGTTCGAAGCCCTTGAGCAAGTGAGCATTCGGGCCAAGGGTGTGCTTGGTCGGGTCGATGAGGGGGTTCATGGCCAGAGTACGGATGGTAGCCGGCCCATAGCCGGAGGGGAGGGTGACGGTGGTGATTTCCACCGCGGTGTTGCCGGCGACGGGGTAGCGGAGTGAGTCGTTACCCCACAGATCTTTGAAAGCCCCGCCTTCGCAGGCGATGTGGAAACGTCGGGTGGCCCAGCCGAGCATGATTTCGAGGGCGGCGGGTTTGAGCGGAATCTGGACTGCCGTCGAAGCGAAACTCGTGTTGAAGACTTTGTAGGCGGCGTAATCGACCGTGGTGTCGTTAAGGGGGAAATACCCGCCCGTCCCGTCGGCGTTCTTGTACAGGTACACTTTCGACAGGTTGATGGGCAGGTCACGGCTCAGCTCGATCACTTCCTTGAGGGCCTTGTAGCCGTCATTATAGAGTCGGGCCCGGCGGGTGTCGGGGGTGTTCTGAAATTCGATGGTCAGCAGCGGAGTGGGCCCCGACAGATCGAGGGCGGTGCGCTGGATGGAGAAACCGGTGCGCAGCGGGATGAGTTGCCCGGAGGTGGCGTTCTGATAGGTCAGAGGTACGACCCGGTTCCCTTGGAAGTCGCGGATCAACGGCGGGGTGTTGTCGTCGATCTGCATGTGGAACAGGGTGCCGTTGCGCCCGTAGTTGAGGGCGATCCAGTCCTGTGCTTCCTGCGACAGGCGGAGCTTGATGCGGCGGGCGGTATCGAGCCCTTCGACGTTGTCCTGCGCCGCGGTCCAGGAGAAGCGGTAGCGGTTGGCGTAGGTGTCGTCGGGGTTGCCGCGGTTGAGCCAGAGTGCGAGAGCTTTCAGGGTGTCCGTGCCGATCGTCGTCAGATCCATGTCCTTGTCGAAGTCGAGATACAGGAACTGGGCGTCGGTTGGGTTGTCGGCTCGGTAGAAACCATTGATCAGGCGCGGGCGCGAAGCGTAGTCTTGGGTGATGATGATGCCGGTGGTGGCCACCTGGTGGGGCAGCGGTCGCACCCAGTTGCCGGCCACATCGGAGGCGATAGCCCGGTTGCCGGTGGGGGGGGGCGCGGAGGGGGCTTCCCCATCGACGGTGTTGAATCCCATCGAGATGTAGAGATTGGTGCGGCCCCAGTCGGCGATCAGGCCCTTCGATTGTGAGCCGAGCTGGATATTGACCACGGCCGAGTCTTCGGTTTCGAGGATGAAATCGGTTGGGTTGAGAGCGATGGTTCGATCGGTGAGCAGGAGGGAGTTGCTGGGGCGGTTGCCGATACGGATGAGGGTCTGGTCGATGCCCATCCCGTTTCCTGCCCAGGTCGGTTCCAGGTCGATGGGCTCGCTGAATCGCAGGGTGAGGAGCGAGCCATCATACTCGGCGTTCTGAAGAGAAGGCCGGGTGGTGTCGACGGCCAGTTCTATGTCGGCGTAGGACCGGTTGCCGGAAGGGTCGCGGACCCATAGCCGGAAGGTGTAGGTCGCCAATTCGATGGTCGGAGTCGCCAGCAGGAAAGGAAGCGAGGTGCGCGTCCAGGATTGCCCGACGGGGGTCTGGGTCAGGTAGTAGGTGGTCGAACCCAGCACCGGCGACAGATCGACCCAGGCTTGCCCCTGCCCGGTAAAATCGGTGTAGGTGGCGATGGTGAGCGAGGCGATGAGCGAATCGTTGGGTTTGCCGTCTCCCCGGGTGGGGGGGAAGCCATCGGCGACATTGGCCACCCAATTCTGGAGGTTTTGGGGAGTGGCGATCAGCATCTGCGCTGCCGTGATGAGGGGTGGATTGGTATCGATGGTCAGAGTGGCGGGATTGAGACTCATCATGGCGCCAAAGTTGTCGGCGTCGTCTGAAACATGGAAATCGACCCGCAGATTGCCGGGCGCCCGATCGATCTTGGGCCAGATCGATTCCCCACCGGTAGCGATGGTAAAGACGGCCTCCCAATCGTTCGTGATATCTACCTTCGACAGGTAGGTGCGATAGATCTCCCGGTTCGTAAACTGGCGGTCGTAGAGAATGGCGGTGACCGACCCCGGGTCGGGGAAATCCTGGATGTTGGCGAGCACCCGGATGGTATCACCGATATTCAGAGCATCCGAAGCGACGTTGTCCCCGCCGTCATCCACCAGGCTGAGAGAAACCCGGGAGAAATAGGGCACCTGGGTGTCGATCCCGAACGGGTTGTTCGGGTCGCAAATGACCGTCGAGGTGGCCAGCGCGATGGCGAACGTGTCGGGATGGCACACCTTGACGGCGAAACTGGCGACCGGCACGTCCGTCTTGCTCTTTTCCACGATGAAGGTGCGCGAGTAGAGGAAGGGGCCGCCGCTGCCGATGGCGGCCTGGTATTGCAGCGCGGCCCAGAAGGTGCTGAAATTGCCATCGGCATAGGCCGAGGTCTCATCGTCGCTGGGATTGTTGACGATGCTGCGGACATCCACCAGCACCGGGGCGGGCGGGTTATTGGTCGCATTGAAGGCCGAGTTCAGCATGACCGTGATCTTGACGGCATCGCGGTTGCCGGCGGCATCCGGGGCGTTGGCGATGCGGTTGGGCAGGCCGAGCGGCACATTGTCGGAGGCCAGGTCGCATTGGGTTTCGGGGAAACCCATGATGCTGGGCTTTTTCGACAGGAAGCGGATGACGTTCGTGTAGCCGACCGCCTGGTTGCCCGATTGGTCATAGATGAGAATGGGAAGCGAAGAGAGGGTGCCCAGACCGGCGGGAACGGTCCAATCGAGCGTGTATTCGTTGGGCCCGCCTGGGGGAAAGAAGATCGGCGAGGGGGGCGGCAGACCGTTGTCGATGTAGAGCGGGGTCAGATCGAGCTGTGGCAGAATGCCGTCGTGGTTGCTGCAGCGGACCTTGATCCGGATGACGTCGAGTTCGTTGGCCTCGTTCTGGCGGCCGTTGTCGACGACCCACGAGATCGGATAGACCTGAATGGTCGGGGGATAGTTGTCCACCAGGAGGGAAGGTGTGCTGGTGGCGGTGGTGACGTTGCCGTTGACGTCGGTCAGGGTCACCTGGAAGTAGATGTATTCACGATTGGTAGACCCGACGATCGGGGAGAAGGAGGCGACGGCCGTCCAACCTCCCGACACGGCGGTGACCGGCATGACCCGTGCGGTGTCGCTGTAGCCCAGAGGGCGCAGGTCGACGGTCAACTGCCCAAAATCGGTGGGGTTGCCGCTCATCTGCACGCTCAGCCGTACCACATCGGTGGCATACTGCGGATAGGTGGTGAAGAACCCGTCGAGATCGACCACGGTGTTGCCGTTGTTGTCGAACGTCTGGGCCGCCTGGAAGCCGGTGATGACGAGGGGTTTGTTGTCGACGAACAGGGCTTCGGTGTTCCGCCAGACCCGGTTGCCGGCATTGTCGGTGATCTGAACCACGAACGAGGTCATGACCCCGTCGGTGTTTCCGGCTACCACGGTCTGGGTGAATCCGTACAAGCCGTCTCCCGGGGCGCCGTCATCATGGGCGCCGTCGTCATACAGGGGCTGCAGGGCGCTGCCGCCGATCGCCGACAGGTTGACGATCGGGGTGCCACCGTCGAGCCGGGCGACCTCCACGGCGGCGGTGATGGTCACCTTGTCCCCGATGTTGACCACCGTCGAGCTGCCGACCAGGTCCTGGAAGGTGGCGGAGGCGTAGTGCAGGACGGGGGGAAGACAATCGACCTCGAACGTTCCCGACAGGGAGTTCATGGTGTTGCCCGCTTTGTCCGAGACCACGGCGCGGAAGACATACGAGGGGTTTTCAACCGAGGCGCTGGCGCAGTCATGGATCAGGTAGTAACGGCCAAGGGTGATGTCGTAGTTCATCAGGGTGGCGCTGGACCCGCCCACCAGCGACAAATCGATGGTGCAGGTGCCCATATCGGGCTCGGCGACCGGAACGATGAACTCGAGCCGGTCGCCGATGTTCACCGCGCCGGTCTTGGTCAGGTCCGTCAGGAAGTTGACGGTCATAGGCCCGACGACGGGCGGGTAGTTGTCGATCCGCACCAGGATACCCCGGCTGTCGGTGTTCCCGGCGTTGTCCTTGGCGATGGCGGCGAAGGTGGTATCCAGGTTGTTCGAACCCGCCGCCACGACCATGGTGTGGGTGAAAGTGCCCACCCCGTCGTAGGTTAATGCCTGGGCGCTGGCACCACCGATGCTGGACAGATTCATCGTGACGGTTTCTCCGTCATGCGGGGTGGCTCCTGAGCTGGCGAGCCCGACCTGGAAGGTGATGGTATCGCCGACCCGGACATACGGATGAGAGGGGGAGAGGGGTGGCGTTACGGTATAGGTAGCGTTGAGAATGAGGGGTGGTTCGTTGTCGATCGCGTAATAATTGGTATCGGTGAAAACCGTGTTGCCGGCATCGTCGTAGGCGTAAATGCGGTACGATTTCGAGGTGTCGATGGCCGAGCACAGACCACCGGGTGGGGCGATGGTGTGTTCGATGCGGTAGGTGGCCCCACCGGCCGGCGCCAGGGTCGCGCTGGCTGCCCCGCCGACCTGGCAGAGGTCGGTCCAGACCGCTCCGCCGTCGAGATTGCTGACGTTGGCCTGGATGCCGATGATGTCGCCGATCTTGGCCGCGCCCCCGCCCGTGGTCACCTTCTGCAATTGCCCGCCGGAAATGGTGGGGGGCAGGTTGTCGACGTAGATGACGGGGAGCGTGTAGGTGTAGACGGTGTTGTTGGCCTTGTCGTAGGCCTTGACCGTAAACGTCCGGGGAATATTGTTCTCCGAGGTATATTGGAAGACATCGAAATACAGTTGGAAGGTGGTCGAACCCGGTGCCACCGTCATGATCTGGTTGTTGACTCCGCCGATGCTTGACAGATCGATGGTGACCGTCACGTCGTCGAACACCTGGGAGAGGTTCCCGTAGATGTGGAGCGTGTCGCCGATGATGGCGGTGATCCCGTCCAGCACTCCCCCGCGCTCGATGATGCGGATGTTGGCATCGGCGAACCCGGGCGGAATGGTATCGAAGGCCAGGGCGTTCGAGAACCTGGTGAACTCGTTGCCGGCATCGTCACGCGCCCGCACCGAGAAGCGAACGAAGTTGCTGTCGAGGTTGGTGCCGGAGGCCACCACTGTTTCAAATTCATAGGTGGCCGTCGTGCCATTCACCGAGACTCGTGTCATCTCCTCTTCGCCCCCGGGCAGAATGATCGAGTGGGAAGCATAGAGACGGTCGTTATCGTAGTTACGGATGACAGCCACCAGGCGCAGGCGGTCCCCTGCCCGCACATACGGGGTTCCGCTCAGGTTGGTCAGGGTGCAGGATTGGAACTCGGGTGGGCGGGTGTCATAGCTGATAGCCGCGGCGTACGTCGACCGGTTGCCGGCATCGTCGATGGCCAGAATAGAGAAAGTGTCGCCGTTGCGCTCACGATTGGCGGGGATCACCTGGTCGAAAGAGAACGCGCCGGCCAGACCGCGGGTCAGGGGAACGTTGGTGCCCAGTCCCAGGTTGGTGAGGTCGGCGTAGACCTTGAGGCGGTTGACATCGCCAGATAGAGCGTCGATATCGGTGAACTGCATGGTGAACCGCAGGCGGTCGCCGTTTTTGTAGACGCCCGCGTCACCGGTGGCGGCGGTGGGATCGAGGACGACACCCAGGTCGCACTGGGGACGCTGGAGGTCGACCACCATGGAATTGCCGGCGATGATTCGGCCGTCATCATCCCAGAAATACGGCTGCAGGATACCGTCGAACGCGCGGGCCACGTTGGCCGAGAAGATGGCGCTGTAGTAGTTGGAAACGATATTCGGCAGGTAGAACCTGGAGTTCCCCAGGGCCGAAAGATCGACGTAGGGAGTGAATCCGGGAGTGACGTTGGTCGACCGGCAGGAGAACGTCATCGAGTCGCCGATGCCGACGATGCCGTCCCCGTTGGCGTCGTAGGTGTGGTCGATGGTGGGGTTCAGGATGTTCGCCTGAACGGCGTCTCCCGTCAGAAGAAAGCCCAGGATAACCACCACCAGCGGGATGAGGCTCCGATGCCGGATCGTCCGTCTGCTCATACAACCATCCTCCACGGCCAAAAAGCCATGAAAATAGAATTATCCAGGTCAAACCATCGGCACCAGGGGGGGAAATCTATAGAGCCTGTTGCACGGACGCCCCCAACAGCCTATTTTCCTGTACCGTCCATTCGGAAATGCCGACCGGTTCAGGGGCGCCATGTACACGACGAGCAAAAACCGGTTCATGCAACAGGCTCCAGGGCAATCGCACTAAACCGTACATCTCTGGAAGTGGGGCTGCTCAAAAACCGCGCGCACACTGCCGTACCTCGCCCTCGTTGGAAACCCGCATCAATTTTTCAATCGTACAGAGAGGGAGACTGGGAAACGGGCTTCCA
>CALLCO010000176.1 GCA_937998695.1 Candidatus Ozemibacteraceae bacterium
GCTCTCATACACCCGAGGCAGCACATGAGCTCTATTGTACGTTGGTGTAAAAACAGTAAAAGTCGGCATAATCATTCCACTCCAACCACTGAAAACCACCGAGGTGGAACGGCGATAATCATATTATGATCCCCAGGCTCTATCTGCGATCCAGTTGAGAAATCTTTCTTAATAGCACCTTTTAAAAGCATAATTAAAAACCTCATGGTCATTCGAATTTTCTTCCAAATTCCTTGGCCTAACGGCCGACATTTCGCGTACACTCGAGCGTTTTTGTGAATATTCTGCAATCATAGCTCCAAAGCCACTTACAGACCATAGATTTCCTCTGCGTGACTTCCGAATAGTCTGATGATCTTCTGCATCAGCGGGTTGATGTTGGCTATTATCGTTTCTGTTTTTCTTCCGGCATGCATGGAAACCACGGTGATCCCATCGAGAAGCTGAAATAGCCAGCGGAGGGTCGGGTTCTTGATTTCTTTGTTCAACTGATTGGGAAGCGTGGTGTTCCCTTCGGCAAGCTTCTTCCGTAGCTCATATTCGCCGACGGTGTAGACCATCAAGCAGAGCGCCATAACAGCAGTTAAAGCGGCGATCCGATGGGGAGTCTTGAGAAAAACCTTGTCCAGAAGGAACCAGGGATCCTTCAAAAAGCGAAATCCCCGCTCGACCTTCTGTAGCCCCTTGTATTCCGACAGGATGGCTTCCGGCGGCAGGCTCGCCGTGTCCAGATCATTGGTCGCCAGAATGAAGCGGCCTTTGGTGTTACGAACGTTGGCCACGACATCGGTCTTTTCAACAATGGGTGATTCCACGACCCGCACGACCGTTCCAATGGGTTGAGCCTTTGGATTGGGGCGTCCTCGCTTGCCATATTTGGGGGTAGAGGTGCATGAAAACGGAGCTTCGTGGAAACGAAACTCCTTCACGATTTCAACGAAACGCTTGCGGGCATCTGCCTCGCAGGCAAAGTCCTGGTTGGCCAGGTGCCAGATCGCCTTTCGCATGGCTTCGCGCTCTTTCTGAAGCTGTTTTTCGAAAGTGACATTTTCCCGCTCGAATGCCTCTTGAGAAAACACCAGCAACCAGCGCTGTTCGATTCCGCCATAGGTCGAGGTGACCGGGTGAATCTTGTAACCGCCATTGACTTCGAGCCAGGGAATGGATTCGCTGGGAAGTTCGGTCAATTCACGGGCTTCTTTGATCGTTTCCGGCACTCGTGTCACCCAGGTGAAGCCTTGAGAAGCCCTTAACAGCTGATCTTTGCTATACAGTGCCGAATCGGCCACCCAATGAAAGTCGTGATGGTCTCCGATCGCCTTTTGAAACGCTCGAACTCGGGAAATGGTCTGGTGAAAACTCGCTTTGTCAGAGGCATTTCCATCGAGAGGCTCAGCCCACAACGGAAAACCGCCGTCGCCGCTGTTCACCATCGAGAGAATGATTTGCTTCAGATCGGGTCGATGTTTCTTGGAGTGCCCATACGTCACTTTGATGAGTTCTGGAGCGTCCTGGTCTGTTTTTCCCCCTTTGGTGTATGCCCCTTCCAAAGAGAAGGTCGTAGAATCAAGACGGGCAAAACGCCTGCGGTATTTACGCTGATTGGCGATCGGAAAGGCGAGGTTGGCAAAGAAGGACGTGGGATCACTTTCGGCAATGATATCCAGGCACTTTCCCAGGGCATCATCGTTGAGAAATTCAGGTTGGATACCCGGCCTGATCAAGCGATGAAGCGGTTTATTCTCGAAGAATCGAGAGAGCAGATACAGAGCCCGATGGGAAAACCCGAGCCCATTCAAAATCATGGCCGTAACACCATCTCCGACACTGATCTTCTCGGTGACGGTGGCCTTTGGTCCTAGGAAAGCGTTGATTCGCTCGGCAAGACTCAATTCCTTGATGATTCCAGCAACCAGGCCAAGGTGATCAAGTTTCTGGGTGGTGATGCGTTGGCGAGCAGATGTCTTCGGCATGATAAGCCCTCCAGAATAAGGTTCAAGAAAGCTTATCAAAAGACCTTGCCCAGTACAAGCATCTTGGCCAGCCACGCTCACCATAAATCCAAAAAATCCTTCCAACCTAGCGAAATGTCGGCATGAACACCCCTGGAGAAATCCAGGGGTGTTCTCACATACCGGCCACGCCCGCTCTGGCAGGGCGACCGCGAGGCCACCGGCCGAGCCGCGGGGGGGAAGACCCATGGATTCTGGGAGGTGCTGTTCAGGAAGCTCCCCGCCGGCCTTCTGGCGAGGGCTCAGGACGCGGCTGCCCCCGGCCCGACGCTGGCGGAGACGGTTCCCCTCTCCAGCCTCTGTCGCCGCAGGACCCGTTTTTCCCCTTTTTGGGGTCGCTCCTGGCCATGATCCGGACCGATCCGCGGCAGCGGCCCACACTGGGCGAACTGACCCGGTCCCTGCGCGAGGTGGTGGAGGCGTTCGGGCGCGGGGCAATCGGGGACGAGGGAGGGGCGATCCGGGTGCAAGCCTCGGCCGAGGCGGTGGCCGGCTTCCTGGCGACCCCGGCCTACGAGCGGCGGGGCAAGGTGGCCCTCGATCTCGAGTTTGGCGGGGAGCGCGGCCTGGCCGAGGGCTGCCGCAGCATCGAGCTGGCGGCCCTGGCCGTGGAGGAGCTGGCCCCTCTCGAATACGAGCGGCAGGCGAGCGGCACCTTCCTGAAAAGGGCCTGGCTTTGCCGGCGACTTGGCAAGCCGCTGTTGGAGACGGACTTCCTGAGCCGGGCCCTGGAATGCCTGATGCGCCTCTATTACCCCTGCCTGCTGCTGAGGAGCCGTTTCCCGGGGTGGGAGGCGGTGCGGGAGCGGCTGAAGCCAGGCCAAACGCCACTTTCGGAGCGGGCCGTCGTGGGCAACGGCTTCTTCACTGCGGAACTGTCGGCCCGCCTCGGGCTGACCGAGCAGGCCGAATGCTATTTCGACAAGGTGTTCGGGTTGCCCTTCCTGTCGTGGTATCCACTGCTGGCGCGGCACATTTATGCCGCCTTTCAGGCTTTCCAACGGCGGGCGGGGCATTCGCCGGAAGGGGGCTCGCCGGCGTCCTGACCCGCCGCCGCGGCGCGGAGATTGGTCAGGCTTTTTCCTCGAGCTTCTTCGGGTGGCAGAGGTTGCTGGGCTCAAGCGCCACGCGACCGCACGCCGAGCAGAAATGCTCCACCCGTTCCACCATGGGCTTGCACAGGTGGCGCTCCTCCCCCGCTTTGGCCCCGCAGTATTCGCAGGTGAAGATCTTCTTCACCGGGGTCGGGTCGCACAGGTGGCCGGGATCGGCTGCCACCGAGCCGCAGGTCTTGCAGGTACGTATCTTGGGCATGGGTTCCTCCGAGGTGACCGGTTGAACCGGGAGTTGGTCTAAACTTACTTTAGCCGTCGGAGGGGGGTCTGGCAAGAGAATAGAGGCCGGAGAATGTGCAAAATTCATACATTTTTGGGGAAAGGCTAAACTTTGCTGCCCAGGGCTGCCGATACATTAAGGGGGAGTGGTTTTTCCCGAGCCGGCTCCCCGCATGGAGGCATTAGCCACTCAAGGAGGAGTGTCATGGCCAACCCTGTCGGCGTTTTTTCTGAACGGTTCTTCCAGGCCCGGCGGACCGGGCTGGTGGTGGAAGCTTTCTCCGATCGGGGCAAGAAGCGCCCCTCCAGCAAGAGCGACATCGGGCAGGACCTGATCGACCTGTCACCGCTGGCCACGCTGGGAACCGCCCTCGACCGGTTTCGCCGCGAGAGCCCTGACGGGGCCAGTCTACGGATCTCCTACACGGTGACCGAGGTGGCGGGCAGTCTGGGGACCGTTAACCCGCGGATCGAGCGTGATCTCGACTTCCTGCTGCGGCTGATTGCCCGCGACGAGAAAGATCTGGAGCGTTTGCGCTCCCAGTTTCGGGAGATGATGAATCTGGCGCAGCGTGGAGGCGCCGCGGCGGCTTCCCCTTCTACCGGATGGACCGCGGAGGCTACCGGCACGGCGGCGTCGGTTCCCGGGGCCAGCCCGGCAGCGGGGACGGGCGAGGTCATTGCCCAGGACCTGGTCTGGTCGGCAGACATTGAGACCATCCGGGAGCTCAGCATTTCGGTGGAAAAGGTGCAATCCCGGCTCGAGATCCGGTCGGCCCAGATGAAAAAGATCGATCCGCTGGTGCTCGATCTCGACGGCAACGGGTATGATCTCACCCCGGCCGGGGAAGGGGCCAGCTTTGACATCGACGGCGACGGCTCGCTGGATCGCACCGGTTGGGTCACGGGCGGGGATGCTCTCCTCGTCCTCGATCGCAACGGCAACGGCCGGATCGACGACGGCCGGGAGTTGTTCGGTGACCAGAACGGAGCGGCCAACGGGTTTCTCGAGCTGGCGAAGCACGACCAGAACCAGGATGGGAAGATCGATCGCCGCGACCCGGTCTTCAAGGCTCTCCAGCTCTATCGCGACCTGAACGGCGATGGGGCCATCCAGGCGGGCGAGCTGGCTTCGCTTCCGGAATTGGGCATCGCCTCACTCGATCTGCGGTTCATCCGGCAGATGTCGGAGAACAAAGGCAATTCCCTGCTGCTCGAAGCCAGTTTCCAACGCACCGACGGGACCACGGGCAAGATCGGTGACTTCCAGTTCGGCTACCGACCCGGGGCCGGTACCCCTGTGCCGAAGTGATGTTGCCCGATCGGTCTCCGTGACGCCTGGGGGAAGTCGGTTCCCGCTACAGTGTCGAATGGCCGGACCTGGCCCCCGGGCATTCCGATGTCGATTCCGGGCCGATCCTGCCGCTGCTCGACCTATCGACCGGGGCGACCGGCCTGGGGTTCGTCGGGGGGGCCACCTTCAACGATCTCGCGACTCTCGCCAAGCTGCACCGTTCGCTCAATCTCGGGGGCTTCGGTATCCTGGAGGGCGACCGGGTGAAATACTGCTCCAGCAACCAGGTGGGCGATGCGGTGCTGCTCTCCTCGATGGTGCTGGGGCCGGTCTGGCACAAGGTGACGGGCAAGTGAGGCGGCGCGGATGAACTGGTGGTGGCGGATCTGGCGGGCTCCCGTCTTCAGTCCTCTCGGGCTGCTGGTGCGGGCCCAGCTCATGGTCGCCTTCTTCGTGCTGTGCGAGAGCCTCGGCTGGCGGGAATACAGAGCCTGTTGCGCGAATGCCCGAAACAGCCCATTTTCATGTACCGTCCATTCAGAGATACCGATCAGATCAGGAGCGTTATGTACACGACGAACAAAAAACCGATTCATGCCACAGGCTCGAAAACACCGCCATTCTGAGCGGCACCAGCCCGACGGGGGCCCCGCTCGACACCACGATGAGCCTGATCGGTTGCACCTATTTCGTGGCCTATTCGTTGGTCGTGCTGGTCGCTCCCGTGCTGGTGATCGCCGCCCTGCTCCTGCGCATTTTCCTGGGGGCGACGGGCACGGCCGACGCCGACCTGCCATCCGGCCCGTTGGGCGAGGACTGAGCCGGTTGACTTTCCAGGCGCAGCAGCATGCCGGCAAGCATCTCCGCACCCGAGGCGTGGCCCTGGCGGGCGGCGGCGAGAATGGCGGCGGAAGAAAGCGGTCGCGTGCACAGGGCGTGGAGAAAGGACTCCCAGCGCAAATTCGCTCGGCCGTGGTCGGCCATGGCCAGTTGCCACCAGGCCACCGGCGTGGTTCGGGGGCGGATTGCCGCGAGGAGGGGCTCGCCGAGATGCACGCGGGGTGGCGCGCCGAGCCAACGGTCGACGAGCAAAATCCCCGTGATCAGATCGTCCCAGGAGGGTGTGGAACCGGAGCCGCGCCCGAACCAGTCGGCGAAAGGCGTCAGGCCAACCAAGGACTCCTGAGGAGGCACGCGGTCCGGCGCTTCAGGCGGCTGGCCGGGGTGGTGCAGGGCCTGGCGAAGGTCGTTCAGGGGGGCGGTGAACTCGTTGGTCGCAGTGCCGAGAAAGGCCTCCAGAAGTGAGCTTGTCGCCTGGCCCGACTCGGCCGGGGGTTCCGAGCTCTCTGGAGCCGGAATGGTCCTTTGGACAGGGCCTTTCGCGTGTCCCGGGTTTCCCCTCGTGGCATTGGCGGCAGGGCTGGGGCCTGCCATGGTTCCCGCGTTTCCGCCCAGCGGGTGGGTGGCGGAGGGTGGTGGGGCCGGCGGTTCGGCGAGTCGATCCTGGGCGGGCGTTCCCCGGAGGGGCGGCGGATGGGTGGCTGCGGGGGTGGCTGTGGGGGCGAGGGGAATGGTCAGGGGCAGACAGCGCCGAATCAGGCGGGCGTTAGCGCTCAGCACGCCGGCCGGGGCCGGCGGGGGCCGGTCGGGGGGGGGCAGGTCCGGCCCGCGTGCCCAGTGGTGGGGACCCAAGGACAGCCTCCCGGTTTCGTCCATGGCCAGGGGCGCGGTGGTCGCCTCCAGCCAGGCCTGATCGGGCACCAGGACGGCCAAAGGATGGACCAGATCTGCTTCGGAGGTCAGGAAAACCGGAGTCGCCCCCCGCCAGGCCACTGCCCCATGGCGGAAAACACTGCCGGAGGCGGCTTCCCATGGGCCACGGGCAGGAAGCCAGGAGTCGGCGCGTACCCGATACCGGCAGGCGAGACCGTTACCCGCGTCGTGTTGGCCTCTCACAACGATTCACCCGGGGGCAGGCCGTGGGTGGGCTGGCCACGGCACAGGTCTGCTCGGCCTTCATTGTGGAGCAAAGCGGCAGGCGAACGGATACCGATGGCGGGCGGCGGATGCCTTTCCCCGCCATTCATCGAAGCGGGACAGAGGGTGGCGGTCTCGGTTCGCATAGCCAAACATCAGGAAACCATGGTATAGCACGAACAGCCTCGGCAGGGGGGGCATTTCCCCCCGTGGAAGCGTTTCCCGGGCGAACGGCCCGGACCAAGCCGGAAAGGACGGCCATGAACAAGCAACTGACAACCGATCCCGCGGCGATCGCGGCGTGGGTAGACCGCCACCGCCGGTCGTTGTCCGGGCGTGGTCTGTGGCTACAAGGCGGGGAGCCCAACACCCTCGACCCGGCGGAGTTCGGGCCGGCACGACTGCGGGTATTGATCGTGCGGCTGTCCGAGTATGGTGAGGTGGCCGCCGGGCTCACCCATTCCCTGCTGTTCCAGTTGGCGGTCGGCGTGGACGGCGTGTATGCCGATCTGGCCTTCCTGCCCTCGGCGCGGGACGAGAGCCTCATGCGTCGGGATGGCATCCCCTTGCTGGTAGGCACCGGATCGAAGCAGCCGGCGGGGGCGTTCGACGTGCTGGCTGTCAGCAATTCGGTGGGACAGGAACTGGTCAATCTGCCGGCCCTGCTGGCGCATTCGGGGATTCCGTTGTCACGAAAGGAACGGGCAGCGGGCCGATTCCCCTTCGTGCTGCTGGGGGGAAGCAACTCCTACGTCACCTCGGTGCTGCATGGGCCGGTAGGTCCGGTGGAAAGCGGGGGAGGGGAGGGCCTGGTCGATGGGGTCGTGGTCGGTGACGGCGAAGGCGCCTTCCCCCGGTTCCTCGAATTGGCACGAGATCTGGCGAGGAAGAGCCGCTCCGAGCTGCTGGCAGCTGCTCGCCGCGAGGTGCCGGGGTTCTACGACCCTGCCGCCTATCGGCAGGAGTTCGATGCCGCCGGGCGTCTGACCCGCATCGTCGCCGCGCCCGGGGCTCCGCTGCCGGTCCGGGCCCATCGGGCCGACCCCGGGGCGGCGGGGTCGTATTTTGTCCAAGGACCGATTTTTTATCACGAAGAATCGGCAGGAACAGCACCACTGCTGGTGACCTCGGGGTGCCCGTATTTCTGTTCCTTCTGCAAGGAGTCGTGGGAGCAGAAGCCCTATCGGGAGCGGCCGGTGGCCCCCCTGCTGGAGGCGGCCCGGCAGATGAAGGCGAATCTGGGGCTGTCCGAGATTGGGCTGATGACCTTCAACCTGAACACCTGCTCGGGGTTGCGCCCCTTGCTTGTGGGGTTGGACGCCCTGTTCGACCGGGTCGCGCTGAAGAGCCAACGGTTCGATGCCATCGCCCGGTCCCCGGACCTGCTCGAGCGGCAACTGGCCGCCGGCAAGCGGACCTACACCTGCGCTATGGAAGGAATCAGCGATCGCCTCCGCGAACGTTTGCAAAAGAACCTTCCCGAGTCTGTTCTTCTGAAAGGCTTCCAAGAATTGTTCCAGCGCAACGTGCGGCAGATGAAGATCTTCCTGATCATCACCGGCTGGGAGGAGGAGGGCGACCTGCAGGAGTTCGGCCGTCTGCTCGAACGTCTGAAGAAGATGCTGGAGGGCTTGCGGGGCAAGCCTCTATTGACCTTCTCGCTGGCGGCGCTGTTCCGGCCACCCCGCACCCCGTTGCGGGGAATGGCCCGCCCCGGCGGTTTCGCCCATCTCGATCGCCTGTTCCAGCGGGTGCTCGGGGCGGTGCGGCAGGCGGGATTCGAAGGTCGGGTCAGCGCCGGGCCCGTTGAGGCGGCGGTCTCGGAGTGGCTGGCGTACGCCGACCGGCGGGGGACCGCGCGCCTGGTTCAGGCCTCGGTGGCGCGGGGGTTCCGCTACCGGGGCGAGTGTGGTGCCGACCTGGCTGCCTTCCTGACCACGGAGTCCCCGACCCCGATCGGTCCAGAGGGCTATGCGAACCGGGCGTGGGCGGGGTCTGTCCCTGACGGGAGCGGTTTGCCCTCGGATGGCGGGCGGGATGGACCTCGCCAGGGGGAGGGGGAACATGGTCGGAAAGCGTCAAAAATCGCGATCAGGCCAGAAGAAAAGGCCGCCCGGGTGGACGACCTGGGGGGCTTGGCGGTCGCGGGCCGACGCCCCCGCCAGTTCTCTTGCCTTGAGAATGGAAAAGCCAAGGGCGGTGCTGTCGCCGCCGTACCCGGGGGAGATCGCGGCGATGTGGTCGTCCCACCGGAAGTCGGGGGTTGGAGTGATGCCCCAGCTCGGCTGTCATCGGAAGAGCGTCCTCGCCTGCTCCCGTACCCTTGGGATGATGTGGATGTAGGGGTCGGCGCGGAGTTCCTCACCCGCAACCTGACCATTCTCGAGGGGGGTGGTTCGCTGCCTTCGTGTCTGGCCCGCCCCTTCGGCGGAGGGGCCTGCCTTGGGTGTGGTGCCTGCCGAACGGCCAGAGAGCGGGACACGACCCTGAAATGGGCTCCGGTGGAGGCTCTTGTTGCCGGAGGAAGCCAGCCCCGGAAGGCGCTGGCCGGGAGCCACCGGTCCAATTCTTCTTCCCGGGTCGAGGCTCCCCCCAGGCGCTGGCGGGTGGAGGCGATCGTTCCTCGGCGGTGGGCCGACGCCGGCAATGCCTTCCTGGGGGCGGTGTTGGCACGAATGCTCATGCGGGGCTTGCCCGGCATGGTGGATGCATTTCTCCGGGTCGATCGGAGTATGCCCCGGCAGGGAAGCTATGGTCTTTTCTGGGCGGACATCCTGGTGAAAGCTGATGGTCCCTGGCCCCCGAAGACGGGGCGGGCGCTGGCGCCAGCGATCAGCGGAGTCTTCCCTCTCCGCGACGACCAGAAAGAGGGAATGGTGATCCAGCAAATGCGTCTCCTCCCCGGGCCGGAGAAGGGGGCGGCTGGCCAACCCGGGTGTCGGTTGCGGCTCGAGATGGCGGGAGGAGGCGCTGATCCCGCTCCGCGGGTAGATGCATGCCTGCGCAAGTATCGGTGGACCCACCAGAAAAAATGGATCGGCGACCGATTGGCCTGGATCCTGAACCCGGGGCATGCCAAGAAGAGTGGTCTGGTGAGTCTGGAGTGGCTCCGCGGGGGGAACACCCTCGATCTCGAAGTCCTGCGCTGGCCGGATGCCCACATCTTCCCCGCCCTGAGTGATGGGGATGGGCTTTGCGAGGTGGTGGCGTTCACGGGCGGGGAGGGCAATCCCTGGCCGCTTCAGGCACGTTCCGGAGGCCTGGCGCACGGTGTGTGAAATTTTTCTCTTTTTTATTGATTTTCTCGTGATTTTTCCTATAATAGTGGGCGCCATCGGTTGGAATCGGCCCAGGGAGGCCGCCGCAGGTGGCACAATGCGCGCAAGGAGTTCGTGACTATGGCCAAGATATTGCTCGTGGATGATGACAAAGACTTCGTGGACATCAATCGCACCCATCTGGAAAAGCATGGATACACCGTGGTGGCCGGCCATAACCCCCAGGACGGCATGGCCCTCCTGCACCAGGAAAAGCCGGATCTGGTGATTCTGGATGTGATGATGGAGGAAGCCGATGACGGCTTCGCCATGGCCCAGAAGATCCGCAAGGAGGGCAACAAGGTGCCGATCATCATGCTGACCTCCGTTGCCAAGATCACCGGCCAGAGCTACGGCAAAGACAGCGCCATGGTACCGGTGAACGAGTTCTTCGAGAAGCCGGTGTCGGCGGACAAGCTGCTGGCCGCCATCAAGAAATACGTGAAGTAACGAGGAGACCGTCATGCTCGCATCCGAAAAAGACCAGCTCCGGCAAGAGATCACCACCATTGCCAAAAAGTACGAGTTTCACCGCAGCGGCCTGATGCCGGCTTTACAGCACGTGCAGCGGGCGTTCCACCATATCCCGCCTGAAGCCATGCAGGAGGTGGCCGACATCTTCCGCATCCACCCCGCCGAGGTGCATGGAGTGGTCAGCTTCTATTCCTTCCTGTCCACCAAGCGCAAAGGGAAATTCATCGTTCGGCTCTGCCAGACCATTTCCTGTGAGATGGCCGCCAAGAAGGCCATCGCGGCCCAACTCGAGAACGATCTGGGCATCAAGTTCGGCGAGACGACCCCCGACGGCATGTTCACCCTGGAATACACCAACTGCCTGGGCATGTGTGACCAGGGACCGGCCATGCTGGTGAACGACGAGGTCTATACCAAGGTGACCCCCGAAGGGGTGGCCGACATCATCGACACCTACGTAAAGAAGTTTGGCGCGCATGTGATCCATGAAGGAGGCGACAAATGAGCCGCCACAAGACCGATCTGGTGATCTTTTCTGAAATTCTCGTCGAGCAAGCCCTGAAGAAGGCTCTGGCTCGCGAGCGGGCCGACCTCATCAACGAGGTGCGCGATAGCGGGCTGAAGGGGCGCGGAGGAGCGGGCTTCCCCACGGGTACCAAGTGGAACCTGGCCGGCGCTGCCCAGGGCGAACGCAAGTTCGTGGTCTGCAACGCCGACGAGGGCGAGCCCGGCACTTTCAAGGATCGGGTCCTGCTGACCGATTATGCCGAGCAGTTGATTGCCGGCATGGTGCTGGCCGGATACTGTATTGGGGCCCGCGAGGGGATCATCTACCTGCGCGGGGAGTATGAATACATGATGCGGGGTCTGCAAGAGACCCTGTCATCGATGCGCGAGCGGCATCTGCTCGGCAAGGACATCGCCGGCCGCAAGGGGTTTGAGTTCGACATTCACATCCACCTCGGTTCGGGCGCCTACGTGTGCGGCGAGGAAACCGCCCTGATCGAGAGCTTGGAAGGCCATCGCGGCGAACCCCGCAACCGGCCGCCTTTCCCTGTGACCACGGGGTATCTCGGTTGTCCGACCGCCGTCAACAACGTTGAGACCTTCATCACCGCCCTCCACATCGTGGAAAAGGGGGCGGACTGGTTCAAAAAGTTCGGGACCGGCAAATCGACCGGCACCAAACTATTCAGTGTGTCAGGTGACTGCGCCAAGCCAGGTGTCTATGAATTTCCCATGGGCATTTCGGTGGCCAACCTGCTGAAGGAAGTGGGCGGCGAGAACGCCAAGGCTGTCCAGGTCGGGGGTGCGTCGGGGCGGTGCGTGGCGCGCCACGAGTTCGCCTCGACCATCGCCTACGAGGACGTTCCCACGGGCGGGTCGATCATCGTTTTTGGCCCGCACCGCAACATGCTGCAGGTTGCGAAGAACTTCATGGAGTTCTTCCTCGAGGAATCGTGTGGCCAGTGCACCCCTTGCCGCTACGGGACCGAAACCCTCCTGGAGGGGATCAAGATGCTCGAGCAGAAGAAATGCCCGATGAAATATCTGCGAGAGCTGATGGCGTTGGGGGAAACGATGCAGGTATCGAGCAAGTGTGGTCTGGGGCAGTCCGCCCCCAACGCTTTCATCTCGATCATGCAGAACTTCAAGCACGAAATCCTGGCCCACCCCCAGGGACAGTGAAGATAAGGGAGACAGAACGATGCCTTCGACTACCCCCACCCAAGGATTGACCGGAAACGATCGTGCGCCGCTGAGCCAGCGCCGCTTCAAGATGCCCGAGATCAAGAACGACAAGGATCTCGGAGCGATGATCAAGGTGACGATCGACGACCATGAGATCGAGGTGCCTTTCGGCACGACGATCCTCGAGGCGGCCCGTCACTTGAATATCAAGATCCCGACCTTGTGCTACCACGAGGATTTGTGTGTGGCCGGGGTCTGTCGTATTTGCGTGGTCGAGCTGGAAGGTCAGCGCACGTTGCAGGCGGCCTGTGCCTACCCGGTGACCGGGCCGATCAAGGTTTCGACCTATTCGCCCAAGGTGCGCAAAGCGCGCCGGCACAACCTCGACCTCATGCTCAAGCACCACTATGGTGAGTGCTACAGCTGTGTGCGCAACAACAACTGCGAGCTGCAGACCCTGGCCAAGGAATACGGCGTCGACTTCTATCGCTTCGGGCATGTCGACCAGCCGCATCATGAAATCGACCGCTCCAGCTACAGCGTGGTGCGCGACATGAACAAGTGCATCCTGTGCCGCCGCTGCGTGCGCACCTGCATCGACCTGCAGGAAGTGGGCGTGCTCGAGGCGATCAATCGGGGCCCCCACACCGAGATCGCCACCTTCAACGAGATGCCCCTGGGCGACGTGGTCTGCATCAACTGCGGCCAGTGCATCAACCGCTGCCCGGTCGGGGCCCTGCGCGCCAAAGACCCGTCCGACGAGATCTGGGCGGCCATCGACGATCCCAAGAAGCACGTCATCATCCAGACCGCCCCCAGCCCGCGCGCGGCCATCGGCGAGTGCTTCGGCCTGCCTCCCGGCACCTCGGTCACCCGCCAGCTGAACACCGCCCTGCGCCGGGCCGGCTTCGACAAGGTGTTCGACACCAACTTCACCGCCGACCTGACCATCATGGAAGAGGCCACCGAACTGCTGATCAGGCTGAAGAAGGCCCTGGTCGACAAGGACACGTCCGTGCGACTGCCGCAGTTCACCTCGTGCTCGCCAGGCTGGGTCAAGTTCTGCGAGCACTTCTACCCCGAGTTCACCGACTACCTGTCCTCCTGCAAGAGCCCGCAGCAGATGTTCGGCGCCCTCCTCAAGACCTGGTATGCGGAACGGGCCAAGATCGATCCCAAAGACATCGTCACCGTCGCGCTGATGCCATGCAGCGCCAAAAAGTTCGAGTGCAACCGCCCCGAGATGACCTCGAGCGGGTTCAAGGATGTCGACTACGGCCTGACCAGCCGCGAACTGGCCCAGATGATCATGGAGACCGGCCTCGATCTGCCCAACCTGCCGCCGTCGGACTTCGACGACCCGGTGGGCGAAGCGTCGGGAGCAGGTCTGATCTTCGGTGCCACCGGCGGTGTCATGGAAGCCGCTCTGCGCACCGCCGTCGAGGTGGTGACCGGGGTCAAGACCGAGGACATCTTCAAGAACCTCGATATCACGCCGATCCGCGGATTCGAGGGGGTGCGCTACTACGAGATCCCCATCGAGAAGACCGCTCCGGTGCCGGCTCTGCTGCAGAAAGCCCTCGGGGTCAAGACGTTTGACTTCCTGAAGGGGGCCACCCTGAAAGTGGCGGTGGCTCACGGCACCGCCAACGCCCGTCGGGTCATGGAAGACATCAAGGCGGGCGGCAAGTTCTCGGAGGCTCATTTCGTCGAGTTCATGGCCTGTCCCGGTGGCTGTCTGGGCGGCGGCGGTCAGCCCATTCCCACCTCTCCCGAGATTCGTGAGGCCCGCGCCAAGGCGATCTACGCCGAGGATGCCGGTCTCGAGGTGCGCAAGTCGCACGAAAACAAACATGTGGTCGACCTCTACAAAGAATTCCTGACCGACGGTCCCTGCGGTCACAAGTCACACCACCTGCTCCATACCCACTATCTGAAGCGCGGCAAGCGCATCGTCTAAACCTGCCCCGGCCGGCCGGTGGTCTCTCCCCCGTCCGGCCGGAAAATCCCCCATGTTCGATCGGAAGGGCGCGGCTGGCCGCGCCCTTCCCCATCTGTGCGCCGATCCCTGGGCAACTGGTGGGCGGTATGCCGGCCGAAGGCGAGGTGGTGGCGTGGGGAAATCACCCATCGAATTCCGTGTCACGAGGCGGCGGAAGGGCTCATTTCCGCTTTTCCCTGGCGATTGCGCTGGCAGAATCCCCCGGGCCTGGCTGATGCCGCCTCCTCGTGAGGTCCTCATCGGCAAGGCCCGTGAATGGGAAAATCGGTCAGGCAGCGATGCGGGCGGGGGCCCCCGGGTCAGGAAGGGGGAAGTTCTGCCCGTCGGGAACGGCTCTTGTCCGTGGTTTCCCTTCCGGGATAGAATGCCGACCTATGCGGACCCAGTTGTGCCATGAGGCGGCCGGTTGCTGCCGGTGCCTTCGACGAACGCGGTTTTTCCCGGCAGGCATGTGCCATGGCAGGTGACGCGCTCGCGCGGTTTGCCGCCGAACTTGGCTCTGAGTTGTTCTCCGCCGACCCCGCGGGCCTGGTCTGCCATGCGTATGATGCGACCAATGAATTCATCGTGCCGGCAGGGGTGGTGCGTCCGCGCACGGCGGCCGAGGTGGGGGAGGTCGTCGCCGCCGCCAACCGTCACGGGGTGCCGATCGTGCCGCGGGGCGCGGGGACAGGGTTCTCGGGGGGCGCCCTGGCGGTGCGGGGTGGGGTGGTGCTCGACCTGCAAGGGTTGAACCGGGTGCTCGACCTCGACGAGACGGCCCTGACGGTGCGGGTCGAGCCGGGGGTGGTCACCCTGCACCTGCAGGACCTGGTCGAGGCGCGGGGGTTGTACTATCCGCCCGATCCGGCCTCTTCCAAGATTTGTACCATTGGGGGAAATGTGGCAGAAAACGCGGGAGGGCCCCATTGCGTCAAATATGGGGTCACCCGTGATTACGTGCTGGTGATCGACGGGTTCACCGGCGACGGCCGTCCCCTGCGGGCGGGCAAGCCGACCCTGAAGAACCGCGCCGGCTACAACCTGAAGGACCTGCTGATTGGAAGCGAAGGGACTCTGGGGGTGTTCACGTCGTTCCTGTTGCGGCTTGTGCCCAAGCCTGAAAGCGCCCTGCTGTTCGCCGCGTTCTTTCCCGACCTCGACACCGCGACGGGAATGGTCAACACCCTATGGCACGCCGGGATTGCCCCGGCCAGCCTCGAGTTCATGGACGAGGCGGCCTTGCGGGCGGTGGAACGGCACGCGCCGTTTGGCCTGCCGCTGCAGTATCAGGCGCTCCTGCTGATCGAGGTGGATGGTCGGGCCGATGAGATGGCCGCCCTGCGGCAGCGCGTGGAAGGCTGCCTGCGCGGCGTCGCCGGGGAAGTTCGGGTGGCGGCCACCGCGGCCGAACGGACCGCCCTGTGGGAAATCAGGCGAAAGGCCAGTCCCGCCATGCGGGCGTTCGGCACCAAGAAGGCCAACGAGGACATCGTGGTGCCGCGGCAGCACATTCCCGCCACCATGCGGGGGCTGCGGGCCATCGCCGACCGGCACGCGCTCACCATCATCTCGTTCGGCCACATCGGCGACGGCAATATCCATGTCAACATCATGTACGACGCGGATGACCCGGCCGAGTCGGCCCGGGTGCCGGTGGCCATCCAGGACGTGTTCGACCTGGTCGGACGGTTTGACGGGGCGGTGTCGGGCGAACACGGCATTGGCCTGGCCAAGAAACCCTACCTGCCGCGCAACCTCGATCCGGTCAGCTACGATCTGATGCGCTCGGTCAAGCGGATCTTCGATCCCAACGGGGTCCTCAATCCGCACAAGATGGTCTACTGATGAGTGGCTTGCCGGGAAGAAGCCACCTCCTCCAGGCTGGTTCAGCCCGCCCGGGCCACGCGAGGCCTTCCCGCGGCCGTGGGGCGGTGGCAGAATCTCTTCCCGAACGCTCTGGAACTGGCCGATTGGTCCGGCCCGAGGACGGATGCGACCCTCTCGTTGGCTTTGGAACGGGCCGCGCCTCGGGGCCTGAGGGTGGGAGGGGATGAAACCTCGGTCGCGCGAAGCCCTCGTCAGGCTCTGGCACGAGCAACTCGGGGCCTGCGTCAAATGCGGCGCCTGCCTGGCCTTTTGTCCACTATATCAATGGACCCGGCGGGAAGCCGCGTCGATGCGTGGCAAGCTCGCCTTGCTGCAAGGATGGAAGGTGGGGCTGCCGATTTCGCCGGGCGCCGTGCGGGCTGCCCTGGAGGCCTGCACCGGATGTCAGAGTTGCCGGGTTCATTGCCCCAATGGGGTTGACACCACCCTGGCGGTCTTGCTGGGCCGGATCCTGTTGCCGCGCGGGCGGGTGGAACTCCTGCGGGATCGACTGTGGGCGTGGGTTCTGCCATACCCCACCGGCCGTCGTCTCTGGCGGTGGTGGGCCGGTGCCCTGACGTGGCGGGACATCGTGGCCGCCCCCCTCGGGCGAGCCGAATGCCGTCCCCTGGCCGGAAAAAGCGCCACGGGACCAGTCTCCGTGGAGGGGTCGCCAACGGGCGCTATCGTGGGTGTTGGTGGGAGCGCCGCGCCACCTTTGCTTCGCGCGGCTGGGAGTGGGGGGCAGAAGGACGTCGATTCGAAGGTGGGGGAAAAACCGCCCCAGGCCAGCGGTCTCGAGGGCTCCCGTTCTCCGGGAGCCACGGATGGGCGAGGGGTGTGGGTGGCAGGGTGTGAAACCACCCTTTTCGCCCCCTGGTGGGAGGAGGTTCGGTCGTGGCTGGGGGATGGGGGGGGCGGCGCGGGAATCCGGTTCGTTCAGGAGCCCTGCTGTGGGGGGTGGGCTCTCGAGATCCCCGACCTGAAGTCGTTCGCCCGGCAGGCCACCGCCTGGGTGCGCTCCTTGTTCGAGCTGGCCCCCGAACGGGTTGTGGTGGGCGATCTGCGGTGCCTGGCCGTTCTCCGTCGGATCAACGACCTTTGCGAGGTTCGGCCGGAGGAGGAGGCAATGCTCGGGCGGGTGATGGATCCTTTCACCTGGCTCCTCGAACGGGAGTTCCGGCCCCCGGCGCGAGGAGCGGGGCCGGTACTGCTGGCTGATCCCACCGCCCACTGGCCGGGGGCCACCCTGGGGCGATCGGCCCGGCGCCTTCTTCTGGAGACTGGGGCCACCACCGTGGTAGACTGTGGTGTCGCCGGGGGGGGGTGCGATTGCCGTGGCGGCCACCCCGAGTCGGGACAGGGAGTGGGGGCCGACCCGCGCGAAGCGGTCGAGCAGAGGGCGATGGCGGCAGGGGCCGATCGGGTGCTGACCTTGTGCCCGACGTGCCCGGAACGGGCCCGTCGCCTGGGCCGCCGATTCCGGTGGGAGTATGCCTTGACCTGGCTCGTTCAAGGAGGGGTGGAACGATGACGCGCCTGAATTGTGGGAACGGCCCGGGAGGCGGGAACCCCCGGGGAGGAACCAGGGGTGAACGGGAAGGCTCGCCCGAGCGCCACCTTCTGCAGTTCGAGGCCCAGGCCTGGGCGCAAGGGTATGTCCGGGTGGCCGGTGGGGATGAGGCGGGGCGGGGCCCGTGGGCAGGCCCGGTGGTGGCCGCTTTCGTGATCCTGCGCCGGGACGACCCCATCCCCGGGGTGGACGATTCCAAGAAGCTCACCCGCGAGCGGCGCCGCGCCCTGTTCGACGAGATCCGGGCTCGGGCCCTGGCTTTCGGCATCGGCGAGGCTTCCCCGCGCGAGATCGACCGTCTGAACATCCTGGAGGCGACGCGGATGGCCTTCCAGCGGGCCTTTGCGGCGCTCGCGCCGGCGCCCGATTTCGTCCTGCTCGATCACATCCGTCTGGGGTGGCTGCGGGTCCCGTCCCGGTCCTTTCCCAAAGGTGATTCACTCAGTGCCTCGATCGCGGCCGCTTCGGTCCTGGCCAAGGAGACCCGGGACCGGCAGATGGAAGAACTTGACCGTGTCTTCCCCGGCTATGGATTCGGCCGGCACATGGGGTATGGCACGCCCGCGCACCAGGAAGCCTTGCAGCGGCTCGGCCCCTGCGACATCCACCGGCGGAGCTTCAAGCCCGTCGCACGGGTCTGCGGGGAAAAGGTGGTGGAAACCCCTTCCCTGTTCGCACCTGGGACGGGTGGCGAATGAAGCCAGGCTTTTCGCCCCTTCCCCGCTCGTTTTCCGGCGAAGATAGTGTGGGTCGGGCTGAAACAGGCGGACGGGCGATCGGTGGGGCGGCTGGAAGGGGAAAGGAGCGGGCCTCATGGCGGGACGATTGACGTTCGATGGGGCGCCCGCCGGCTGGCGGCCGGGGCAGGTCGTCCGTGGCGAGGTGCTGGCGTCGGACGAAAAGGGCAGCCTGCTCATGGTCGAGGGGCGGCCCGTCACCACGAACAAGACGCTCGAAGCCGGTCGCACTTTTGCGGGACGGGTTGAAGTCGGGGCCGACGGGCAGGCGGGCCTGGCCCTCGAAACCGAGGGGGAGGCGGGGGAGGCGGGGGCGGCGGCCCGGGGGACCGGCGACCAACGTGTGTTGCAGAACTGGGGCCTTCCTGCCACCGAAGAGAACCTGCAGTTGCTGCGGCTGCTGCGTCGCGTGGGCGGGGGGATCGGCCCGGAGGCTCTGCAGGCTCTGAAGGATCTGCTTGCCCGGCTGGGGGCCGGGGTCGATCGGCCCTCGCAGCAAGCCCTGGGGGTACTGCTGGCCCGGCGCCTGCCGGAGGGAGCCTTTCCCCTCCTTCTGAAATACGTGCGGGGCGAGATGACCTTCGCCCGATGGCTGGAGCATCTGCCGGTCGCCTGGCGTGAAGCCTTCCGCGAGGCCTGGGGTGAGAAATCTCTGCTCGACAGGGTTCGTGACCTCGTGGGGGGGGCGGGTGCCGACGACCTGGCGGCGGGTCGGGCCCTGGCCGAAGAGTTCCCGGCCAACCTCGCCCTCCAGGAGCTGCTTTCCCAGCCTCCCGCCGGGCCGGCGGAAGGGCGGCTCTACTTCCAGTGGCCGGTTTTCTGGGAGGGAACCGACCTGCCGGACACTCTCGAAGGGGAAGCCTTCTACGAGGGCGGCGAGGGACCGGGGCGCGGCTTCAGCCTGCGCCTGCAGGTGACGCCCCCCCGCCTGGGCCGCCTGGAGGTCGGGCTCCACCGGCTGCGCGAAGCCCTCTGGATCCACTTCGCCGCGCAGCAGGCCGAGACCATTCCCGCCCTGCGAACCCTCTTCGGGCCCCTGGAAGAGCGGTTGCGCACCCTGGGATGGACATCCCTGCGCCTGACCGCCGGCCGGCTGCCGGCCCGCGAGTTCTTCCTGGCCCCGCCCGAGGCGGCACCCGAGCCCCCCGCTCCTGCCTGCCGCCTCGACGTGCGGGTGTGAGGCCGGCATGAGCGGCAAGCGGCCGGTCCGGTTCGAGGATATCGCGGTGGCGGTGCGCTACGTCTTCGGCAAGGGCGGGGAAGCGCCGCGGGTCGTCGCGTCGGGGCGCGGTCTGATGGCGGCCCGCATCATCGAAGAGGCCCGCAAGCACGGGGTTCCCCAACGAGAAGACAAGCCGCTCGCCGAATCCCTGGCGAAGGTGCCGGTCGGTACCGAGATCCCACCGGAAATGTGGGAAGCGATGGCCGAGGTGCTGGCTCAGATCTACCGCCTCGACGGCAGCCGTCAGCGGTGACTCTGGCGCGCCAACGTCTGGGCCGCCGCGCGGAAGACCTGGCGGCGTCCCTGCTCGAGGGGAAGGGGATGGTCATTCTTGGCCGCAACGTGCGCACCCGCTACGGCGAACTCGACCTCGTGGCCCGGCACGGCGACACGGTGGTGTTCGTCGAGGTGCGGAGTCGCACCCAGGTGGGGCAAGGCGATCCGCTCGAGACCGTGTCGCGGGCCAAGCAGACCCGGGTGGCCCGCATGGCCCGGTGGTTTCTCGCCGCCCATCGGTTTCCCGCCGACACCTTCTGCCGCTTCGACGTGGTCGGGGTCGTCTTTCCCCCCGGGGCCCCACCCGTGGTGACCCATGTGGCGAACGCCTTCTGGACATGATGGCGGCCGTCTGAGGGGATCTTCCCACCTATTATGACTACCGCAGTTTCTTAACCCCTGGGGCCGGGTTCGCCTCCAGACACCATTCCGCAGGCTCGGATCGGTGGCCTCGGGTTCGGCTCGATTCGTCGTCCGAACCTCGCAGAATCGCCATCCATGGCGATCTGCGAGGCGCGAGGCCATCCAGGCCTCG
>CALLCO010000177.1 GCA_937998695.1 Candidatus Ozemibacteraceae bacterium
GCGCTACGTATGGCCTATTGATACAGATTTCCACCAGATCGTGCTGACCCCTAGGACGGAGGAATGCTCCGCTTGCTTCCGGCGTCTCAGTATTTGTGACCACCGGTTTCACCGGTTCTTCACGTTTCATGGGCCAACGGAAATGGTCGCCCGGTTGAAGTGCTGCAAGAACCCCGACTGTCAGTTGCGAATGAAAACGATCAGCCCCGAAGAGGAAATTCTCCTGACCTTCCCACGATGGCTCATTGGGTGGGATGTCTTTGCTTGGGTTGGTCATCGGCGGTTTTCTCGGCATTGGTCAATTCGTCAAATCCGCGAGGAACTTCGGGATGAGCATGGGATCATCGTTTCCGATGATGCGCTCGAACAGTATGTGAAGAGATATCAAACGATGATCTATGAGCGACATCGCGATCCCAAGCATCTTCTGGAAGAGTATCGTGACGTGGATAGCCTTGTATTGACGATCGACGGACTTCAGCCCGAAAAGGGGCATGAGACTCTGTATGTCGTTCGAGAGTATCGAAAGAAGCGAGTGTGGTTTGCCGAAGCTCTGCTTTCAAGCTCGCATGCGGAAGTTCGACGCATCCTGCAACAGGTTCATGAGTGGGTCGACCTCCTCCAGAAACCAATTGCACTATGGATCTCCGACAAACAGGAAGCACTGGTTCAAGGAATTGCTGCGGAGTTTCCTGGCGTCCCTCATAGGTATTGCCATGATCACTTTCTAAGGGCCGTCGCCAAGCCTGTTATGGAAGCCGATAGTCACGGGAAAGTACAAATGAGGCGAAAAGTGCGCGGCCTTCGTGAAATCGAGAAAGACCTGATCTCGCAAAAGAAAGGGGATGAGGACACGGAAAAAGCCGTCGTCCTTGATTACTGCAGCGCCGTTAGGGGAATCCTCAATGATGACCAGGGCGGTCCGTTGTCGCCACCGGGGTTGAGGATGGCAGATGCATTGCGGGAAGTGAAGGCCTCTCTGGAACTCAACCTGGAGGCGAAAAAAGGGGGCCTGCGGAACAGGCGATGAAGGCGTTGGTAACCTGCATTGATCGAGGGTTGGCGCACGTTGCTCCGATTCAGGAAGAGGTGCGGGAGATGACCTCGCACATTCGTGCGGTAGCCGCAACCCTATCCCCACAGTCTGGCCCCAAGGACGTTCGAGAAGAGCGGTTTCGAGAAATCCAGTCGAGTTTGGCCGACGATCCGCACCCCTGGAAGCAACATGCCTCCAAAGTCATGGAGAGTTTCCTGCCAGGCTTGTTCTGCGGTGATGAGAAGGAGGAGTTTCCGCGGGACAACGGTGATCTGGAACGTTGGTTCAAGATTCCCAAGGGCCACGAAAGACGGATTCACGGTCATCGCCATGCGGGGATAAGAATTGTCATCGAAGGATCGGTTCTTCTTCCCACCCTGGATGCACACTTCCATCATCCCGACCCGTTTCCTGTCGCAGAGCTGCTCCCATACAGCTCGAAACAGCCTCCGAGGGCGCAAGCCGAAGCCGCTCACCGACGAACAATCATGAGGCGCGCCCGTTCACGCAAACTGCGGGGCAAGCTGTTGGACGAGCTCGAAACCCTCAATCAAAGGCGTTCCTAGCCTTGAAGCGGTTCATAGAAAATTTAACTTTTAGGAGTTGAGCTATGCGTACATCTACTCGGCTGCTCTCCGGTTTGTCACTCGTCGCTGGCCTGGCCATGACCTGGCTGCTGGCTGGTCTGGGCGGCTCCCCTGCCTGGGCCGAAGAGAAAGACAACGAGATCCGGGAAGATGATGCCATCGGCAGCGACTCGGAGGAACTCGTGGGTGAACCCGATGAAGAACACGACGAGGGAACGTCCGACGAGGAGGTGACCTACGCCTGTCCCACCTGCGGCTATACCAGCGACGAGGCCGGCAATTGCCCCGGATGCAATATAGCCCTCGTCGAGGTCAAGGCCAAGGGCGGCGCCCGGGTTTCCACGAAGAACGGCCTCGAGGCGGGAAGCGGCGACAACCAGGCCACGATCGATCCTTCCGGCAACATCGATGCCCGGTCGGGCGGCAGTTCCGCCGGCGTCTCCGCCGACGGCTCGGTGCGGGCCAACGACGGCAAGGGCAATCCCGTGGACGTCAACAGCGGCAAGGGCGTCACCGTCAAATCCGGTAATCTCGAGCTGAGCATCCCCACCACCGGCGGCGGGTATTGAAACCGTTCGTGGCAGAAGGCGGCCGTTCAGCGACCGGGGGCGGCGAACAACAACGTGCTGTTGATCCCGGCAAAGCCCAGGGAATTGGACAGGGCGTGGCGCACCCGCCGGGCGCGGGCCCCCTCGGTGACAAAATCGAGATCACAGGCGGGGTCGCGCCGCAAGAGGTTCCGGGTGGGGTGGATCCGCCCGTGCCGGATCGACTGCACGCAGACAACGGCCTCGACCGCGCCGGCGGCGGCGATCAGGTGGCCGATCATCGACTTCGTCGAACTGATCGGCACCTGCGAGGCGCCGACCCCGAACAGCTCCTTGATCGCCCGCGTCTCAGCCGGGTCGTTCATCGGGGTGCCGGTGCCGTGGGCGTTGATGTAATCGATGTCGCCGGGCATGCAGCCGCCCTCGGTGAGGGCCGCCGCCATCGTCTTGTGGATGCCTTCCCAGGTCGTCTCGGTGATCTTCCCTGCCGAGGCGCCGGCCCCATAGCCAGTGAGCAGGGCCAGGGGAACGGCGCCCCGGGCCAGGGCCCGCGGTAGGGCCTCCAGCACCAACAGGCCCGCCCCTTCCCCCAGCACGAACCCCCGCCGGCCCATGTCGAAAGGTCGCGCGGCCGTCTCCGGCGGCAGGCCGGTGGCCAGGGCCCCCAGCAGATGGAAGCCGATGGCCATGTATTCGTCGACCATGTCATCGGCTCCCCCGGTGATGGCCCAGTCGAGGTGCCCCGCCGCCACCTTGCGGAAGGCTTCCCCGATCGCCTGGTTGGCTGACGAGCAGGCATTGGAAATGCTGCGTGCCTCCGCCCCCGTCACTCCCGCCAGACGCCCCACCAGGCCGGCCAGGAAGAACGGCTGCTTGGCCAGCACCTCTCCCGGGGTCAGATACTGGAAGCACCGCTCACCGAAGGCCTTCGCATCGAGGCCTTTCGGTGTTCCCGCCTGCCGGAACATGGTGAACAGTTTGGCGATGGCCGGCCGCCCCGTCTCGATGCCGAGGAAGATGCCACCCCGGCCCTCCTGCAGGTGGGCCGCCCCGCCGCTCTGCGCCAGCGCTTCCGCGAGGGCGCGGGCCGCGAACACCGCCTTGCGCGACCGACACGACTGGTACAAGGGGTCGGGCTCAAGGTCGCCCAGGCCGTCAACCATGCCGCCATAGGTGACCGGGAATCCCGCGTCCTTCCAGGCCGGAATCTCGCGGACCCCGTTGCGCCCTTCGCACAGGGCAGCGAACGTCGCCTCGGCTCCGATCCCCAGGGGGGTCACCGCGCCGATCCCGGTGATCGCCACCGGCACCGGTTCCGTCGGCCCTACCCCCGAACGGGGCCCTGTCGTCGGCGGTCGGGTCACCTCGTCCTCCTCCTCGGCGGGGACGGCCACGCCAGGCGCTTCCGCCATCGCCCGGCGCCAGGAAAGGGCCACGGCGCGCAGACGAGAACACCTGCCGTCATCCCCTTCCCCGTCGAACCCATGTCAGGCGAACCTTCATTCACGGCATCCGCAGGGCGTAGAGCAAGGCGGCCCGCTCCTGCGCCAGGATCCCGGCGAACTGGGCGGGCACCTCGAGCAGCACGAAGGTCAGGCGGGTCTGGGCCACCAGTTCGTCCCCCACCCGGGCGGCCACCTCGGCCCGCGCCCCCTCCTCGTCGATCAGCACGAGGTCGGCGGCCAGATCGACGCGGTCGCCCGGTCGCACCATCTTTTTGAACTTGACCCGGTCGACGATCGACAGGATGGCCTTGCGGTCTTTTCCTGCGGGGGTCGTTTCGACCAGCAACCCGGCCAGTTGGGCCATGGCCTCGACCAGTACCACCCCAGGCAGCACCGGAAACCCGGGAAAATGGGTGGCGAAGAACGGTTCGCTCATCGCCACATTCTTGTACCCGCGGATCCGTTGGCCGGGCACGAGTTCGGTGATGCGGTCGACGAAGTAGAAGCGCATGGGCCAGGACTCCGGTTCAGAGGAACGCCCGCAGGCGGAAGGCCGGCCTGCGGGCGCGTGAGTCGTGGGTCAACGGGCGGGGAAAGGGTTGGGGCTCAGAGCCGCTCCATCATCCCCTTGGACACGTAGGTCGAAATCAGGTGGAAGGCGTGCAGCTGCTCTTTGGAATCGCGCAGCTGACAGCGCACCAGCACTTTGTTGCCCTGAGTGGTGATCGAGACGTTGCCGAGGGCGAATTTGTCCTTGACGTCGTCCTGGCGCTTGATTTCCTTGACCATGTGCTTGACCAGGCGTTTCTTCACATCGTTGGCCTGGTCGGCCGAGGCGAAGGAGGCCTCCAAGGTGGCGACCTTGGTCATCTCGCCCTGCCGGCCGCGCTGGACGGTCAGCGTGCCCTGCTCGAGCTCCTCCAGGGAGTCGACGAAGCATTCGACCTTGTTCTTGATGACCTTCTGGCGGAACCGCTCGCCCATCTTCTTCAGGTGCTTGTGCGTGGCGAGGCTGTCCCGCTTCTGCTGGTCGTAGCGCTTCCAGATGCCTTTTCCCATTTGATCTTTTTCGGAGGCGGAGGGCGCGAAGGTCATCACGACCTTGGAGTTCGGGGCCGGCTCACGCAGCGGCAGTTTGCCCTGGGCCACGGCGATGGTGCGCCGCAGCAGGGCCCGGTTGCCCCGGCCGGCCGAGCTGATCAGGATGTAGTCGCCGGTCGAAGCCATGATCAGTTCGCGGTTCTTCAGCGGCATGGGGAAGATGTGGGCCTGCGCCCCATCGATGACCGACTCGGTCTCGACGTAGGGGTTGGCCGGTTTGATCTCGCCATGGGCGGCAGCGAAGCGGTCAGGCTGGGTGACCGCGGCTTCGTGTTCCGAACTGTGCTGCACGTAGTGCTTCTTGACGGTCTCGAGCACCTTGGCGCGGTCGAAATCGCCCTTCAACACGAGGACGCCCTGGGTGTCGAGGCCCTGGTTCTGGACGACATACGCCACCCGCACCTGGTTCTCGGGCCCGGGATTGCGCACTCCGTGCTCGGCGATATGCCGATAGAAGCTCTGGATCTGATCCTCCCCGAGCGTGCCACGCTCCTGATGGAAGATCTTGTTGCGTTCGATCAGCTTGTTCAGATCGGCAAAAGCCAGTTCCTGGGGATCGTTGACGAAGAACAGAACGGCATCGTTCAGCTCGTCGGTCGTGGTCGCCCCCGCGGGCACCCCCAGCCACACGACCACCATGGCCAGCACCAAAAAACTGGTCAAACGCTTCATACCTTCTCCTTCACGGCAACTTCCACATCGGATGGAGGACTTCCGAGGCAGGGTAGCGGAAAGGTCTTCGCCATGCAAGTCCCACAATCCATCGTTCCTGCGGGCACCGGAGTTGCCCGCGATGCCTAAGTCACGAGACCGGGGAATGGATTGACCGGCAACGGGAGAAACTGCTTCCCGTGCCGTATTTCCTCGTCACCTTCACCGTCCCGGCGGGGATGCGCCCTCTGGCCTGGACCCATCGCCGAACCTTCTTCGACACCCTGTGCGCCGCCGCGGCCATCCCCACGTCCATTTCCTGGTGCCCGCCGGAGCGATCGACGCGAAGAACCGTCTCTGGAAGCGAACGGACCTGGCGTGCCTCTTCCCCGGCACGGTTCTGGCAAGGCTCTTCCGGGGAAAACTCCTCGCGCGGCTGCGCCGCGAAGGATGGATCCTTAATACAATCGTATCTTGATTGCCCGTGAATAGTTCTCGAAATCCTTATCTAGGGTAAAGATAGGGGTGTCGCATCGAATGGAGATTGCACAAATTAGGAAATCAGTGTGACTCCCCTGAATGCCTTTGGAACGGCATTCATTAGAAAGTTCTGCCGCAGAAATATAATCATCCCCAAGAATTTCCAAATTGGGAAATGCAGAAAGCTTTTCCTTAAGGCTATTAAATTTCTTTCGATTGGAATAGCCAGATAAAATTTCTTGGCGAATGGGGCCAATAATCAAGGCATCGTTGTTTAGGATAAGGGAAACAAGTTTCTTTTCAATTTCTTTGTTGGAAATTATGTCGCGTCTTAAAACGGCCGACCATACACTGGTATCAACAAGGACTTTCATCTGGAGCGACCATGTTTGTAATTGTATTCTGGATCAGGGTCAAACTTTCCGAACAAATCAATTATGTCTCTTTGCTTTCTCTTTTCGATAAATTCTTTGAGTGCTTGATTCACGGTGTCCTTTTTTGTTTTTAGGCCTCCAATTTCGAGGGCCAAATCAAGAAGTCTGTCGTCAATCGCAAGGTTTGTCGGCATGCGCATCACCTCCTACACAAATCATACCACATTCTGGTGTGTGGTTCAATATCAACCGAACGCCGCAGATGAGTAAGTGGAGATTTTCTCGCTCGAATCCCAACTTTTTCTCGCGCTCCTTTACCAGAAGTGGTCTGACGGGCTTCTGATCGGTCTTCGACAAGCGAAAATGGCCCGCCGAAGCGGGCCTGTCAATGATCGGAGGCTGTTGCACGAATGCCAGAAACGAGCATTTTTCTGTACGGTCCACCAACAAACATGTTCCAGACCAAGGGCGCTTTGTACCGGAAGCCCGAACAACGGATTCATGCAACAGGCTCAATCATCAGGGCCAAACGACCCGAGAAACTTCTTGTCGTGTTTTCTGTCGATAAACCGGCCCCGGAAACCTGCCGATGGATCTTACACAGATCATCTCCCGGAGGCGAACCATGGTCGGCGTGACTCCCGTCGGTATCGTGACCAGCAAGCCCGAAGAAAGCCGGCAGTTCTACGGCCGGACCATGGGCATCGAACGCGTTCAGGTGCTGCGGCGCCTGTTCATGGAGGGCATGGAAGGTGTCGTCATGCGCCTGGAAAGCCCCAACCTCGAATTGCTCGAGACCGAGACCAAGGTCCTCGAACGCTCCGTCAACCAGACCGTCCGCTGCGAGTACCGCATGATCCTGCGGCCCCGCGACATCGGCGGCGTCCTCCACCGCCTCGCCCAGGAGGGAATCACCCCTCAGACCAGCCGCTACGGCAGCTTCGTCTTCGACGACCTCAACGGCATCTCCTGGGAAATCAAATCCGGTCTGTCGGGCATGGTCTACGACAACCCGCTCGCCGACATCCCCGGCGTCACCCCCAGAGCATCTTGACCCCGACCACGATCAGGATCACGCCAAAGGCTTGACGCAGGGCATCTCCGCTCAACCGCTCGGCGATCTCCGCCCCGAAGAAACCCCCAAGAAAGAACCCGATCGCTCCGCACACCGCGATCGGCACCACCACGTGCCCGTTCTGGTAATACCGCCACGCCGCCATCAGCCCGATCGGCGGGATCATCAACGCGACACTGGTACCCTGAGCCTCGTGCTGCTTCAGCCCGAACAGATAGATCAGGGTCGGCACGATCAGGATTCCCCCTCCCAACCCGATCGTCCCGCTCAGAGTACCGATCGCCACTCCCCACAGCACGTAGATCAGATACGTCGTCGTCATGTTCGTCGCCTCATTCAGGAATGGATCGGGCACCCGCCCGATCCGATGATGGGAAACCCAGAAACGGCCGGAGCAGGTCCATGGTGCGGTCAAGGGCTCCGCGATGACGCGCCGTCACCGCCTGCGCCTGCCCGACCTGCCGCGCCGCCGCCGCCGGATCCCCCCGCAGGGTGGCGATCTCCCGGGCCACCGCTTCCACATCGGCCGCCACCGCCACCCCACCCGCCTCCCGTAGCTCGCCGATCAGATCGGAAAAGTTGCGCACATGCGGGCCAACCACCAGGGGAACCCGCTGCGCAATCACTTCCAGCGGGTTGTGCCCACCCACCGCCGGATCGAGCGTCCCCCCCACGAAAGCCACCGTGGCCAGGCCGTAGAGCGTGGCCAACTCCCCGACCGTGTCGAGAAGCACCACCTCGTTGGTCCCGGTCAGCCCACCGACCGCCGACCGCCGGCCCACCGCCACTCCCCGGGCCTGCAACCGCCCTTCCCAGGCGGCAACATTCGTCACCGCCCGCGGGGCCACCAGCACCCGGCACCCCTCCTGCCTGACGAGGCGCTCCATCATCGGCACCAATGCCTCGAACTCCGACGGATGCAACGACCCCAGCACGATCAGCGGCCGCTCCCCCCGCCACCTCCGAACCGCCTCCAGGCACCCCTCGCGCGGCGCCGGCACCAAATCGACCTTGATGTTGCCCACCACCGCAACCGCACCAGCCGGCGCTCCCATCGCCAGCAACCGCCTCCGGTCGGCCTCGCTCTGCACCCCCAGGCTGCGGAAGCCAGCCCAGAGCGCCGCCGCCAACCCCGGCACCTGCCGCCAGAACGCCTCGTGCTTCTCGCTGATCCGCCCGTTGACCAACACCAGCGGAACGCCCAACGCCCGCGCCACCCCGGCCTGGCCCGGCCACAAATCCGTCTCCGAGATCACCACCAGGCGGGGCCGCCACCGCCGCATCGCCCGCCAGACCAGAGGAGCCATATCGAGCGGGGCGTACCCCGTGACCTCCGCCAGCCCTTTCCGCCGGACCAGGGCCAGCACATCGGGGTGGGTGGTCGTGAACCCGATCCGCCAGCCGGATGCCTCCCGGCGGATCCGCTCCATCAGAGCGAAGGCCACCAGGCTCTCGCCCAGCGAAACCCCGTGCACCCAGATCAACGGCCCGGCCGGCGGGCGCGGCAGGCCGCCCAGATAATCGCCTAACCCCTCCGCCACGCGCGGCTCGCGACGCGCCAGCCACGGCACCGCCCCCGCCCCAGCCAGAAAAGCCGCCCCAAACAACCCCTGATACCCGCACCAGGCGGCTTTCGCCCGCCACGACCAGGTCGAAGCCCCCTCGCCTGTTGCCAACGACCGGCTCATTCCCCTGCTTCCCCAGGCAGATTGCCCAGGCAGGCCCCGCCGTGCCGCATCGGCACCCCCGCCTGCTTCAATCGCGCCAGATGCCCATGATGGCGCGGTTTGAACCGGTCGTAAAACCACAGATACTGGTGGGGCGCCGCCAGGATGACCTCTTCCATCCAACCGACCAGGCGCCGGGTCCGGGCAATGACGCGTTCCTCCATGGTCCCGGCCGCTTCTGCCGGCAGGGCGGGCAGAAATCGCGCCCGGTACCGCCCGGTGTGCCCGCAACGCAGGCTGAACAATGGCACCACCGCCGCCCCCGTCTTCAGGCTCCAGTTGGCGGGACCGGCCGGCATGCTCACCCAATGGCCCAGGAAATCGAGATACACCCCGTAGTTTCCACCATCTTGATCGGGAAGCATGCCCAGAATGCCCCCTTTTTTCAGAGCCTTCAGGGCCCCAACCAGCCCGCGATCCCGGTCGTGCAGGACGATCTTCGTGAACTGCCGGAAATGATCGAGCGCCCGCCCGAAATCGTCCTCCTTCTGGGACATGTAGAAGGAATGCAGCGGAAACCCGGAATGGGCGATCGCCCCCCCCAGCAGCTCCCAGTTGCCCAGGTGCGGCACCGCCAGCACCACCCCACGCCCGGCCGCCAGGGCGGCCTGCAGGTGTTCGAGCCCCTCGAAGGACACCCGGGCCCGGAAATCATCGGCGGCCATGGCGGGAAACCGGAGCAACTCGGCGATGACCAGGGCGAAGTGCAGGAAACACTGCTCGATGATCGCCTCCACCGGCTGCGGCGGCCGCCGCCCGCGCCGGTGGTAGACCCGGTCGATCGTCTCGCGCAGCCGGGTCCGCTCCCCGCGCCACGCCTGCGCCGCCAGCAGTCCGGCCGCCCCGGCCACCAGCCGGCCGGCCCGTTCCGGCAGGGCGCAGCAGACCGCCGACACCCGCACCAGGGCCGGGAAAAGCACACCCGCCTCCCTGGCAGCCCGCGGCGCCACCGCTCCCTGCCCGCCGCCGACAAGACCCTTCCCCCGCGGCTTCGTCCCCGTCATCGGCCCCGCCGGCTCAGACAGGGGTTTCACCCAGCAGGCGCATCGCCATCCGGGCCACCCGCTCGTGCGCCCCCGGCCGGCCGAGATGGCTCACCACCTCGGCCAGATCGCGCTTCTGCCGGGCATAGAGCTCGGGCGATCGCAGGATCTCCCAGGCGGTATCGGCCAGCGTTTCCGGGGTGAAATTCCACTGGATCAGCTCCGGCACGGCCTGCCGCCCCAGGATGATGTTGGGCAGCCCGATGAACTCAGGCAGCTTGTAGAACAACCGCGCCACGATCTCGGTGACGACCGAAACCCGATAGGTGATCACCATCGGCGTGCCGACGTTGGTCGCCTCGAGGGTCGCCGTTCCCGAACTGATCAGGAGGATCCGGCTGATGTTCATCACGTCGTAGATCTTGCCCTCGACCAGCCGGATGGGCAGCCCCGAGGCCTCGAGCCTCTGCCGCAACCCCGCCTTCGACACCCCGAACACCTCGGGGCCGTCCGAGACCGCCACCGGCACCACGAACTGGAACGACGGATCGCGCTGTCGCAACAACCGCCCCGCCTCCAGCATGACCGGCAGGATCTGGTCGAGCTCGCTGCGCCGACTCCCCGGGCAGAGGGCGATGACGGGCCGCGCCGGGTCGAGCCCGAACTGCCAGCAGGCCTCCTCGCGCGACATGGTCGGCCGCGCGATGTCGAGCAGCGGATGCCCGACCAGTTCGACGTTGGCCCCCGCCTGCTTGTAGACCTTGTAGGTGAAGCTGAAATTGGCCGCCACGCTCGTGATGTGGCGGGCGGCATCGGCCACATCGCGTGGATCGACCGCGAACTTGCTGGGCGGGAAATAGTACAGGGTCGGAATGCCTAAATGGTTGGCCTCGCGCGCCAGCCGCATGTTGAACCCGGGATAGTCGACCAACAATACCAGATCTGGGCGCATGTGAAAGAGGAAGCGTTTCAATCGGCGCAACACGAACATCAGCCGCGGCGCCTGCTTGATCGCCTCGATCAGACCGATGGCCGCCCAGGCGGAGCTGTCGTAGAGCAGTTCGACCGGCCGTTTGGCCGTCTGGGGCCCTCCGACCGCGAAGATCTCCAGGTCCATGTGCCGCAGCAGCACGTCGATCAGCGTGCTGGCGTAGATGTCGCCCGAGGTCTCCCCCGCCACGATCAGCACCCGCTTGCGGAACGACGGGCCGGCGCTCATGCGCACAACCTCCGCTCAGCCAGAGCCTCGCACGCGGCCAGTCGCTCTTCGAGCAGCCGCGTGCCCGCCTCGACGGGCAGGTCGGCCGGCACCGTGAACGGCTCGCTCGTCGCCACCACCACCCGCGAGAAGGGCAGCGGGATCTCGAACCGGTCCCAGTTGCGCAGTTGCCAGGCCCGGCCGTAGCGGGCCCCGACCGCCAGCACCACCGCCCCCGCGCGCTGGGCCAGCAGCACCGCCCCCGGCTTGGCCACGTGGCGCGGCCCCCGCGGGCCGTCCAGCGTCATCGAAACCGCCTGCCCCTGCTGCAGCCGGCGCACCATCTCGAGCAGGGCCCGACCGCCGCCCCGCGAGCTCGAGCCGCGCACCGTGCGGTAGCCCAGGCAGTTCAGGCTCTGCGTCTGGATGTCCCCGTCCCGCGACAGCGAGGTCATGATCCAAATGCCGCGGTCGCGGTAGGCATAGGTCGGCGCCAGCTGCGAACCGTGCCAGCAGACATAGACCACCGGCCGGCCCGTGGCGAAGGCCCGGGCGTTGGCTTCCCAGCCCGGGCGCTCCAGGCGCAGGGAAGCCCCGAGCCACCGGATGAACCACGCCGCCGCCCGCCCCTTCATCGCCACCCGCGCCGCATAGCCGGGCTCCTCCCAACGGCCGTCGTCGATGCCGCTGCGGAACGCCTGCCGATCGCGCCCTGCCATCGCCGTCCGCCTCATCACCGCAACCCCGCCGCCAGCTGGTTCGAATACTGCGACTGGTAGAGATGGGCGTAGACCCCGTTCTGCTCGAGCAGGCGGGCGTGCGGCCCGCTCTCCACGATCCGGCCGTGCTGCAGCACCACGATCTTGTCGGCGTTGACCACCGTCGACAGGCGATGGGCGATGATGAACGTCGTGCGGTTCTTCATCAGCCGCGCCAGCGACTCGCGGATCAGGTTCTCGGTCTCGGAATCGAGCGCCGAGGTCGCTTCGTCGAGAATCAGGATGCGCGGGTCCTTCAGGAAGGCCCGGGCCAGGGCCAGCCGCTGCCCCTGCCCGCCCGACAGGTTGACCCCGCGCTCGCCCAGTTCGGTCTGGTAGCCCTTGGGCTGGGCCAGGATGAACTCGTGGGCGTTGGCCAGGCGCGCCGCCGCCTCGACCTCCGCGTCGGTGGCGTCGAGCCGCCCCAGCCGGATATTGTCGGCGATCGTCCCCGAGAAGAGCAACACCTCCTGTGGTACCAGACCGATCTGACGCCGCAACGAGGCCAGCGTCAGGTCGCGCACATCGCGGCCGTCGATCCGGATGCTCCCCTCCTGGATGTCGAAGAACCGGGGCAGCAGGTTGACGAAGGTGGTCTTGCCCGCCCCCGAGGGCCCCACCAGGGCAACGATCTCGCCCGGCGCCACCGCCAGCGAAACCCCGTTGATCACCGGATCGTGACCGTTGTACGAGAAGACGACCCCCTCGTAATCCACCTTCCCCTGACATTCGGTCAGGGGGGCCGCCCCCGGCCGGTCCTGGATCTCGACCGGCGCGTCGAGAATCTCGAACACCCGCTCCCCCGCGCCGACCGACTGCGAGATGACGTTGCTCAGCTTCGACAGGGTCTTGATCGGCGTGAACAGCCCGACCAGGGCGGTCAGGAAGCTGATCAACTGCCCCGCGTCGAGCCGCCCCTGGATGACCTCATACCCGCCGTACCAGAAGATGATGGCGAGACCGACCGTGTTGATGAACTCGATGACCGGAGAGGTCGCCGCGTTGATGCGGTTGCCCTTCATCGTCTCCCGGAAGTTCTCGTCGTTGGCCTTCTCGAAGCGCGTGCGCACCAGCTCTTCCAGGGTGAACGACTTGACCACCTTGACCCCGGTGATCACCTCCTGCAGGACCGTGGCGATGTCGCCGATGCGGCTCTGCATCCGGGTGCCGATCTTCTTCATCTTGCGCGAGAACTTGTTGATCAGCGCCCCGATGATCGGGATGATGATGATCGAGATGAAGGCCAGCTTCCAGTGCAGGTAGAAGATGTACAGACAGAACCCGATGAAGGCGATCAGGTCGCCGACCAGGCCGGTGGAGCTCGACAGCAGGTGCTGCAGCACCAGCACGTCACTGGTGATGCGGCTCATCAGCTGCCCCGTCCGCTGTTTCTCGAAGAAGCTGAGCGACAGCTGGTTCAGCCGTTCGAAGCAGGCCGAACGCATCACCCGCAGGATGTCCTGCGCCACCCAGGTCATCAGGTAGGTCTGGATGAAATTGGCGATGCCCTTGACCCCCATCACCACGACGAGCGTCCAGGCGATGTAATGCAGCATCTGCAAGTCGCGCTGCACCAGCACGTCGTTGATCACGCTCTTCATGATCCAGGCGGGATAGATGGTGCAAACCGCCTGCACGAAACTGAAGAAGATGCCCACCCACAAGTACCAGAGATACGGCCGGAAATACCCGAGAATGCGGAACAACGTGTTCATCCCGCCGCCCCCCGATCGGTCGGAGTGGTCGGCTCCGCGTGGACCACCGGCTCCGCCGGGCCCACCAGCTCGGCGAGCCGCTCCAGCAGGTGGCGGGCCACCCGCTCGCTGGCCCCCGGCGGCCCGAGCAGGGAACGCACCTGGGCGAGCTGCCGCCGGATCGTATCCTGCCGCCGCGGGTGGGCCAGGATCGACAACGCCTCGTCGGCGATCAGCCGCGGCCGGAACCGCCACCGGATGAACTCGGGCACGATCTGCCGGCCCGCCACCACGTTGGGCAGCCCGATGTGCGGTTTCTGGATCAGGAATTTCGACATGACCGAGGTCAGCAGATTGCTCTGGTAAACGATGATCATCGGCGTGCCCAGCAGCGCCGTCTCGAGGGTGGCCGTGCCGGAGGCCACCAGCGCCAGATCGGAGGCCGCCACCGCCTCGTAGGTCTGCCCGCGCAGCAGCGTCAGCGGCAGGTTCCGCCCTCTCAGGTGCGGCAGCACCAGCGACTCCTGAATCGTTCCCGCCAGGGGCAGCAGGAACCGGGTGGCCGGCCGCGCCTTCAGGATCAGCACGGCCGCGTCGAGCAGCCCCGGCAGGATGTACCGGATCTCCTGCGACCGGCTCCCCGGCAGCAGACTGATCACCGGCCCGCCGTCCAGCCCCAGCTCGGCCCGGAACTGGCCGGGCGGCTGCCGGGCCTCGGTGATGCCGACCAGCGGATGGCCGAACCACGAAACCCTGGCCCCGGCCCGCCGCCAGATCTTCTCCTCGAACGAGAAGACCACCACCGCCTCGTCGATGATCCGGGTGATCTTGTGCACCCGGCTGGGGTTCCAGGCCCAGACCTGCGGCGTGATGTAGTAGACGACGTGGATGCCCAGCTCCTTGGCGACCGTCGCCACCCGCGTGTTGAAGCCCGGGTAGTCGATCAACACCAGCAGGTCGGGCCGGTGAGCGGCCAGGTGCTGCTTCACCTCGTCGAAGACGTTCAGGAAATGTCGTAGGTTCTTCAGAACCTCGATGAAACCGATGACCGCCAGTTCGTCGATGCTGTGCAGGCAGTGCAGACCCGCCTTTTTCATCAGCGGCCCGCCGATGCCCTCGGCCACCAGGTCGGGACGCAGGCGCTTCAGATGCGTCAGCACCAGCGAGCCCTGCAGGTCGCCGCTGTGCTCGCCCGCGACGAAGAACACCCGGGGCGGCCGGCCGCCGGACGACATCCCGCTCATGCCACGCCTCTCCCTGCATTCCATCGCCCCGCGCCCCACAGCAGGGCGAGCAACAGGCCGCTCGAGGCGAAGGTCCGGCGCTCCGACCGCACCGCCTCGGCCAGGGAGTGCGGGCCCCGGGCATCCCAGCCCTCGAGCCAGGCCCGCGGCAGCAGCACCGGCACCCGCGACCGGTATTCCGCGAACGCCTCAGGGAACTTCCCTTCCAGGAACTGCTCCTCGAACGGGATCACCGTGGCATACTCGAAGGCATAGAACGCCAGCGCCAGCACCGCGAACGGACCGTGCCCGGCGATGACCAGAAACCCGGCCACCTTGAGCAGATTGGCCAGGTAGAGGGGGTTGCGGGTCAACGCGTAGGGCCCGCTCACCACCAACCGGTCGGCGCAGATCTCACGGGTGCGGGTGGTGGGGCCGATGTGCATCAGCGACCAGACCCGCACCGCCTCTCCCACGAAAACGAAAGGCAGGCCGGCCAGCCAGGTCAGCCGCGTCGGCCGGGCCGCCCACGCCAGCCCCACCACCAGCGGTACCGGTAACAGGTCCCGCCAGCGGAAGAGGGCCGCTCCGATCGTCCGCGCCAGGCTCGTCATCGTCGGGTCGGGCTCCCGCCCGCGTCTCCGTTCAGAGATTCATCCAGCCCGCCTTGATCAGCGCGAGGATCTCCAGGGCGACCTCGAGGGCGTTCTTCCCGTCCTCGATGGTGACGAGCGGCTTCTTCTGCTCCCGGATGCACTGGATGAAATGCTCCAGCTCCAGCCGCAGCGGCTCGACCTTCTCGACCGCCAGGTCCTCCTTGAGGATCTTCGGCTCGAGGTGCGATTTGCGGGCCATCGTGATCGCCTGGTTGGCGTAGTCGAGCGAGCAGTATTTGTCCATCTCGAAGATGCGCAGTTTCCGGATCTTCTCCTCGCTGACCCGCGAGGCGGTCAGATTGGCGATGCACCCATTCTCGAACACGATGTGGGCGTTGGCGATATCCTCGTTGTGCGACAGCACCGGGATGCCCACCGCATCGATGCGCTTGATCGGCGAATGCACCAGCGACAGCACGATGTCGATGTCATGGATCATCAGATCCTGCACGACCCCGACGTCCTGGATGCGATTCGAGAAGGGCCCCATGCGCTGGCACTCGATGAAGCGGGGCGCTTCGCACAGCGACTGCAACTTGATCATGGCCGCGTTGAACCGCTCGACGTGCCCGACCTGCAGGGTCAACTGCTTGTGGGTGGCGACCTGCACCAGGTCGGTCGCCTCCTCGAGCGTCTTGGTGATCGGCTTCTCGATGAAGGTGTGGACGTTCCGCTCCAGGAAAAAGCGGGCCACCTCGTGGTGCAGCACGGTCGGCACCACCACGGTCACCGCATCGACCATCCCCTCGAGGGCCTTGTAGTCGGTAAACGCCGGCACCTGATGCGCCGCGCCGATCTCCTTGGCGACGGCTTCGCGGGTGTCGACCACCCCGACCAGCCGAGCTTCCGGCATCGAAGCCAAAATGCGCGCGTGATGTTTCCCCAGATGGCCGGTCCCGATCACCCCGACCCGCACGGCGTTGGTGTTCATGTCGATTCCTCCCTTGGAGGGTGGTCCTCAGACCACCACGATGGCCAGATCGGCCCCATCGGCCATGGCGATGACCTCAGCGCGGTCCAGCAGCAGTGTCTTTTTCTCCTCGATGGCCAGACAGCGAGCCTTGGCCTCGATGCAGGTGCGGATGGTGTCGGTGCCCACCACCGGCAGATCGAACCGCATGTCCTGCTCCGGCCGTGCCACCTTCACCACCGTGACCCCGCCGTTGCCCAGCCGGCCCCCACGCAGGATCGTCTCGTCCGTCCCCTCGATCGCCTCGACCGCCAGGATGGCGCGGTTCTTCACCACCACCGTCATGCCGATGTCAAGCCCGGCGATCTGCTTGGCCAGCTCGTACCCATACTGGATGTCGAGGTGCTCCTCCTGGCTCGGGGCGCGGCGCGTCAGGGTTCCCTTCTCGGGCAGCAGGGCGCTCAGAAAGGTCGTCGAATCGCAGACGTGGATGCCCTCGGCGATGAACTCGCCGGCCAGGGCCTTCAGCAGGGCATCGTCGTTGCGGATCGGGGTCTTCTCGAAGACCCGCCGCAACCGCGCATCGGGATGGAGGTGATTGAACATCCGGGTCTTGGTGATCTTGCCGGCCATCACAATGCGGTCGATGCCGCGCGTCAGGAAGACGTCGATGATCGCCTGCAGCTCACCCACGTGCAGCCAGTGGATCTCCTCGACCCGCCCCTCGAGATCGGGGGACGTCTCCTCCTTGATCGCCACCGCGATCACCTGGTAGCCCCCTTGCCGCGCCGAGTCGGCGAAATTCAGGGGGAACCGCCCGTTTCCTGCGATCAGTCCTATACGTGGCACATCGTTCCTCGCTCATCGTGGAGGGGGTGGACCCTCCGGCATTCAGTTCGTCACCTTCCGTCGCCGCCGCGGTGGGGGAAACCGGGCCGCGTCACTCCCCGTCGGGGTCGTCGTCGTCCGAGGGGCGGGGAAGATCCGCGCCGGCCTCGTCGTCCGTCTCCGCAGCGACGCCATCCCCCACCTCCACCGCCGGGTCGGGCGCTCCCGCCCCCTCCCGGTCCTCGTCCGCCGTCTCCGCCACCCGTGCCCCGGCGCGGGCGGAGCCCCCCACCTCCGCAGGCCCGCCCGCTCCAGGACCGGCCTCCGGGCCCGCCCCGGTCGCCGGGCCAACGTCCTCGGCACCGGGCCCCCCCGGCCCCGACCGGCCGCCGCCCGCCCCCTCCCTATCGGGCGGGGCGGGGCGACGGGGCGGCCGCGGACCCGCACCACCGGGTCCACCGCCCCCCTCGGGGCGCTTCTCGCGCTTGCGGGCTTCCTTGGCTTCCTTCGCCTCGCGGGCCTTCTGCACCACCTCGGTGATGCCGTAGACGGCGAGGAGGGCGTCGATCTCGGGCTCGGGCTGCCCCTCTTCCTGCGACCACCAGAGATTGCGACCGGTGATCGGCTCCTTGCGGCCCTTGATCTGGGCCAGGGGCACGAACAGCTTGCGGCGGTCGAAGAACCCGACCAGCGCCTTCTGGGTGATGAAGTTGATGTCCATCACCTTGGCCTTCTCGGCGCCGATGACGATTTCGGCCCCCACCTTGGGGAACTTCCCGTGGAAGGAGGCGTAATACTCGTGCTCGTGGGCCAGGCAGCAGAGCAGCCGCCCGCACACCCCGGACAGCTTGGCGGGGTTCAGGCTGAGGTTCTGGTCTTTCGCCATCTTGGTCGAGACCTGGCCGAACCCGGTCATGAACTGGGCGCAGCAGACCTCCTTGCCGCAGCAGCCGATCCCGCCCAGCAGCTTGGCCTCGTCACGCACCCCGATCTGCCGCAGTTCGATCCGGGTGCGGAAGGCCGCCCCCAGGCTGCGCAGCAGGTCGCGGAAATCGACCTTGATGTCGGATGTGAAATAGAACAGCAGCCGGCTCTGGTCGAACAGGTATTCGGCCCGCAGCAGCTTCATGTCGAGCTTGTGCTGGGCCACCAGGGCGCGGGCCTTCAGGACGGCCTCCCGTTCCTTCTGGCACAGGTCGTGGAGCTTCTGCTGGTCTTCGGGTTGCAGGGGGCCGAGGATCTCCTTGACGAACTGGTCGTCGCCCCGCTTGAACGGCACGTCCGACGGGCGGGTGCGCAGGACGGTGGCCACTTCGTGGCCGTGCTGCGTGCGGACCAGCACCTTCTGGGTGCTCTCCAGCTCGAGGTTCGGCTCCAGGAACCAATGGACGACGGGGAGCTTGCGCAGGCGCAGCGCGACGAACTGGCTCAAGGGGTCCTTCCTCCAATCGATGACAAGACGTGTTCCAGGACCAACACGGGTTGGACGTTGCGTGACAGCAGCTCCAGGCTGCGGGAGAGAAGCCGGATCCCCGATTCGGCGGCGCCGAGGCCCCGTCCCAGGGACAGGGCCATGATATCCTCTTTACGGTCGAGGTTCAACAACCATCTTTCGTCGCCGGTGTGCGCGAAATGGAAGAGATCCTCGTACCAGAAGCGCAGCCCCTCGAGAAACCCGGTCACCTGCCCCTGGAACAGAGCCTGGACGGCCGGGCCGAACTGTTTGTCCATGTCCTTGAGGATCTCCGCCGCGTAGGCCGATTTCTGCCGCGCGACCACCCCGTCGAGCACCTTCTCGACCCCCCGATGCCCCCGGTCGAGGGTGTCGAGGAAGACCCGCGCGAACAGCACGGGAAAAGCCGCCGGCAGGCTCTCGGCCAGCAGCAACCCCCGGGCCAGCGCTTTGCGGGAGGCGAGCAGCGGCGGGAAGAATGGCAGGTCAGGGCTCTCGAGCACGGCCAGGGCCGCCTCCAAGGAGGGGGCGTCATGCAGGCCAGCCTGCACGTGTTCGGCGAACCGGTCGAGGTCTTCGAGAAAGCGAACCTGCGCCTCCCGCAGGGGAAGCGGTCCCACCGCCGCCACCTCCTGGCCGGCCAGGGCCAGCGACGCCCCGAACGCGCCCTCGGTCAAGGCGTAGGCTCGTGCCGCCTCCTCGGGGGACACCCCGGTCACCTGGGCGATGACCTCCCGGGCCGACTGGTGCGAGGGATGGTGGAAGGGCACGATCTCGGCCCGGCTGCGGATGGTCGGCAGGACCCGCTCGAGCTGCTCGACCACCAGGATGAAGACCACCATCTCGGGCGCTTCCTCGAGGATCTTCAACAGGCTGTTCGACGACGACTCGTTGAGGCGGTCGGCGGGATCGATGATGAAGATCCGCCACTTGCCGAGGTAGGGATGGAGCATGGCCAGCTCCTGCATCTGCCGCACCTGCGCCACCCGGATCTCGGTGCCCAGCGGCCGCAGGAAGGTGACGTCGGGGTGACTGCCGGCCATCACCCGCTTGCACGACAGGCACTTGCCGCACGCATCGGGGCCCCCGGTCGGCCCGGTCACCGGCTCGAGGCACTGCAGGAGGGCGGCGAAAGTCTTGGCCAGCCGCGTCTTGCCGACCGACCGTGCCCCGACGAAGATGTAGCTCTGCGAGATCCGGCCTTTGGCCAGCGAGGCGGTCAACAGATTGATCGGCCCCTGCTGCAAATGGATGTTGGCGAATCTAAGCAGTCCGCTTTTCATGCACTTTCCGGAAGAAGAAGACGACACAGGCGAGCACCATCGCCACGAACAGGAAGGCGATGACCGTCTCGATGCCCCGATGCCGGATATCGGCGGCCAGAATGGCCAGCAACCCGAAGCAACTCGAGACCATCCACAGGAATCGGGTCGTCTCGGCCTGAGTGAACCCGCGATGGAGCAGCTTGTGATGCAGGTGTTCGCGATCGGCCTGGAAGATCGGCACCCGCTTGCTGCTGCGCCGCAGGATGGCCAGGCAGACGTCGATGACGGGCAGGCCGAACGCAACCAGGGGCACGATCAGGGCCAGCAGGATGCTGCCCTTGGCCGCCCCAGCCACCGACAGGGCCGCGGTCATGAAGCCGAGGAAATACGCCCCGCTGTCCCCCATGAAGATGCTGGCCGGAAAGACGTTGAACCGCAGGAAGGCCAATAGCGCCCCCATCAGGGCCGAGCAGAAGACCATGACGTTGGCGATGACCGCCGTGTCCTGCGCCGCCGGGATGATGACCCGCACCGCCAGCAGTGTCGAGAGAGCGATGAAGACGATGCCGCCGGCCAGGCCGTCGACCCCGTCGACCAGGTTGACGGTGTTGGTCAGCCCGATGATCCACAGGAGGGTCAGGGGGTAGGTCAGCAGCCCCAGCCCGACCAGACCCTGCCCCGTGATGAAATCGGTGACGAAATCGATCTGCACCTGGAACCCGAACAGGATCAGGCAGGCCAGGATCTGCCCGCCCAGCTTGACCCGGGCCGGCAGGTCGAGCAGATCGTCGAGCAGCCCGACCACGAAGATGAAGGTGCCCGCCACCATCACGCCGGTCGTCTTGCCATCCGCCACCAGGAAGGGCAGCGCACCGACGAAACTGGCCACGTACAAAGCCAGCCCGCCGATCCGGGGGACCGGCTGCGCATGGATCTTGCGCGAATCGGGACGATCGACCAGGCCCAGCCGCAGCGCGATCCGCCGCACCAGGGGCACCAGCAGCACTCCGCCGATCCACGCCAGCAAAAATGGCATGACTAGCTGTTTCAAGGGGAGCGCAGTATACCAGAACCTCCCCCCGGGTAACAATGCCCTGGGAGAACCACTCTGGGCCACTTGGAAGCTTACGCGCTTTTCTGTATGGCCAGGGCCTTGGGCCGGCTTTCCTCTCCTCGTCGCTCAACCTCACCAAGCGCCGAGAATCACATGACCCCGAGGACCTCCTGGGGCAGGAGAGAAATGGAGATTTTGCACCATCGGGGGGAATCTGGTATAAGAGGGTATGCTTCCCCACGAGCTCACCGGGGCGTGCCGCCCCGTCAAACTGCTGCTCTTCGACTGCGATGGCGTCCTGACCGGCGGGCAGATCGTGCTCGGCAACGGCGACCTCGATCTCAAGTTGTTTTCCACCCGTGACGGCCTCGGCATCGGCCTCTGGCACCGGGCGGGATATGCGTGCGGCGTCATCACCGCCCGGTTTTCCGAGGCGGTGGCTCGACGAGCCCAGGAACTGCAGTTCGAAGAGGTCCACCAGAGCGCCCAGAACAAGCGGGACACCGTGCGGGCCATCAGGGAACGCCGCGGCCTGCGCCGCGACGAAGTGGCCTACGTCGGCGACGACCTCAACGACCTCTGCGTCAAGCACGAGGTCGGCCTCTTCTTCGCCCCCGCCGACGCCCACCCCGCCGTCGTCACCCGCGCCGACCATCACCTCCGCACCCCCGGAGGGCAGGGCGCCGTCCGCGAGGTGGTCGATCTCATCCTGACCGCCCAGCATCGGTACGATGACCTCATCGCCACCTACCTCGACTGAGGAGACCGCTCCGGCCCGCTCCTTGAGCGACCACGGCAAGACGCTCCGCCGCTGGGCCCGATACCATCTGGTCGCCTGGCTGGTCGGCTACATCGAACGCCAGCCGGTCACCGCCCTGCCGCGCCTGCGCCGGCTCCTGCTGAGGGTCTTCCCCCTGGTCTTCGCCGCCCAGGCCAGGCGGGCCGCCGAACTGCTGCCGGCTGAGTTCGCCCCGCGACGCGCGGCGATCCTGCGCGGCATGACCGTCAACCAGGTCATGAACCTACTCGAGATCTTTTTCTATGAAAAGCTCCTCGCCGCCCGCCCCGACCTCGTCGACATCGAGGGCCGCGAGCATCTCGACCGGGCCCGCCAGTCCGGCCGGGGCCTGATCGTGCTCGCCGCCCACTTCGGCAATTGGGAACTGCAGGCCTACACCCTGGTCCGCCTCGGCCTGCCCCTCCATGTCATCGCCCGCCCCCAGGCCCTCGATCAGATGACCACGTTCATGAACGGGTTCCGGGAACGGCGGGGCGTGCGCGTGCTGATGGCCAACAACCTGTCCGAGTCTTTACGCCTGCTGGCCCAGGGCGAGGCGGTCGGCATCGTCTCCGACCTCGATGCCAAGGAACACGGCTTCCGGGTGCCGTTCTTCGGGCGTCCCGCCTCCTTCTATCCGACCCCGGTCATCCTGTCGGTGCGCGGCCGGGCCCCGCTCCTGCCGATGTTCATGGAACGCCGCCCCGACGGTTCGCATCTGTTGCGCATCGAGCCCCCCCTCACCTGGGAACGCGGCGAGTCGATGACCGCTCGCGTCCGCCGGTATGTCGAGCGCTATGAGGCCGCCTTCCGGCGTCGCCCCGATCTCTGGGTCTGGTTCCACGAGCGCTACGCCCATGCCCACCTGGCGAGGGACGAGGCATGACCTTCTCCACCAAGGGGTGGTTCTGGTTCCTCGTCCTGCTGGTCTTCCTGGTCATCATCCTCAAGGACGACTCCCTCGAAAAAGACGTGCGCTCGAGCTACGCCAAAGCCCGCATGCGCCTCAGCGACGTCCATTTCAGCGAGATCGACCAGGGGTTCGAACACGCCCGGCTCTATGCCGATGAAGTCGACATGGACGATTCCCAGAACAACATGAACGCCACCCAGGTCCGGACGCTGTTCTTCGACAAGCAGGTGGCCACCCGCACCGGCCAGCTCGTGGCCTCGTGGGCCTTCAAGACCCCCTTCGAGGCCCGCTTCTGGGGCGATGTCCGTCTCCGCTCCTCCGACGGCGAACGCCTGCGGACCGACGAACTCCGCTATTTCTTTTCCCGCAAAGAGATGTATACTTCCATGCCCGTGACCATCTGGAAGGACGACATGATCATCACCGGACGCGAATTCCGCTTCAACACGCAGACCCGGGCCGGGTCTCTCGAACGCGACGTCCTCATCCGCATCTGGCCCGCCGCCTCCGCCACCGCCCAGGCCTCCGCCACCCCCAGCGGAGACGGCGCCTCCTTCGAAGAGACCGGCCATTTCGTGGAAATCCCCTCCTCCCAATTCGAGGAAGAGCCCGCCCCCGGCCTCGCCTCGGGCCCCGATGGAAACGAGCCGGGACCGACCGCACCCCCGATGGGCATCCCCAAACCAACCCCGCCGCGGCCGCCCACCTCCAGCCTCCCCCCGGCGGTCGAACCCGCCAGCCAGACGGCCGCGCCGGCTGCCGCTCCCCAGGTGGCCACCCCCACAACCCGCCTGCCAGCCCCTTCCCCAGTCACGACCGCGCCGGCCCGGCCACGCCCCCCCCGAAGGACGAACCGCCGATGAGCCGCCTCTTCGCCGCCCGGCCGTTCCGGCCCTGGTTCCTGCTCCTCCTGGTTGCCGGGGTCGCTCTGCCTGCCGCCTGGGCCCTCACCTCGATCACCGCCGGCGACATGCTGATCACCAGTCGCCTGATGACCTTCGAGAACAACATCTACGTGGCCCGCGGCGGCCTCAAGGCCACGCAAAAAGACACCGTCCTCACCGCCGACCGCGGCATCTACGACCGCACCCTCGAACTGGTCAAGGCCATCGACAATGTCGAGGTCACCCAACCCGGATCGGTCCTCACCTCCGACTACCTCGAAGCCTACGTCAAGGAGGACCGCATCCTGGCCAAGGGCAACCCCCGACTGGTCCGCATCGTCGACCGCGAGAGCCGCGACGAGAACGGGGTGATGACCAAGCGCAAGACGCGGGTCATTTTGACCTGCAACGAGATCGAAGGATTTAACAAAGAGAACCGCTTCCTGGCCAAAGGCAACGTGCATGTGATCGAGGTCCCCTACCGCGAGGCCGAAACCGAGGAGGAGGCCAAAGAGAACGAGAAGAAGCCGCTGTCCGACCTCGTCTGCGAGACCCTCGAATTGTTCTCGCTCGAAGACAAGGCGATCGCCCGCAATGACGTGGTCATCGTCACCAAAACCCTGCGCGCCACCGGCGACAAGGCCATCTACCTCGACCGGGAGAACCGCCTGATCATCGTCGGCCACGCCCACGCCTACCAGACCTCCCGCGAGGCTCCCGGCGCCGACGAGCAGGTTTCCGAACTCTACGCCAACAAAATCATCTACTATCCGAACGAAGATCGTACCATCGCCGTCGGCGATGTCCGGGCCACCGTCTACCCCAAGGGCGCCAAAGGTCCCGGCGACAGCAAGGGGAAGAAGGAAAAGAAGAAAAAGAAGAAGGGCGAAGGGGAAGGCGATGGCGACCGCAAAGCAGGGGAGGCTGGCCAGGAACCCGGCCAAACCCCGGGCCAGGCTGAGCCCTCCGGGCAGCCGGCCACCCGCCGCCGGGGC
>CALLCO010000178.1 GCA_937998695.1 Candidatus Ozemibacteraceae bacterium
CGCAGTTTCTCAACCCCTGGGGCCGGGTTCGCCTCCAGACACCATTCCGCAGGCTCGGATCGGTGGCCTCGGGTTCGGCTCGATTCGTCGTCCGAACCTCGCAGAATCGCCATCCATGGCGATCTGCGAGGCGCGAGGCCAGCCAGGCCTTGCGAGACGTCGAATCGGCCTCTCCCTTGGACCGATCCGGCCTGCTCCAGGTGTGTTTTCCGGCGAATCTGGCCCCAGGGTGGCTGTTTCAAATACGGGAGGCATTTTAGGGATACATGCCCAGGCGTCTGTATAACGGAGTGACCTTTCCCCTGTCCCAGGTGGGCACAAGGGCTTCGGTGTGGGCGCGGGGAAGCGGGGTGGTGGTCAGGCCATGCTCGCGAAGGGTGCGGTGAATGGACGCGGCCTCGGTGGCGCAGAGCCAGCGGGTGCCGGGGCGGCGGAAGAACGAGCGCATGCGGGCGAAGATGGTGGCGAACTCCTCGTCGCGGACGTTGCCGAACGAGACGTTGAGGAACTCGCAGGGCTGCACCTCGCCGGTGGCTCCCAGGTAGAAACGATCGACCCCGCCAGCCGTACAGCCGAAATGGGTGGGCTGCTCCTCGAACACCTGCACCGAGGCCGCCGTTGAGTTGGCGAAGGGGCCGGGGCCGTTGTGCTCGAGATGGAACCGGACCAGCCGGTCGATCTTCTCGCGGGCCTTGATCATCTCGGCGTCCTTGCCCAGCCAGGCGCCGGCCGACTTGCCGTGGATGATCTGGACGAACGAGCACCGCCAGTCTTGGGCCAGCGCCATGATCCGGTCGAGGCCCCCCTGGTCGACCAGTTCATTGCTTGGACAGCTGTTGAGGGCGACGGTGATGCCCGCTTCGCGGAACATCCGGGCCGCCTCGCGGGCGATGGCGAACGAGCCGGGGAAGCCGGTGAACGCATCGTACCCGGCCTCGTCGGGGGTGTGCACCGAGATCATGACGCCGAAGACGCCCGCCTCCTTCAGCCGACGCGCTTTCTCCGGGGTGAGGGTGTGCCCGGTGGTGTTGATCCAGATCTCGCGGCGTCCGTCGAAGGCCGACAGCAGGTCGAGCAGCCGGTCGAGGCGCAGCAGCGGCTCGCCGCCCTCGATGTCGAACATGGTGACGCCGACCTCCTGCATCTGCCGGGCGGTCTTCTTCAGCAGGTCGAGGTCGAGGTCGTCGCCCGGTCCGGGGTCATGGCGCTGGTAGCAGTGCGGGCACCGGTAGCCGCACGCCTTGGTCATCGAGAAGACCACCGTCACCGGGCCGGGTTCGGGCCGCAGAAACTTCTCGAGCGACTCCCAGAAGGCGGGCGACGGGTAGGCGGGCAGATACAACTGCAGTTTGTACAGGTCGCCGATTCTGACCACCTTGTTGCGGACCACCGGTTTCAGCAGCAGGATCAGCCGCCACAGCAGCTTGATGAACCGGCCCGGGCTGATCCGGCCCCGTCCCGTCTCGAGGAGGTAATGGCCGAAGACGTGCAGCATCAGGCGCACGTAGAGCAGGCCTTTGGGCAGGCCGGTCAAAAAGACGGGTTCGTTCATGGGCGACTCCCACGCGGAAGAAACTTGTACCGCCGCCACCACCGCACGGTCTTGCGGACGGCCCGGTCGAGCGGCGTGAAGGCGAAACCGGGAAACCGGTTCCGGATCTTGTCGGTCGCATAGACGTTGTCGGCGGCGAACATGGTCAGACGGGCCCGCGTGAAGAGCGGCGGCCGCACGGCCCCGCCAAGAGTATAGAGCAGTTCGAGCGCGAAGGCCACGGGAAGAAGCACCCAGGGGGGAAAGACCCGCGGGCGGGGCCGGCCCAGTTCGCGGCAGTAGAGGTCCCAGTACTCCTGCATGCGAGGCACTTCGGGGTGCCCGGCGTGGAAGATCTGGATGCCGGGAGGCTGATTCTCGGCGAGGGCGAGCACGAGACGGGCCAAATCCTCGACGAAGATGACGTGGAAACGGTTGCGCGGCGAGCCCGGCAGCAGAGGCAACCCGTCGAGCACCGCCCGGCAGTATTCATAGGGGCCGGCATGGAACTCGCGCGGTCCGAACACCCAGACCGGCCGCACCACGGTCAAATCGATTCCCTTCACCTCGGCCTTGCGGATCAGCATCTGTTCGGCGAGGGCCTTCGTCAGACGGTAATGGTTCATCGCCGAGGGCAGAAGCCGCTCGCCCGGGTAGGGCAGCACCGGACGGTACGGGGCTTCCTCGCTCTTGGGCGTGGGGCAGTCCTCCTCGCCGACGACGGCGTTGCTGCTGATGAAGATCATTCGAGTGCCTCGAGGAAAGGCGTCGATCAGGTTGACGCTGGCCTCGACGTTGGCGGCGTAGAATTCGGGGTAGCTTCCCCAGTCGGTTACCCTGGCGGCGGCATGCACCACCAGGTCGAATCCGCCGGTGATGAGCGGTGGCAGGCGGTCGCGGTCGGTCAGGTCGCCTTCCGCGAGGCGCACGGGATACCGGGCCAGTTCATCACGCTTCGAAGTAGCCCTGACCAGGGCGGTCACATCGTGACGTCGGCAGAACGCCTTGACGAGATGACTGCCGATGAACCCGGTGGCCCCGGTGATCAGTACCTTCATGCAATACAGTATACTTCGGGATGCCATCTGGAAGATTCTAGAATTGGGTCGTATAATTGCGCCAGATATTCTGGGGGGCCGGCCCCCACCGTGGAGAGTCGATGTGAGCCTTGAAGAAAAGGTCGTCGCCATCGTGGCGAAGACCGCCGAGAAGAAGAAGACGGTCACCCTCGACACCGACCTGATGCGCGACCTGGGGACCGACTCGCTCGCCCTCCTGATGATCATCCAGGCGCTCGAGGACGAGTTCGACATCGCGATCCCTGACGATGCCTTCAAGAAGGTCAAGACCGTTCGGGAAATCGTCGCGCAGCTCCGGGCCCACTTTCCCCGCCTCGACGCCGCCCCATGACGTTGGCGGCCTTCTACGATCGCCTGCGGCTCGACGAGGGCCTGGTGCGGGAGGCGGAGTTCAACCCCTACTACCGGCATCTCCAGTCGTGGCTGGGCGATCCGGTGCGCATCGACGGCCGCGACTTCCTGAACCTGGCGGCCAACGACTACCTCGGGCTGGCGTGCGATCCGCGGGTGGGGCAGGCCATCACCGCCGGCGTCTCCAGGTATGGCGCCTCGCTGTGCGGCACCCCCATCGCCACGGGATGCGTCGATCTGCTGCGCGCTCTCGAGGAACGCCTCGCCGCCTTCGTCGGGCTCGAGGACGGGGTCGTCCTGCCTTCCTGCTACCAGGCCAACAACGGCCTCTTCACGGCGGTGGCGGGGAGGGACGACGTCATCCTGATCGACCACTTCGCGCACTCATCGCTGATCGAGGGGGCGCGGGCGGTCGGCTGCAAGATTCGGCCCTTCCGACACAATGACCCTGGGCACCTCGAGTCACTGCTGGGCAAGGTGCGGGGCCACCGGCAGGCGTTCGTGGTGACCGAGTCGGTGTTTTCGACGGAGGGAAGCATCGCCCCGCTCGGTGCCATCGTCGAGCTCTGCGACCGGTTCGGAGCGGTGCCCGTCGTCGACGACTCGCACGGGATCGGCGTGTTGGGGGCGAACGGTCGGGGGGTGCTGGAACACTTTGGTCAGACCGGGTTCCCTGGCATCTACACCGCCTCGCTCGGGAAGGCCCTGGCCAACGCGGGCGGACTCATCGCGGGCCGGCGGGCTTTGATCGACCATCTGCGGTATTACTGTCCGCACCTCGTCTACTCGACCGCCCTCCCGCCAGGGGTGGCGGCCGGCGTCGGGGCGGTGCTCGACATCATCGGGACCGAGTTTCCCGCCCGGCGCCGTCGCCTCTGGGAACACCGCGACACCCTGCGGCAGGGCCTCGCCGCGGTCGGCTTCACGGTGCTGAGCGGGGAAGCCCCCATCAATTCCATCCTGGCGGGAACGCCGGTCCAGACGATCCGCCTGGCCCGGGAGTTCTATGCGGCGGGCCTGTTGACCACCCCGTTCGTCCATCCCTCGGTGCCGCTGAACGAAGGCCGGGTCCGACTGATCGCGGGCGCCGGTCTTCCCCCGGCCCGGTTGAAGGCCGCCGTGGAGGCCTTGCCAACGATTGCCAAAGCGTGGCAAGCCGGGAGCCTTGTTGGGGGGCCGGGATGACGAGAAGAGTTCCCTCATGCCCTTGCCATGGGCCGCTCCAGAGCTGGCCGAAGAGGCTTGGCCCCTTCACCCCACCAGGGCCGATGGCCCTGGACCCTTTTTTCTGGCCTCGGGAGCGCCCTGCGTTCCCAAGGCGGCCGGCTCGCTATGCGGGCGGTAGCATTATGCTCTCAGGCCCCTCTTTGGTCTCTTGCGAAGGTCCAGAAATTCGTCGCGGATCCCTCCTGACATGATGTACCACCAGATTTCGGGGGAGGGACGATGAGTCGGCGGATCGTGGTCACCGGGATCGGCGTCATCACCGCCTACGGGGTGGGGAAGGACGCTCTGTTCGACGGGCTGCTGGCGGGGCGGGCCTGTCACCGGGAGATCCCGGCGGCTTTCGCGCGGGGATACCAGTTCCGGTCGCGGTTCTACGTGCCGTTTCCCGAATTCCGGCTGTCCGACGTCGTCGAGACGCCCTTCGAGCAAGCGATGGAACGGACCTCGCACCTGGCCGTGGCGGCCACCCATCTCGCCATGCAGGACGCGGGCCGGCCCGCGCTCGATGCGGCGGCCGTGATCCTGGGGGTCGGCATCAACCCGTTGCGGACCGCCTTTCAGTCGCACCTTGCCCATCTCGGCGCGCCGGGAGGCGGGCGGTTCAACCGAATGGTCATTCCGATGACCATGCCGAACGCCGCCGCCGCCTGGGTCTCGATCCTGTTCGGCAGCCGTGGGCCGGCTTACACCGTCAACGCCTCGTGCGCGTCGGGCACGTATGCGATCGGCGAGGCGTATGGGCGCATCGCCCGTGGTGAAAACGACATCGCGGTGGCGGGTGGGGTCGAATGTCTCGCCGATCCGTCCGGGTCGATCATGCGCGGGTTCGACGGGCTGGGGGCCCTGACCGCCGCGCCTGACGGTTGGCCGCGACCGTTCACGAACGGTCGTAGCGGCTTCCTGTTCAGCGAGGGGGGCGGCGCCGTGCTGATCCTCGAGGAGCGGGAACAGGCGTGCCGGCGTGGTGCCCCGATCTATGCCGAGATTGCCGGGTTCGCCAGCGGCAGCGATGCCGGCGGCATTCTCCAGATGGAGGAGTCGGGCGCCTCGGTCGTCGCCCTGCTGCGCCGCCTGGTGGGGGAGGAGCGTCCCGACTACCTGAACGCCCACGGCACCGGCACGCGCACCAACGATGAAACGGAAGCCCGGGCCATTCGTGAGGTGTTCGGCGGGGCCGACCGACAACCGTTGATCAACGCCACCAAGGGGTTTTTGGGCCATGCCATCGGGGCGAGCGGGGCCATTGAGGCGGCGGTCACCGCCCTCTCGGTCAAGGCGGGAAAGATTCACGGCAACCTGCTCGCCGACCCGCCCGTCAACCCGTCCGCCGATTCGTCCGCCGACCCGTCCGGCGATCCATCCGCCGACCCGTCCGCCGATTCGTCCGCCAACCCGCTCGCGGACCTCAATCTGGCGCGGGCCACCACCGAGCTGCCCATCCGGTCGGCCGTCTCGTTGTCGTTTGGGTTCGGTGGCCACAACGCCGGCCTCCTTTTTCGCGCGACCGAGCCCGCCTGACCACGGTTCGTCTGGCCGATCCGCTTCTCCTGCTCTGATCGATGAGCCGAACTGCGGCTGCTCTCTTTGGTCGTGTCGCTGGTGAACCACTCGATGAATGCGGGTTTCCGCTGGGAGGTCGTGGGCGGGCACAGGTGAAATCCGGTCGCCGCGGCAGAGCCGTTGAGAACGGCGTGCAGGAGCCGGAGACTTAATCGACCTGATCACTCTCGGGGAGCTTTCTCGAACCGTCGGGAAGAGCCGGGCGGTTTGACAGAGGGGAAAGGCGGGGATACCATGACAACGCCGCGAATCGCCGGCGGAGACCTGCGGCGGGCCTGGCGTGATCCCACGGAATCGGTACGGCTTTGGCCGCAGCTGCCATGGCATGTCACGGCCAGAAATTCCCAGGAACGAAGGCCAGAACATACGCCAGGTGATATCGGGCGGCGAGGGAGAGTGGATGTCGGTCGCTGAATGGCAGCGGTTCTTCTGGGCGTATGTCAAGACGATGCGCCTGTACTATGCCTTCGTCACCGGCATCGCGGGGTGGATCGGCGTCTCCTTCCGGCACCACCTGGTCGAGCGGGAGGGCGGGGTGGTCACCACGGAGATGTGGTGGCAGAGCGTGGTGATCCTGGTCCTGCTGTTCTCGAGCTGGGGCATCAACCAGGTTTTCAATGACTGGCTCGGCCTCGAGGAAGACCGGATCAACGCTCCCCACCGACCGATGGTCACCGGCGAGCTGAACATCCGGTGGGCGATCACCCTGTCGAGTCTCCTGATGGCGGGGGCGGCGGTGATCACCTGGTTTCTGAATCCGCATGCCGTCATTCCGATGGCGGTCGGGTTCCTGCTCAATTTCCTGTACAACTACAGCAAGGCGTGGGGGTTGTGGGCGAATGTCGTGTTCGGGGTGATGATCGCCAACTGCACCGTCTATGGGTTTCTGGCCGCCGGGCCCACTCCCGATCCGATCGTCACCACCAATCGGGTCTGCGTGGTTCTGCTGGTGGCGTTGATGAACGGGTTGATGACCTACTACACGTATTTCAAAGACTACAAAGGCGATCGGGCGGCGGGGAAAGACACGTTCATCGTCCGCCACGGGCTGCGCACCGCCCGGGTGGTTGGCATCGTCGGGGCCTTCCTGCCCACCCTGGCTTTCTTCATCGCCCGCGGGATGGGGTGGTTTCCGTTCGAGATCACGCACTATTTCCTCTACTGCGCCTCGATGACCGTCTTTCTGCAGGTCTGGACAGCGGTGCGATTCTACCTTCACCCGTTCGGGCCCAAAGCCTATTTCTCGAACATCACCAACTTCCGGGCCTGCGCGTGCGGGCAGGTGACGTTCATCTCGATCTTCAACGGTCCCCTCGCCCTCTACCTGTTCAGCTTCACCTACGTGTTCATCGGGTTCCTGTTCGGCTTCCACGATGACGAACGAGCCTGAGGGAGGGAAGGAGGGCTTTCATGTGACCGCGGTCACGGCGGCGAGCGTCTCCTCGAGCTGGGTGTCCGATGCGCCTCCACCACCCATGCTCATCCCCGCCAGCCCACTGTTGGTCCAGATTCTATCTTTGGTGAGGCGGCCGGGGTCGGGAAAGCGGTCGGGCGAATCTTATTCCGCTGGCCTGACCTCGTCCTCGATTGCCCCAGCCCCCCTGCCATCGACCAGGGTTTCCAGGGGGAACGATCTCCGCCCGGCGCCCAGGCCGGAAGGGGGCCGTCGTTCATGACTGGCCCTGGCATCTGGAGCCCTTTGGTGCTGCCGCGGCTCACCCTGCCGCATCGCGTGGTGCGGGCGGCGACCTACGACAATCTCGCCACCCGGGACGGCTTCCCCACGGATGCCCAGGCCGACTTGCTGGCAGGTCTGGCCCGGGGCGGGGCCGGCACCCTCATCACCGGGTTCGCCTACATCTCCCGGCAGGGGCGGGCCTTGCAGGGCGGGCAGGCGGGCATCGACCACGACGACAAGATCGCGCCCTGGGCCCGGGTGCTCGAACACGTGCGCCGGGCCGACGCCGAGGCGAAGGTGGTGCTGCAGATCGCCCATACCGGCCGGCAGACGACCTCGGGAGCGACGGGGCGGCCGGTGGTCGGGGCGGGGCCGGTGCGCTGCACGTACTTTTTGTCGCCGGTGCGACCGTTGACCGAGCGCGAGATCGGCGGCGTCGTCCGATCGTTCGTCGAGGCCGCCCGGCGGGCCTGGCGGGCGGGGTTCGACGGAGTCCAGGTGCATGCCGCCCACGGCTACCTGATCCACCAGTTCCTGTCGCCTCACACCAACCGGCGCCGTGATGCCTACGGGAGGGACCCGCTGCGGTTCCTGCGCGAGATCGTGGCCGGTATTCGCGAACGCACTCCGCTGGCGATTCTGCTGAAATTGAGTGCGGGCGAGGACCGGCCAGACGGCATCACGCTCGACCGCGCCGTCGACTATGCCCGCGCCATCGATGGGTGGGGGGCGGTGGATGCCTTCGAGATCAGTTACGGCACTATGGAGATCCCGCTCAATATCATCCGGGGGGCGGTGCCCGCCGACGTGTCGCTGCGCTACAACCCCCTGTTTACCCGATGGGGACGCTGGCCTGTCGCCCTGTTTCGGCGGTTCCTCTATCCATGGTACAAAAAACGATTTTTATCATTCGCCGAGTTGTACAATGTCGATGCCGCCTGCCGGATTCGCCAGACGGTGCGCACACCCGTTCTGGTGACGGGAGGAATCCGCACCGGCGGGCAGATCGCCGACCTGCTTGCCCGCCAAGGCCTCGACGGCGTGACCCTTTGTCGGCCTTTCATCCGGGAGCCCGATTTCGTGTCCCGCCTCCGGGACGATCCTGGTCGGCGGTCGGCCTGTATCAGTTGCAACCTTTGCACGGTGATGTGCGACAGCCCGTATCCGCTTCGCTGCTGGATGGACGCGCCCGACGATCTCCGGCGGGAAGCCCTGGGGATATGATGATCGACGCGAGGAGCGACGCGGTAAGCCCCCAGGGAGCACAGCGGAGTATGGACCCTTCAATCCGCCCGCTCGCCGGAGTTTCTGGTTGGACCAGGCGGACCAGTGGAGACGTTTCCCTCCAAGGCCGGCGAAGGGTGACCTGATGGCGCTCGTCGAGTGGCTGGCGGGGCTCTGCCAAGACATCGCCGATCGCTTCGCGCGGCCGATCGGCCTGGCGCTGGTCTTCCTGTTCCTGGTCTTTGGTCCGGGGCTGCTGCCCATGCGCATCAACAACACCCTGGCCACCCTGCTCGAAGAGGGGACGGCGGAAGAGGCGACCGACCGGGCGATTAAGGCGACGTTCGGCGATCTCGACGAGGTGGTGATCCTGGTCTACCACCATGCCGACCTGTTCAGCCCCGGGCATCTCGCGGTGGTCAAGGAGTTGACGGCAAAGATCGCGGCGATCGACGGAGTGCGCGACGTCTTCTCGTTGGCCAGCACGCCGTTCTTCCGTACCGTGCGCGATGGGGACGACCCCGTTCTGCACACGGCGCCGCTCCTCGAAACGATTCCCACCGCCCCCGCCGCCCTGGCCCGCCTGCGCGACGATGCTCTCGGCAATCGCCTGTTCGTGAAGAACATCATCTCGCCCGACGGCCGCACCGCCGCCCTCAACATCATCTTCGAGCCCGGGGTCGAGCCGTTCCGCAAGGAGGCCATCGTGCGCGAGATCCGGCGGCTGATGCGCGAGCAGAAACGTCCGCCGGGGGGACGCTTCGAACTGACCGGCATGCACGTCTTCATGGAGATCACCGGCGCGACCATGCAGCGCGACGTCGAACTGTTCAGCGCCATGTCGCTGGGAGTGCTCTTCGTGGCTCTTCTCTTCCTGTTCCGGTCGGCGGCGTTGGCCGGAATCGGCCTGTTGAGCGCTCTGGTCGCCAACGGCCTCTTGCTCGTCACCCTGCACCTGCTGGGGCGCGACCTGTCGATCTCGACCACGCCGGTGCCGGCCATCACGATGGGGCTGACCCTGGCCTACGCGCTTCATTTCCTGGTGGCGAAGCATGAGGGGACGATCGGCGATCCCCACGAGGTGCGGGAGATGTTCGTCGGGGCGTTCTTCTCGGGCCTGACCTCGATCGTCGGGTTTTTGTCGCTCTGCCTGAACGCCATTCCCACCCTGCAGGATTTCGGCCTCTACGCCGCGCTCGGCACGTTCTTTGCCGGGTGGTCGGCCCTGTTCGTCACCTACCCTCTGCTGAAGATCGTGCGGCACCGGCCCCACCCGAAGTTCGCCCGCCGGTTCAAGTTCCTGCTGCGGTTCGCGACGGCCCGATACCGTGGGCTGATCCTCGGCGTCGCCCTCGTGTTCCTGCTGGCGGGGGGCCTGATCTTCCGCATGGAGGTGCAGACCGACTACTACCAGTACTACCTGTCGTCGTCGCCGATGACGCGGGCCGTCGACTTCGTCAACCGCACGGTCGGCGGCCAGTACCCGGTGGTGGTGGAGCTCGACGCGGGCGGGACCGATCGGGTCCTCGACCCTGCCGTCCTGCGCTTTCTCGAACGGTTCAAGGCCGAGTTCGAGACGGTCGAGGGGGTCGACAAGGTGATCACCTGGCTCGACCTGCTCGAGGAGGCGGCCCGCGCTTTTGACGAACGGCCTGTCGAGGGGTGGTTCCGTGAAGGGGGGAAAGTTCCCCAGGCGGCGATGATGGTTGAGGACGCCAGTCCGGCCCTGAACGGCTACTACGTCAGCCCTTCCCGTGACAAGACGCTGCTGTTCGTACGCACCAGCCACATCAACTCGGCGCGGTTCCGGGCCATCCAGCGCGGCATCGAGGAATTCCTCGCCCGCGAGGCGCCGCCCGGCCTCACCTGGAAAGTGGGCGGCACCTACTTGCGTTGCGTCGTCTCGGCCGACCGGATGGCCGTCTCACAGTTCGAAGGCACGTTCTGGGAGATCATCGTCCTGTTCGGGTCGGCCTGGTTCATCATTCGGTCGGTGCGGCTGACGGTGATCGCCTTTCTGGCCAATCTGCTGCCGATCTTCGGCGTCTACGGCCTGCTCAGCCTGCGCGGGGAAACCCTGAACATGGGCACGACGATGATCGCGGCCGTCTCGCTGGGCATCGGCGTCGACGACACCATCCACTACGTCGTGCGCTACCTGGCCGCCTTCCGGAAGCACGGGAAGGTGGTGGCCAGCACCAAGGAGGTCATTCGCTCCACCGGCGTCTCGATGTTCCTGGCCGCCTCGATGATCGCCCTCGCCTTCCTGACCCTGTCATTCAGCGGCATCAAGCCGATCTACCAACTCGGCGTCTACACCGTCGTCACCATGGCCCTGTGCTTCGCTGCCAACATGTTGTTGGTGCCTGTGCTGATCACGTGGTGGATGGGGCGGGAATGAGAGTTCCTGCCTGAGGAAATCCTCCGGGTTGGTGACGGGCGTGAGCAACAAGGGAAACTAATGCCTTGTGAGGGGCTTTCCCGTGAGTCCCATAGGCGGCTAACTTCAAACGCAAAAACGGGGAAAGCCATTGAGTTCACCTAGTCCTTTGTCATCGTCGAATTTTGAGGTATGTCCTGTCGCGGCTCTGGCATCCAACGGGGAGCTGCGGGGGTGGGGGGGGCGGGTTTTAGTGGGGCACCTTCCTCCAGGAGAGGACCTTCCCGACATGGATCCCGTTTCCCCGTTCCCTGCTTCAGAACATCCGGGCGGGCTTGCCGCCCCGGCCGGCCCGGCGTCCCCGGCTCCGCCTCCCTCGGCCGCGGGGGCCTGGGAAGTGCCGCGCGCCCTCGTCATCATCGTTGGCCTGATGCTGATCGCCAGCCTGGTCACCTACGTGGTGCCCGGCGGGAAATACGAGCGGGTCGACAAGAAGATCATGGTCGGCGGGGTCGAAGAGACCCGCAAGGTGGTCGATCCGGCGTCCTTCCAGGTCGTGCCGGCGCAGCCGCAGAACCCCTGGAACCTGGTTAACGCGGTGATGAAGGGAATGAAGCACCATTCGGCGATGGACATCATCTTCTTCATCCTGCTGGTGGGCGGGGCGTTCGGCATCATCCCCGAGACCAAGGCGGTCGACGGCGCCCTGGCTTCGCTGGTGCGGCGCCTCGGCACGCAGGAGCGGCTCCTGATCCCGGTCACCGGAACCGTCTTTTTACTGGTCGGGGCCACTTTCGGCATGTGTGAGGAGAAGATCCACGACATGGCGATGGCGGTACCGCCGGCGCTGCGACTCGGCTACGACTCGATCACCGCCTTCCAGTTCGGCGATGCCTTCACCAACACGATCATCCCGACCAGCGCCGTGACCATGGCCGCCCTCGGCATGGGCGGCGTGCCGTGGGAACGCTGGGCCCGCTTGATCCTACCGCTGACGATCGCCTCTTACGTGCTCGGGGCGCTCAGCCTCGCGCCGCCGGTGATGGTGGGGTGGATGGGTTGACTGTCGACGCGCTGGCCACCGACTTCGAGAAGCTCAACGAGCAGCAGCGGAAGATCGTCCGCGGGCTGACCGGGCCCGCCCTGGTGCTGGCCGGCCCGGGCACGGGGAAAACCCGCACCATCGCGGTGTTGCTCGGTAAATTGCTGAACGAGGGGCTGCGCATGAAGGAATGCCTGGCCCTGTCGTTCTCGGACAAGGCCGCCACCGAGCTGCGCGAGCGGGTGTTGTCCTACTATCCCTACGGGTTCGACGAGTGCTGGATCTCGACCTTCCATTCGTTCTGCGCCCGGATGCTACGCGAGCAGTTCCACCGGGTCGGCATCCACCCCGAGTTTCAGCTCCTGACCGGGTTCAAGGAAGCCCTGCTGTTCGGGGGCCTGGTTGCCCGCCTCGACCCCGCCGCCTTTCCTGTGTTCGGCCCCGTTTTGCGGAAACGCGGCTTCCAGCAGGAGGTGCTGACCTTCATCGCGCTGCTGAAGTCGAACCTGGTGTCGCCAGATGACCTGGCGGCCGCCCTGGCCGACGATTCTGTGGTCGCGCCCGCCCTGGCCGACAAGCCAGTGGTCGCGCCCGCCCCCTGTCCCGCGGCGGCGGCCGCCCCATCGGAGGCGGCAGCCAGGACCACGACTGCGGCTCCGCCACCTGTCGTGCGGTCGGGGGGACGATCGTCCCCGCTGCCCATTGCCGAGCCAGAGGCTGCGACGTCAGAGGGGCCGGCAGGCCGACCTCCAGGCGAGGGAAGGCCGGTTCCCGCCTTTCCCCCCCGGGTCCAGGCGCGGCTGCGCGACCTGCTGGCGCTGTACCGGGCGTACGAGGCTGAACGCGAGAAGGGAGGCTACCTCGACTTCCGCGATCTGATCCGGCTGGCGGTGCAGGTGCTGGCCGACCCGGAGGCAGCGCGCCTCTACCGCGAGAAATTCAAGGTGGTGTTGATCGACGAGTTTCAGGACACCGACCCGGCGCAGTTCCACCTGCTGTCGCTGCTGCAGGAAGGCGTCGACAAGCCTCGCATCATGGTCATCGGCGACCCGCGGCAGAGCATCTACCGGTTCCGCGGCGCCAACCCCGGCATGATGGGGAAACAGGGCGCGTTTCGGCAGCGGTTCAAGCCGCGGGTTTTTTCCCTCGGCATCAACTATCGCAACGCCCCCGTCATTCTCGAAGCGGCGCAACGCCTGGCCTGGCGCGACCGGGTCACGGGGCGCGGAGGGGGGAAGGGGCCGGAGCAGGGGAACGCGGGGCGGCGGCCACCGGCGGAGCCCGCCCCGTCATCGGCGATGCCGGCCGATGCCGCCGCACCCGATGCCGCCAGGGAGGGCGTGAAGGAAGCGCCGGGCGCGACCGTTGCTCTTGCCCCAGCGGATGGCCGACCGTCGCCGACCGTTTCGGCGGCGGTGGGCCTGCCAACGGGTGTCGCTTCCGCCGTCGGTGGCCACGCCGAGGAAACCCTGGAAGCCAGGAGCGGCCGGACCGGCTTCGTCGAGGTCCAGGCCGCCGCCGACGAACTGGCCGAAGCCCGGTTCGTCGCCCGGCGGGTCGCTTCCCTGCTGGTCTACGGAGCGCATCGGCGATTCGCCCCCGACGAGGTGGCGATCCTGGTGCGGAACAACTACCAGATCGATCTGTTGAGCGAGGCGCTGCGCGCCCTGCACGTGCCGTTTCGGATCGCCGCCGACATGAAGTTCTTCCGGTCGGAAGAGGTAACCACCCTGATTTCGTTGTTGAAAGCGGCCGGCAGCGAGGGCGAGGCCCGCGAGGAGGCGTTGCGGCGGGCCTTCGCCTCGCCCCTGTTCCACATGGATCCGCTGTGGGTGCAGAGTACCCTGGCCGGACTTGGCGGGGCGGGTAGCCTCGACCGCTTCCTCGATCGGCTCCTGGAACAGGTGGTAACATCTGGTTCTGGGCCATCGAAGCCTGTCCTCCTGCGGCAGGGCCAAGGTGGTGAGGATGTCTCCGGGGTCGGCCGACCCGGGGTGTCGACCCCTACGCCCAACGGAGACGCCTTCCCGGTGGCCCCCGCGATCACCTACCCGGAAGACGGTTCGCCGGGGCAAGGAGCCCTCGGTGGCAATGGTGAGCATGTGAAAGCCACTTCGGTGGCTTGTCACCGACAGAAAAGCTGCGGGAGTACCGGCCAGAACCTTCCCCAGGAGATGCCAGGTTCACCGTCCGCCGTTGGGGCGGAGTCGGGCCCCTCGAGCCTCCAGGCCAGAGAAGGCGCGGCGGACGTTCCACCTGTGCGGCAGGCCGGGCCGTTTCCCTCTTCCCAATCTGGCGGTCATGGAGGGGCGATGGAGAGGCATGCCGAGCTGGAGGAGGCTGAGCGCGAGGATGCGGAAGACGAGAGCACGGCAGGGGGCGACGAGGAGACGGTGCGCCGGGCGGTGGGATTCGCCGAAACCTGGCGGATGCTGCGCGAGGCCGGCGACCTGCCGGTGACCACCGTGCTGGCCCGCCTGCTGCTGACCGTGCGGGAGTCCCTGGTCGATCCGTCCGCCCCGGCGGCGCGGCATGTCTTCCTGTTGCGCACCATGGTGGCCGAGTTCGCCGAGGTCTGGGCCCGCCAGCACGGCGGCGAGCCGCGGTTGCGCGACCTGCTGCCGAATCTCGACGAGATGTTGACCTACTTCGCCTCGACCCTGGAGGAGACGCGCGAGGCGGGAGAAGGCGGCGTGCGGGTGATGACCGTCCACCAGTCGAAGGGGCTGGAGTTTCCGGTGGTCTTCGTCGTTGGCCTGAGCGAGGGGGTCTTCCCCGTCGAAATGCGCGAGGACCGGCTGCTGCCGGCGGGCGGGCTGGGCCTGCTGCAGGCGAGGCTCGACGCGCGGCGGCCGGCCGTTCCCTTCTTCAACCCGTATCCCACCGATCCGGAGGACCATCTCGAGGAGGAGCGCCGGCTCTTCTTCGTCGCCCTGACCCGGGCGCAGGAAGGCCTGGTGCTGACCTGGCCCCAGCGGGTCGGCAACGACCCCGCCTCGCCCGCCCCCTTCCTGCAGGAGATCGGCATCGAACCAGGGACCGCCCCGGCCGATGAACGGCCATTGTCGCTGAGCGAGGTACGGGTGCGGTTGGCCGGTCTGACGGCCGCCGACCGCCAGGCCCTGGAGAAGCTGTGGGGGGAATGGCACCCCGGGGACGAGGGGGCGGCCCGGTTCTTCGACCGGCTGCGGCCGCCGCCGCCGCCGCCGCCCCAGGTCGACCAGGTGCGCCTGCCGGCGGGCTTTCGTTTCACGCCGTATGCCATCCAGGCCTACCTGGAATGCCCGCGCCGCTTCTTCTTCAAGCACCTGCTGCGGGTGCGCGACCCGCGGGAGGCCAACGACCCGTCGCTGGCCCTGGGCCGGGCCCTGCACAACTGCCTGGAGGCCCTGCACGCGGCGGGGTCGCCCTGGGCGCACGGGGTCCGGCCGCCGCCAGAGGCACTCGCCGACCTCTGGGAACGGCACGGGGAGCCCGAACTGGCCCATCTGGGGCCTCTGGTGCGGGCGGGGCGGCGGGCGCTGGCCCGACAGTCGCTCGACTGGTACGTGGCGGCCGTCTACGACCACGGGCAGGTGCCCTTCGGGGCCCGGCCGCTCGTCGAGGCCGGATTCGAGTTTCCCTTCGCGGGCTTCCGGTGCGCGGGACGGTTCGACCGGGTGGTCGAGACCCCCGACGGCCAGGGGGCCTGGATCATCGACTACAAGACCTCCACCACGACCCGCACCAGCGAGAAGCTTTTGGAGCGGGCCTTCCCGGAAGAGGGCGGGCTGGGCCGCGAGATCCAGATGCCGTTCTACCTGCTGGCCGCCCGGCACCTCGATACCCTGCGTTTGCATCGCCCGGCGATCGGGGGCTCGGCGACCGTCGAAGACGGGGAACCAGCATCAGGGGAACAGGTATCACCGGAGGAATCGCCTGCTTCCCCGTCGATTTGGGTGCCGGCGCGACTCGAGCATCCCGCGGTGGTTACCATCTACCTGCGCAAGGAACCCTACGCCAAAGGGCGCCGGCCGATGCAGGCGGGGTTTTTACGGTCGGCCGCGCTCAATCTGGGGGGCGGCCCGGCCTGGGGCAGCCCCGTCGACCCGGAGCGGTTCGCCCGGTTCGAGGCCGACTTCGCCGGCCTGCTCCAGCGCATTGCCGCCGACCGCACCTTCGACTGCCGCCCCATCGACGTCGAGGGGGCCTCGACCTGCCTGCGCCGGGCCTGCGAGTTCGTTCCCTTCTGCCAGGAGCGGCTCGCCTTCCTCAAGGACCGTCCGTTCGACGACCTGCCCGGCGAGGGTGATCCGGGGGCCGCGCCTGCTGGGGCGGCCGATTCCGACTGAGGAGGCCGCGCCCCCGCGCCTGTGCTGCCATGACCAACGATCGGCCCTCCCGCCCGTTCCCACCCCCTCGAGGGGACCAACCGGCGCCACCTTCTCTCTCGGCTCTTCCCTCCATCTCAGCTCCGCCTTATGATTCCCGGGCGACGGCATTGACTCCCGATCAACGTGCCGCCATCGAGGCGCCGCCGGTGGGGCGCCTGAAGATCGTGGCCGGGGCGGGGTCGGGCAAGACCGAGGTGCTGACCCGCCGCGTGGCAGCCCTGCTCGAGCACGGCGTGGCCCCCCGCGACCTGGTGGCGGTGACCTACACCCGCAAGGCCGCCGCCGAGATGAAGCAGCGGCTGGTGGCCAAGCGGGGGCTTTCGCCGCGGTTGTTCCACGAGATGCAGGTCAACACCTTTCATGGCTTTCTGGGGCGGCTGCTGCGGCGCGACCCGTTCGCGGCCGGCCTCGACGGGTCGGACGCGACCGTGACCGAGACGGCGCGCCAGCTCCTGCTCGAGGAGGTGCGCGACGCCTTCGAGGCCGCCTTCGCCGAGCGCCTGACCGGGCCCGACGAGGGGTTCGACCCGCCCGAGGCGCAAGCCCTGGTGCGCGAGTTTCCGCGGGCCCTGGGGCAGATTCGGCGCTTCCTGCTGGGGCCGGCCGAATTCCAGGCCGAGGTGCGGCGGGCGGCGGCGGGGCGCGGCACGCCCCTGACTTCCACCGAGCAACGGGTGCTCGACTGGCTGCACCGATTCTACGCCATGTATCTCACCGCCCTGCAGGAGCGGCACCTGATGGATTTCGACGAGATCCTCCTGCGCGGTGAGGCGCTGGTGCGGGAATGGCAGGAAACGGGGAGCGGGGCGGGGCCCCGGGTCTTCCTGATCGACGAGTTCCAGGACAACAACCGCGAGCAGCTGCGCATCGTCGAACGGATGCTGGCGGGCCGTGACGGGCATCTGACCGTGGTCGGCGACTTCCGGCAGAGCATCTACCGGTTCCAGGGCGCCGACGTCTCGACGTTCGTGTCCTTCCAGGGTACGCGCGAGATCGTGCTGCGCGAGAACTTCCGGTCGTGCCGGGAAGTGGTCGAGCTGGCCAACGCTGCCATCGCCTCTGGGCTTCCCGATACGCTGCCCGCCGATCAACTCGATCAGATCGCGCACCTGGGGCCATCGACGCGACCAAAACCGTTGGCTTGTCTGCTGACGCCGTCCGAGAACCCCCGTGACCAGGCGGCCGCCGTCGCCGACCTGATCCGGCGGCTGGTGGCGGGCGGGCTGTGGCTCGACAAGGCGGCACGACCCCTGACGTTCGGCGATGTAGCGATCATCGTTCCTTCGATCAAGCGCCTGCCGGCTTCGTTCGAAGACTCTTTCCTCGAGCGGGGCATTCCCTATCAGATGACGGGCGGTCTCGGCTTCTACGACCGGTGCGAGATCGCCGAACTGGTGGCCTTCCTGCGGCTTCTCGTCAATCCCTACCACGACCATTCGCTGGTGAAGATCCTGACGGGGCCCCTGTTCGGTCTGACCGACGCCGAACTGGCCGAACTCGCGCTCGACGAACCGGCGGGGGGCGCGGCCCGGCGCCGGGGCAGGGTGACGACGATCACGGGGGGGGCGGGTGGGGTCCTGCCGACTGCCGGGGGGGGGAAGCCCGACTACGAACGGGAGCCGCTCTGGGTGCGCCTCGAACGGCGCCGCCGTCGGGCCCCCGACCGTCTGCCCGAGCGGGCCCACCGGTTCGCCCGGTTCTTCGCCGAGCTGCGCACCTGCAGTCTGACGATGGGAGTGCTCGACCTCGTCTACCACCTGATCGAGGAGGCGGGATTCCGGGAGTATGTGGCCGCGCAGGCCAACGACCTGCGCCGGCGCCGTCTCGAGAACAACCTGGCCAAGTTCATCGCCGTAGTGCGCGGCTTCGAGCAGAGCGGCGTCTTCACCACCCTGCGCGATTTCCTGGCCTGGCACGACCGGGTGCTCGGCTCCGATGCCGAGGAGGAGGAGGCCGGCCTGGGTCTCGACGAGCGTGGGGCGGTCAAGATCATGACCATCCACAAGGCCAAGGGGCTGGAATTCCCGCTCGTCATCCTGCCCGATCTCAAGCGCCATCCGTACCGGGCGGGCAGCCGCATCGGGTTCTCGCGCGAAGAGGGGCTGCTGGTCCGGCCGGCAGGGCCCACTACGGCTCATGCACCATGGCAGGCGTTCCAGCAGCGGGAGAAACAGGCCGCCGAGGCCGAAGACCGCCGCAAACTTTACGTCGCCTTCACGCGGGCCGAGGAGATGCTGGTCGTCACGGGCCGCGAACGTCTGGCCAACGACCCGCAGGAGCCCCTGGCCTTTGTCCGGTCCTGGATCGAGGCGCATCCAACCGCTGGCTGGGTCGCCAATCTCGAAGACGCCCCCGCCCTGGCCGCTGCTTGGCTCGCCGCCGGCGCCCGCCCCGAGGCCGTGCCCACGCCACCCGCCTCTCCGCCGCCCGATCTGCCGGCGCTCGCCGAGGCGATTGCCGCCGTCCGCACCTTCCTGGAGCGTCCCACCGAAGCGGCCGGGTCGGCGCAAGGCCGGGACGAGGTCTTCTCCCTGTCCGATCTCGAGCGGTACGAACGGTGCCCGCGGCGGTATTTCTTCGGCCGGCAGCACCTCGCCCCGTTGGTGAGCCGCGACCCCGCGCCCCGGGAGGTCGCGTGGTTCCCCCCTTCAGGTGAAGGGGAACAGGCGGCGGGAGGCGAAGAAGAGGCGTTCCTGCCGACCCCGCCAACCGTTTTGGGAACCTCGGATGGGAGGCCCCCTCCCGCCGGCCACCCGGAAAGTGATCCTGGCCCGCGCCGACCTTCGATGGGGGAGAGCGGCGCTCTGGCAGGCGTCCCTCCGCTGACCCCACGGCCCACGGGGGAGGCCAACGCGTCGTCCGGCTCGCCGGCGTTGTCCCGCCCGCCGGCGGAGGGAAGCCGGCCCGCCAACGAGGCCCACACCCCTGCCCGCTCCACCCCTGCCGGCCCCGTCAGCCGCGAGGTGGCGGCCTGCGTCGGCAACCTCGTCCACCAGACCTTGCGACTTTTCCATCAGGCGACCGAACTCGCCGGGCGGCCGTCGGTGGCCGATCTGCTCGCCCGGCTCGTGCCGCTGCACGGGGAGCTGGGCCGGCTCGCCCAGCCGCGGGCGGCGGCTTTGCTCGCGGCCTATGCCCGCTCGCCACTGGCGGCCGAGACCGCCTGGCTCGTGGAGGCCGAGGTTAATCTGCGTCTGGTGGCCCCGTCCGGCCCCTTCCTGGTGCGCGGGTTCGTCGACCGCGTCGACCGCGACGGGCCGCACACCCGCATCATCGACTACAAGACCCACCCCTTCCACCCCGAGGCCCATGCCGCCTATACCCGGCAGATGGCGCTGTATCTCGCTGCCGCCCGGCACGGCATTCTCGGCGATCGCGGGACGTTGAGCTTCCCCGAAGCGTGCGTGGCCTACCTGACGCCGCAGGGCGTCGATCTGCGGCCGGTCCAGCCCGACACGGTGGCTTTCGAGACGTGGGCGGTCACCCTGGTCGAGGCGATCCGCCGTGAGAAAACCTGGCCGGCGGGCCCGGCCGCCCCGTGCGCCGACTGTGGGTTCCTCGTCCTCTGCGACCGTCCGGGCGCGGCGGGCAATCCCTGATTCCTTTAGCTTCCTCCTCCAGGGGGACGATCCGTGGCATCCACCGCCTGCCAGCGATCAGGCCTATTCCTCCGGTTTTCTCTTCCTGGCGTCTTCCGCACGCCAGGCGAGGAGATTCTGGCACTCCTTTTCAGGATCCCATGGGGGAACCCAGTATTCGCAGTTCCCGCATATGGGGTGCAGTCTTCCGTTCTCTCCCAGGTTTCGAGGTGGAGGCGCTGCTGGTGCTGTTTCGGTTCCGGTCGGGTCTGATGGGTCAGGCGGGGCCGGGGGTTTGACGTCTCTGGCCCAGGGGTCTGGGGTTGCCTCCTTCTTCTTTTGAGGAAGAAGCCACTTTCTTTCTGGGAATCCGGGGTGGAAAACCGGCAACGCCCCAGCCCAGCCCGTGGGCCCGGGCGACCTGTTTTCTCCCTTTCCCCCAGGCCAAATCATCCCCGCCCACGACCTGAAGGGGCTCTACATTCGCGCCATGGCGAGGCTGAACCCGGACCTTTCGAAAAAGGAGCTGGCCGCACGGCTTGGCCTGGCCTGCAACACCTTTTCCAAGTATTTCGTTGGCTGAAAGACCTGCTTTTCCATGGGCTACCGGGAGGTAGCTCCCGGTTTCCCAAGCAGAGGAAGCAGGACCTCGGGAGTGATCCAGGTGAGGTCGGCGGGGCGTTCCAGGAAGGGTTCAATGTCAGCTCTGGCTCTGGCCCAGTCGGCTTTGGTCAGGTGGGCGACCAGGAGGCGTTTCCAGGTGGTTGCGGTGGGAAGCTGGCCCGGCCAGGAGGTCTGCTGCAGGGCGGCCCGGAGGAAGGGCAGGTTCGGGGGGGGCCAGGTCCGGTCCGCCAGATACCAGGCGAGATCGTAGAGATCGCGACCCTTGAGCCAGGGGCGCGACAGGATGGCGTGCAGCTTCCCCGCCAGCAGGGACGCCCGGTCGTGATGGGAGAGATGCACCACGACGTGCCGCCGGATCAGGGTGGTGGCCAGGACCGCTCCTGGGGGAGGGCGGGTGTCGAGCTCGATCTTGATGCTGAGCGCGATACGGGGATCAGGTGACAGGCCGAGCTGTTTGGGGAGCCCCCGGAAACTGACCATGGCGGCGTGGACCTTCCGTTGGTCGTTGACCTTGGCTTCGACGGCGTAGCCTTCTGCCGCAAGGCGGCGCCTGACTCCCTCCATCACCTCGCGAAAGGGAAGCCCAGGATCGGCCTCGGCCAGCGAGAAATCGAGGTCTTCGGAGAACCGGGGCAGGCCAAAGAGAAAGCGCAGACAGGTTCCCCCGCAAAAAGCCCAGGCGCGGAAGGCTCCTTCCCGCTGGAGGCTTTCCAGCAGGCGGGCCTGCAGATACTCGCGGCAGAGATTCTGCCGGGGGAGAAAACCTGCCTGGCTGGCGATCAGGGTGCGCAGGTGGTCGATCACAAGGCCTCCCAGGTGTCTTGGGCAGCGAGGACGGTGAGCACCGCGACCGCCCGTTGCAGCTTGGGAGAATCGGCTTCCCGGGCCAAGGTGGCCAGGGCCCGGCGGTCGATTCGGTCGAGGTTCTGGAGCCGCAACTCCCTGAGGAATGCCGGCTGGTCACCTCCGGGGGTCAGCAGCACGAGGTCGAGCAGAGCTTTTTCGGGCGTGGCCAGGAAGACCGGTTGGCCATCGATCTCGGTCGTGCGGAAACCCCGCAGCCAATCCGGCTGGACATGCCGATAGGAAAAGGACCCCAAGGGAGTGAGCAGGCGCTGGGGGCGTCCCGTCGTCACGCTGGTCATCATGGGGACGGCCTCGGGAATCAGGTCGTGCCACGCCAAGGCCGATTGCAGACTGACATACGAGGGGGTGACCAGGTGGTTGGCCAGGTAGAGCGGGTTGGCTGGGGTTTTTCGATAGGGCTCGGCCAGGACGTAGATCCCCCGCCGAAGCTGGAGCAGCCGGCCCTGCTTGACCCACCTGGTCAGGGTCTGGCCGACCCGGGCGGGCGAACTGCCGATGGTGGCAAGCCAGGAAGAGCGAATGAGGGGTTCCTGGCCAAACTGCTGCAGAAAGTCGGAAAAGCGCATTGCATTATAAATGCAAAAAAGTAGAATAAATGCAATTGAAAAAACAGCAGGGAATGTCGGAAATACGCAGGAACATCTTGTTTTCCGAGATTTTTTGGACATGCGTTCTCCGGTCGGTCGGTTGATCGATGAAACCACCCCGACAATCCTTGTCGAAGCTCGGTGAGGATATCGCCGGTTTGGAGCGGCCCCTCATCGCGTGTGCGGTGCGTGCCTCGGTCGGCGCCGAAGGTGCCCACTCAAGGCCGTTCCCGGCGGGGGTTTCGTTGACTTCGGGGCGGGAATCCTGTACCATTTCAGATATTGATGAACCGCCCGACGTGTGTGCGAACCACCCCCCGGGGCAGCCTGTCTCTCCTGGGCGGGTTCCTGCTGTGTGCCTGCCTCCTGGCGCCGGGGTGCCGGTCCCGGCAGAGCACGCCGGGAAGCACCGCCCTGACCGATGCCCCTTCCCCCACGGTGACCCGCATCGAAGGCAAGGGGGGGCGTTCCGAGACCCGACCGGCCGATCGCCCGGGGTCCGGCAAAACGCCGGAACAACTGAAGTTCGAGGCCGACCAGAAGAAAGAACAGGAGATCACCTCCCAGCTCGAGCAGGCCAACGGCATGCTCAAGGGCCAGAACCTCGAAGGGGCCCTGCGGATGGTGCAGCGGGTCGCCCTCGAGAACGCCCAGGACCCCTATGTCATCATGCGCACCTCCTACCTCGAGGCCATGATCTTCCACAAGCTGAAAGACGGCCCGAAGCGCAAGGAAGCCATGAACCGGCTCCTCAAGAGCATGGAGACGCTGCAGGGCGATCCCCGCTTCCAGCAGGGCTTCCTCGATGGCATGGCCAACCAGGAAGTGATCAAGATGAGCCTCGACAAGGCAGGGAAGAACTATGGCCCCTGACCGCCGCGGTTCGGTCTTCCTGATGGCCCTGACCGCCCTGACCGTCCTGTTCATTTTGGGCTTTTCGATCACCTTCTTCACCGGTTCCGAAGACTGGTCTTCGGCCATATCCTACGAGTCCGAGGTGGCTTTCAACCTTGCCGAATCGGCCGTCGAGGAGTTCGTGGCCCGGCTCAAGAACTCGCTCAACCACGACGACCCCAACAACCAGTTGTACAAAGTGCTGCGGTCGCACCAGACCAAGGTCGACGACGAGATCCCGCTCGATGCCGCCCAGGTGGTGCGCCTGACCACCTACACCCGCGAGACCGCCCGGCAGTTGTACGGCATCCAGTTCGGGCAGGGCCTGTTCTCCTCGCGCGATTTCGAGGTTTCGGGCGTGCTCAGGCTCAAACACATCAACGCGGTCGAGGCCACCGCCGGCAACACCAAGCTCTACACGATCAAGAAAGACCTCAAGGAAAAACAGGGCGAACTCACGGTCACCGCCCGGGTCACCTACCGGGGCAAGACGGCCCGGGTCACCCTGGTCTTCCTGATCCGCGTGGTCAAATCGTTCGTGCCGCCGTTCAACTACTTCACCCTCTTCGTCAAAGACGGCACCATCTTCGGCGGCTCGTTCTTCAACCCCTGGAAGTCGAACGTCGGCGAGCAGCAGAAGAACCTCTCCCTCGACAACGGCTGGACCTCGATTCCCGGCCAGCAGAACTTCGACGCCATCCGCGACATCGGCTACTGGGAAAAGGCACTCTCCCTCAACGGGGCTGGCGCTCAGGTGCCCCCCGGCCGCGTCTACCTCGGCCAGGATCCGTCGGCCCAGTTGCCGCCCTCCATCATCCTGCAGTCGACCAACGGCACCAAGCTTCTGACCGACCACCCGAGCGACGGCACCAACAAATTTTCGCAGATCAACGGCCAGGAGAACTTCTTTCTGAAGTTCGACATCGACTGGATGGGCATGAAGGACTACGTGAAGAAGTTCATGGCCCTCCAGGGCCAGGAAAAGACGAAAGAAGGCTGGCTGTTCACTGGCTGGGACAACGATACCAAGATCCGGGTCCGCAATGTGGGGTCTGGCTACGAGCTGGTCGACAACAAAACCTCGCTGGGCGAGCCGACCTTCGTCAATGCCATGCAGTCCTACAACAACTTCCGGACAACGCGCATCAAGGGGTCCCGGTCCAGCGACGAAGCCAAGATGATGGAACGCCTCTACCCGGAAGTCGACAAAAGCGGGCTCGACCTGTTCGGGTTCGTGCGCTGCGTTCCGCCCCTCCGCCCGAGCGGCGGCACCATCGATTCGAAGTTTCTGTCGCCGACCCTCGTCTACGGGCCGGTTTGGCGCATGTACTACCGCATCGTCACCATCGAGAAGAACAACCAGCGCCTGGAACTGCCCTTTATCGGCACTGAACCGCCCTCCGATGGCTCGGCGCCGCTGATCCCGCTGCCGCCGGGGGTCGACCGCGACAAGAAGCTGAACGCCACGCAGGCCGCCTTCCTGTTCGAGGTGTTCGGGGTGCCCAAACCCCACGTCGACAATCTCGCCGCCAACTGGGATGCCCTGCCCGACGGGTTGACCCAGATCAAGAAGTTCGAAAAATTCATGAGCAACGCTGGCGTCGAGCCCTACAACATGGGGTTGGGCAATTTCATCCAGCGGATCAACGACAGGAAAGACGTCTACAGTGGGCCTCTCGAAGGACACCTGCTGCCGTTCCTGGCCAACGAGCCCTACGCCGGGATGCCCGGGGCGCTGACCTCGATCGTCAACCAGTCGCCCGTGCGCGAGTTCTACGAGGGCGACCTGTGGTGGGCCCTACCCGACGAGATGAGCGCCTACCTGATGGATTTCTACTTCATCCCGCGCAGCACCGAAGACTTCTTCCGGGGCCGCACCACCATCTCGATCGGTGGCACCTCGTATGACCGGTTCGACTTCAAATACATCAACGACGTCCGCGCCTATCTCTCGGGGGCGAAGAACCAAACGCTCGAATTGAATGGCATCCTCGCCCTCAACGATTCCGACCCGCTGGTCTTGCGCAACTTGAATTTCCGGGGCAAGGGGGTCATTTACTCCAGCCCGATGATGGGCGGCGGCCCCGTGGTCATCAGCGGCGACTTCATGCCCTATGGGGCGGTGGGGGCGGGCGGCTCCGCGGCTGCCACCGGGGCCAACCCCAACCGCGACATGATGACCATCGTCGCTCCGCAGATCCTGATCGACACGACCACCGCCCAGAGCGATCCCTGCTACGTCGAGGCCAACCTGATCTCGGTGCTGGGACCCCTCTCCATTCGCGGCACCAAAAGCGTCCGTATCAAAGGGTCGGTGGTCTGCCCCCGGCTCAACCTCGAGGAGACCTTCAAGGAATCCCCCGGGGGCGTCATCATCTACAACCCGCTCAACTCCATCTGGCGCCGGGACGTCCCCGCCCTGATGGACGAGATGTACGTCGCCAAGATCGTCACCGGTGGCGTCGGGCGGTTCGAATGGAAGTTCGAGCATGATTGAGCCGCGCCCGGCCTGGTGCCGTTCGCGATCGGCCTTCTCGCTGATCGAGGTGCTGGTCGTCGTGATGTTGATCTCGGCGGGTATCCTGCCCATCTACTCGCTGATCAAATCGGGGCAGAAGCGCATCGTGCGGGCCGACACCCGCGTCATGGCCACCCTGTTCGGCGCCTCGGCCCTCGAACTGGCCCGCACCCTCGGCTACGACCGGGCTCAGAAGCTCGACCAGGACAAGGATTTCCTGGAACTGAAAGGCAACGCCCAGAAGAACGGCTTCAACCTCGAGTTCGTGCCTACCCTGCAGCCCCTGCTCCCCCTGCCGCAGGGCGCCAAGCCGATGTTCCTGCTGCGGGTGCAGATCGTGGTCAGCCCGATCAGTCGCACGTTTTCCGATACTCCCACCCTGCGGTTCGTGACCATCCTGACCGACCCTCGCTACAACTACTACTGACGCCATGACCACCTTCTCTAGCCGTCTCCCGCGCCCGGTCACCCCGCCGCTGCCATCGCCGGCGGTGGCGGCGGCGAACCGCCCGGGGCGTCGGTCGGCCATCACCATGATCGAACTGTTGTTCGTGGTCGGGATGGTGGTATTGCTGTCGGGAACGATCTACCAGATCATCCGCAGTGTGCAGAAGTCGTTCCTGCACGCGCGCAACAAGCTCGACATCCTGCAGACCACCCGCATCATCATGTCCGGCATCCGCAACGAGCTGCGCAACGCCATCGACAAGCCGCAGGTGATCAACGGCCGGCTCAACATCCCGGTGGGCCCCAAAGAAACCGTCCAGTATTTTTTCGACGAGAACCGACGGCTCTTCCGCGGCAAGAAAGAATCGATCAGCGCCCCCGATCCCAGTCCGGACGAGATGCGGCCGTTCCTGTTCGACGACGGGCAGATCCTGAAGTTCGAATACGATTCGAGCTACCGTGATTCCAATGCCTTCGTCGAATCAGAACTGACGCTGAATTCCAAAGTCTGGTTCAAGGTGACGATGACGATCCTCTACACCGACAAGTTCAAGTCGCTGAGCGAGGCCGAGAAGAAGAAGATCATGGAAGATCCCACCGACCCTCGGGTCAAGAACTTCTTCATGATGATCACCCCCCGCAAGGTCAACTGGCTGTTGCAAGCCACCCAGTGACCACCGCCGCCCGCTTTCCCGCCGCTCGCGGGTCGCGGGTCGGAGAAGGCGGCTCGGCGGGCGATCTCCCACCGATTTCACCGTCCTCGACCACCCGCCTGGGGTCACCGAGGAGGACTTCCTCCGCCAGGTCTACCGGGAAGCGTGGGCGTCGGCCCCGGACGGGGTGACCGATCTGGCGATCATCGGCTATCACTGGAAGATCCACCACCAGTTGCGCCAACACCGGACCGACCTGGTCGATGTCGAACCGGGTCACCTGCCCGGATGGCTGGCGACCGTAGGCAAGGGGAAGGCCGAAATCCTTTGCCTCCCCATTGTTTCCGATCTTCCCGGCTCGGGTTCCACCCTCGAGCGTTTGTCCGAAGGGGAAGCCGAACTGATCCCCGCTTTTCAGGTGGGGCTCGACCGCATTCTCCAGGAACACGACCTGGTGGCCCCTTCCGATCACCGCCTTGCCCCAGTCGGTCCCTGCCCGTGACGATGGTATTTTCCCAACGCGGGGAGGGGAGTCCCGTTTTTTCCGTTAGCTACGTCTCCCCCGTTCAGGGGGAAAACTATGATAGGATTAACAGGGGAGCACAGTACCCCTGTTAAGGAATTGCGATCAGGGAGGACCGAAGACCATGAAGCAGAACCTACGTTTGATCCTGGCCGGGCTTGGACTGATCGTCGTGGCCGGGCTGGTCGTCTCGTGTGGGTCTACCCAAAGCTCTTCTCAGGCCCCGGCGATCAAGAAGGTCACCGTGGCCGACCTTCCCACCCGCCAGGGAGAGGTGGTCTTCCTGACGATGAACGGGCAGCCTGCGCCCATCGCCCTGGCCCGGGGAGGGAGTTCCTATCAGGTCGAAGTGCCCGAAAAGTTCGAACTTTTGTCCAATGACGGCATCCAGAATCTCCATCATGCCGATCTGCCGCTGGCCGATCCGGGCAGCGACCACCTGCTGCAGCTCAAACCCAACGCCAAGCTGGTCGCCGGGGTCCGCACCGTGACCATCGAGCAGGGGTTGGTCCGGTTGCAGTTCCGCAAGCTGAACGGTGAGTACCGGGTCGTCATTCCCGGGGCCACCCTGGGGATCCGGGGCACGACTTTCGACGTGCTGGTGCGGCCCGACCAGTCCTCGGCGGTGACGCTCCACGAGGGTCACATCGTCATCACGCACAATGGTTCGACCACCGACCTCCAGGAGGGTGGCATCGCCGAGTTCGGGCCTGGTGGTTCGACGCTGAAGGTTCGGTTGCCGCCGAACGTCCCGGTGAAAACCGTCCACCCTGATTCCAAGAACTGACCCCCGGCTTCCATGAGTGCCTTGCGCAGGCCCCTGGCCCGAGGGTGTCGCGGGGTGACCCTGATCGAGGTGATCCTCGCCATCGCGTTGTTTGCCATGGTCAGTATCCCGTTGCTGACAATGTTCACCTCAGGGATCGACACCTTCCGGGCCGTCCGCGAGTATGTGACCATCATCCATGTGACGGAAGGGCTACTCCATAAGTTCACCAACATTGTCAACAACCTGACGCCTAGGGAGACGGTCGCCCTGACCAATGAAGACCTCACCCCGGAGGTCATCCGCGAGTATCCCGACAAACTGGCCTGGCTGCCCAATCTGAAGATCCTCGGCACGGTCCGCCTGTCCCCTGCGACTGACGGCTTCGGCAGCTATGAGATCCGCATCGATGCCACCTGGGGCAAGGAACGCACCTACTCCATCTCCTCCATCATTCCCATACGAATGTTTGTGGCCAGTTCCGAAAATATCGAGCGGCCGGAGGGGGTTCCCCCGACTCCACCTGAAATCAAGCCCTCCGGTGGATCGGCCGGTGGTGGCGGCGGTGACGGCGGTGACGGCGGTGACGGCGGTGACGGCGGCGGGAGAAGGCGTCGATGATCCACTCTGCGCCCCATCATCTCCGGGGAGGGTTCACCCTGGTCGAATTGATCGTGGTCATTGGATTGTTCGTCCTGATATCGACCTTCTTCCTGCGCGGTCTGCAATGGGTCCGTCATGGGGCCTCGACCAACGAGAAGGGCATGCTGCTGGCCCGTTTCAAGAATGCCTCGGTCCTCCTCGGCCGAGAGCTCAGCTGTGCCGCGGCATTTCTCTACCCCAATCGGGTTACTCAGGAATCTCATCCCATCCTGGTCTTCAAAAATGCAGGGAATGAAGTGGTGGCTGTCTTTCTGGCCCCCTCTGGGTTGGTCATGTACAACTACAACACCGATGTCGTGAAACCCCTCTTTCCCCTTACCACCGCTTTCCATGCCCGACTGATCCAGGAAAACCTGATCGAATACGAAGTGATGTTCCAGAAAGACCAGGCCAAGTTTTCTTTTCGCAATCGTCTGACCCCTCTGAACTCTCTTCCCTAGGAGTTTTCCCGTGGCAAGTCCCTCCCCCAGCGTTCGATCCGCACCACGCCGGACGGTGGGGATGGCCCTGCCCATCATCCTGGTGGCCCTTTTGATCGTCGGGTTGATCATGTTTGCTTTTACCCGGTCCTCCCAGAGTGAATTGAACCTCCTCGACAAGTTGATCTCCGCCCAGAAGTTGATCTACCTCGTCCGTACAGGAATGGGCATTGCCGAGGCCAAGCTCGCCAAGGAACGCTGGTACGGGGATACCAAGCCTCGTGATGTGATCGTCCCCACACTTGATGATCGCGATGCCTCACTCAAGATCTACGTGGATGACTACGTTCAGGTGGTGGCCCGGCGGTATGAGAAGGTCTACCGCATGCTTGACCATGTCAAGGTTTTCGTCGAGGCGCGCTACCGTGGGAACGTGATGTACGGATTCGGCAAGTTCATCCTGAGTCCCGAACCGGTGTTCGACGGAAAATCGACGATCGGGGTCACCGGGGCGCGCAAGACGATCAAGGTGGCGGGCGAGGACAAAGGGGTCGTCGCCGCGGAAGAGGCCCCCACCCTGCGCCGCATCGTGGGCATGAAATTCCTTCACGAAGACGAGATCTATGCGGCCGTTCCCACCTTCGCCGGAATGGATGACGTCGACAGCCGCCGAGCTCTTGGTCGGTTCTGGGCCGGTGACCAGATTCCCTACGCCCGCATGTATGGGCGCAACCTGACCCTGTCTGAGAAGTTGTGGGCATCCTCCGTGGAGTTTCCTTCTTCCGCCAGTGGCACCATCGACGTAGAAAGCTGCCGGGCCACCCTGCAAAGATTGGATGTGCCGCCCAACGCCCTGGCCAACCTCGAAAACGTGCAGAGCGAGAATGTGCTTAAGAACACGTTCGTCGGAGAAACCCTCAAACGGTTTTTCCTCAGCACCGCCTGGGATGTGACCAGAGGCCGCCGCGATGACGAACTGAAGAAGGTGGAAATCTACATTCCCTATCCACCCATCAAATGTACCAATGCCGACGTCATTGCCGCCATCGGTAAGGCGTTTGGAGCACCACATCCCATCCCTGTCCGGGAAGGAATCGATTATATTTCCACGTTCACCTACGATCTGGCGACCAGGCGGGGGGCCGCCGAGCAGTTCCTCATCCAACGGGGATTTGGAAACTCGTATCCTGACGTGGGGCCGGCCGATTTCAGCGACACCCTCGCCCAGGTGAAGACGGCCAATGCCTACAAATTCAAGTGGATCGCGACCCTCGTCCGTACCGGGGAAGACCCCGGGACGTCCATCGAAAAAGGCGATACCCTGACCGCTGGCCGGTGCATGTTCCTCTACAACAACATTGGCAATGCCATCGAATCCAATGCCGCCTTCACCATCTCGGTCGAGAATGTCGACATCATTCCGGTCAGCGGGCCTACACCCTACTATTCAGATTACTACATTCGCGAGCCTGGAACTCCGAAAAATTATCCTCTTTTCACCGTTCTGAACTTCTTCCTGAAATATCTCGACGATGCCCTGGTTGAGCTTCCCCCCAACAAATCCCCCGGGTATACCGAGCCCGGGGACGGCTACGGCAACATCGTCGATCCTTTCGTCGAAGGGGGCGACACCTACGTGGTGTTGTTCTGACCAAACCAGATCCGCCCCGGGCTTTTTCGGGGCGGATGCGGGAAAGGCTCGATGAGGGGACCGGAAGAGAGCTATCTCTCGTCGGTGCGCGACTGCTCGTGTTCGACGGTGCGGCTCTTGAAATCGAGCGGGTAGACCGGGATGGCGATCCGCATGACCTCCCGGACGTCATGGGTCAGCGGGTGCTTGTAGGTGACGACGGCTTCGTAGGTCGGGGTCATGTCCGGGACCCGGAAGATGTGGCGGTAGTTCCCCAACTCTTCTTGGGGCACCAGGGTGTTGCCTTCGCTGTCGATTACGGTCAAGGTCAGGTCTTCGCGATTGAGCTTGGTCTGGTCGAAATCGAGGGTGATCTTGACACGGGTGTCTTCGGGCACCGGTTCGTTCTTGCAGTGCAATAGCGGGGGAACCGGGCTGGCGATGTTGGGAAAGACGTTGCGCGGGTAGCCGGTTTCCTTCGAGGTGGCAGGGTTCTGGATGACCAGGCGCACCTCGGCGTCGGGCAGGTCAGGCGGGGCGGGGTCGAAGGCGTCGTTGGGATCGATCGGCTTGTCAGCCGGGGGAACAGCCGGCGGCGGGGTGGGGGGTTTGACCGCCGAGGTTGATCCAGGGGGCGTACCCGGTGGCGTGGTGGCCGGGGTTCCCGAAGGGGTTCCGGGAGGATTCCCGGGGCCGGCGGTGGTGCCGGGCGGCGAGGCGGGAGGATTGGTTCCGGCGGGCGGCGTGGTGGGCGTCTTGGTGGGGTCGGTGGTGACCGGGGCGCCGGGCCCAGCGCCGTTGATCGTGCCCTGCTGCCACTGTTCCGTCACTTCTTTGGGCTGGCCGTCGGGCCCGATGGTCCATTTCTTCTGCCAGGTCCAGACCCAGCCGGAGCCGCCGTTGGCCGACTTGATCTTGTCGGCGGCATCGTTCAGGAAGCCGTTGACGAAGCTCTGCTGCTGGTCGGTTCCAGTGTCGGAAGTCTTGGTTCCATTGTCTTTGGAACCGCCGGAAGTCTGGATAACCGGCTCGATGGTGGTCTGTCCACCCGTCGAGCCCCCGGTTCCGGGGGTTCCGAAGCCGCTGTTGGGGTCCTCCCAGGGGAGGCCGGTGGGCATGGTCTGGCCCCGGAGGCCTGGAGAAACCCACAGGACCAGGGTGAACGCGACCAGGATGACCGGACCCAATCTCGTGGTTGACATGACCGTCCTCCTCGACTGGAATGTCTCTTCTCCCTCTATTCTCTCGGATTATTGGTGGGATGGGGAGGAGCCCCGTTTCGGCGCCGGCTCGGAACGTCAGGGCCAGATTAGCCCGCGAACCGACATCTGGTCCTTCCATCAGACATACGCTTCCCGGATGATTT
>CALLCO010000179.1 GCA_937998695.1 Candidatus Ozemibacteraceae bacterium
AGCCCGCCAGGAAACGAACAACCCCGGGCCAGATCGCCCGGGGTTGGTCGAGGACGGTGAGGTCAGTTGCCGAACTCCCACCCCTTCTCAGTATACCTCGCAGTAATTTCTCTAGCCTCATCGGCTTCGATGTGGAGCCGCTGCACGGGAGGATTGGAATCCGGAATGGAAGTGGATTCCCCCCAGCTTCCGGTCAATTCGACCCCATAGGGAGCACGGGTTCCGTTTCCGTAGATGGTGGTCAGTTGTTGGCCGGCGGCGAGCGTCGAAGGATCGATGATGATGTCCGGGGAAGTCCCTTGCGGAACCATCACCGGCACCCACGTCGTTCCAGTGAGTACTTCGGCATGGCCCAGGGCATAGACTTCATCGATCTTGAACAGAAGGCCACGGATTTTCATAACGGCACGAGGCCAGTTGGTCGACTCGTCGACGAACTTGGTGATGAACAGGCGGGTGTTGTCAGGAGTGAGTGTTCCAGTAAGCGTGACCTGATGACGGTCGGACTCCCACATGTCCTTTCCGTTCAGGGGATTTTGGAAGCGGAACTTCGGGGTCTTGTCGAGGGACTGAGGGTTGAAGTCGACGAAGACCGTTTTGGCCGGGCTGCCATAGGTGAACTTGAACATGTTCTTGGGTTCGGCCAAACGGTTGAAGCTCCAAGTGCCGGTGACGTCGGTCAGGGTGGTGCCGTTGGTGGGCGGCGTGGGAGGCGGCACCACATCCTGGGGATTGGGCCAGATGGTCGACTCGTCAACGAATTTGGTCATGAAGATCCGGGTGCCGTCGGGTGAGAGAGTTCCAGTGACCGTCACGGCGTGATCGTGGGATTCCCAGAGATCGTGACCGTTGGTCGCATCTTGGAACCGGAACTTCGGGGTCTTGTCGAGGGTGGCTGGGGCGAAATCGACCCAGGCCTGCTTTTCGACGTTGCTGCCATCCCGCCAGACGAATTTGAAGGCGAAGCGGGGTTCGGCGGCATCGGGGAAAAACTTCCAGGTGCCCGCTTGAGCGGTCAATGCGGTACCGTTCGTCGGTGCGGTGGGGGTGATGAACGTTTCGTCGGGGCGGGGCCAGGTGGTGGACTCGTCGACGAACTTGGTGATGAAGAGGCGCGACCCGTCGGCCGCCAAGGTGCCGGTCAAGGTCACCGTGTGGCCATGGGATTCCCACATATCATGGCCGCTGAGCCGGTTCTGGAAGCGGAACTGGGGGGTCTTGTCCAAGGTGGTCAGATCGAAGTCGACATAGGCGGTTTTGGTCTGACCACCTTCCTGCCAGGTGAATTTGAACATGTTGGGGCCGGTCGCCTTGGAATCGAAGGACCAGATCCCGGCCTGGTTGTTGATCGGCTTGCCATTGGTCGGGGCCACCGGAATCACGACTCCGGGTGGGGTGAATCCACCGGAGAACGGGGCGATGTCGTGGACTTCCACGATGGCCGGGCCGAAGTCGGTGGCGGTGCGCTTCTCGAGGATGAGCCCCTTCATCTCGACCATCTTGCCGATGAGGCTCTGCATGGCATTCTGGACTTTGGCGTCCTTGGGGCGAAATTCGGTGCGGATGGTTTGGCCCAGGCCGAACCAGAACTTCCCGGCGGTATCACGCTCCAGGGGGCCACCGGTGAACGTCATGACCTGAAGGACAGGAGGAGTGATGGCCGTGACCACGCTGTCGATCCGGAACACCGGCGGTGTGGTCGGGGAAGGAGGGGATGTGAAGGACCCGGCATACACACGGGGGGTGGTGGTGGGGGCGAGGGGATTGCCACCGACCCGGCTGTCGGGGTTGATCTTGGCCAGGTGGCCCCATTCCGTCGGGGCAGGGGGGAAGCCGGGAGGGGGATCGATGAACAGGTCATTCCCGCTCTGGACGATGATACCCATGATCTGGGTATTTTCGATGGTGGTGGGCAGACCACCAGCTTGTACGACATCACCGGGAGGAACGAACAGACCGAGGTCGGGGCCCTGCATCAACAAGACGAACAGGGCTTTGGCCTGCTCGAGGCTCAAGGTGGGGAGCAAGCTCTGAATTTTCTTGATGATCAAATCGCGGAACTGCCCGTGGAACGCGACGATCTGGTCGGGCGTCGGCCCTTGGGCGGGAAGGGTGGTTTGGGCGCGCCGCGCAGCGACGCTGACGCCGGCGGGCAAATTGACGGTCACGACGGCCAGATCGGGGGCATACCCCGCCGTCGATTTGACCTGCGCCGTTTCGGCAGGGGTGGGATACAATCGGGTGAACAGCGGCGGGGTGCCTTCGAACAGCTTGAGCCCGACATAGATGGCCTTGATGTTTTCCTTGATCAGCCCATGGACGGGGTCAGCTTGCAGAATCCGCTCGATATCCGCGGGAGAGGGCGCCGCCTGCAGGGCAAGGGTCATGCGTTCGACGCCCTGGGTGATCAGGTCGTAGGTCTGTTGGCTGATGAAGGTCGGCACGAACAGCTTCATCGCCGCCACCACGGTCTCGATGCGTTCCACCGCGTTCTTGAACTCGAACTGCCGCTCGAACTGGGTCTTGGCTTCCGGGTTGGACACTACCTGGGGAAGGGTATCGCCCACCATGGTCCGGTCGATGTCTTGCAGGGCGAGCAGCACGTCGGGCGGCAGACCCATCGACTTGGCGCGTAGGCGGAGCTGGTCGTCGAACAGCTTCCAGCCATCATTGGGGCTGTAGAGGCCGTCGTTGATGCCGTCGATGATCTCGCGCTGCAACGTGAACGCGAACGTGCGGAACTCGTCGAACTTCTTGTCGGGCAGTCCGGCGCCGCGGAACGTCTTGAGCTGAGCTTTCTGGCGTTTGACGAAGGCCTCGGCGATGCCCTTGAGCTCGGTATCGTTGAGCTTGGCCAGGGTCTGGGGCGGGATCTTGCCGATGACTTCGCCGACGTTGATCTCGAAGGTCTGGTCGAACTTCTCGGCGAACTTCACCAACTTGGCCTGGAATTTGGTGTTCTTGTCGATGATCGGGGCCGTGGCAACGCCGGTTTCGGGAATCTCGGGAACCACGCCCTCGAAGGGCTCGGCCTGCCCGGAAATGAACGCCCGGATGATGATGTTCTTCCGACTGATGGGCATGCCCTCGAATCGGTAGAACCCCTTGGCATCGGTGTGAGTCTTTTTATTGAAGGACACGAACTCGCCCGTGTCGTCGTAATCACCGGCCTCGACCTCGATATTGGTGGCGGGATCGGAGACATCGGCTAACAGACTCAGGCGCAGGCTGCCGGAGATCTCGCCGGTGGTGACCAAACCGGTCAGAACGCCATTGCCGGAGGTGGCTCCTTCATTGGTGCCAGGATTGGTGGGGCCGACGGGGCCGCCACCTCCTCCTCCACCGCCACCACCTCCTCCGCAGCCGGTACAGGCGAAGAGCCCCACGACGAGGGCGAGAATGGTACAAGCCGTGAATAGCTTCCTGGGCATGTAGTTCCTCCAGAACCATCTCGATCTTCCCGGTGTAAACCCCCGGGGCAGTGTGAGTTTACCACACAGGGTTCCGAGTGTTCAAAAATATACTTGAAATCCTTGGGGGAAGGCGGGTTGGCCCTTGATGGGGATCGTCAGAACCGGCCGGTCAGGCCGAAGGTGGGTCCGGCGAAGCGGGTGTCGACCAGGTCGTTGTCGGCGTCGCCGTCGAGGGCGAAGGTTTGGTAGCGGCAGGGTGAGCCGCTGGTGCACGATGCTTTGGCAGCTGGTTCCGCGGGAATCCTTTTCTACCCTGATTGTACGGATGAGGATTTTGACAAGCGGGTGGAGGTCCGTTAGAATCCATAATGGATGTGGATTATAAAGGAGGGCGAGGATGGCGACCATCACCCTGAAAAACGTTCCCCGGGCAGTTCATCGTGAGATCAAAAAAAGGGCGGAGTTGAATCATCGAAGCATTAACAGCGAAATCATCACGTGCCTCGAACGGTTTCTGGGGTTGAGGGTGGATGAAGTCGATGAACTCCTGGCCAGGATCGAAAAGGTGCAACGAGGATTGCGTTTCCTGGTGACCAATGAGGACATCCAAGCGGCCAAGGACGAGGGGCGAAAATGATCGTCGTCGATACCAACATCATTGCCCATACCTGGCTGCCTTCGGAGGAAAAGGCCAAGGTCCTGGAGTTGCTGCAGATCGATCACGAATGGATCGCCCCGGTCCTCTGGCGTTCGGAGATGCGAAGCGTGTTGGCCAAGTTCCTGCGAAAGGGTCTCCTGACCGAGGCCCAGGCCAACGAAATAGCCATGCATGCGGAAGAGCAGATGACCGGGCGCGAGTTTCATGTCCCGACCAGGGCGGTTCTGGCCCATGTCGCCTCCTCCAAACTCTCTTCCTACGATTGTGAGTTTGTCACGCTTTCCCAGATGAAGAACGTCCCCCTGGTTACTTTCGAGAGCAAGCTCCCCAGAGAATTCCCCCTCCAGGCTATTCACTCTACGGAGTTTCTCAGGAAAGGCAGGTTCCACGGGGAGTAAATTTCTCTCCGGCCCACTTCCTCTTGCCGGCCCAGTTCCTCCTGATTTGACTTGTCGATCCACTCCCTCTGATGCTTGTCCACCTTCCACCTCCTCGCGGGTAGAACTCACTCCATGTGAATTTGGCGAGTTGGCACGACATTTTCCGGATGTTCTGAAAGCGCCGGCGAATGCAACCTTGTTTGGTAGTAGAGGGGGCATGCAGGCTCGATGGGAAAACGGCATTCCAAATACTTGATTCGGCGTCCGAGTCGTGCTACCCTGGGTGGTACCCAACCCTGCTCGCGCCCTGGTCCGGTGCGGGCTGAATTTCGAAGCCGAAGGGAGGCACCACGACGTGAGACCATACGAGACCCTTTTCTTCACCGAGCCCAACATTACCGACGAGGCTCTGGACGCGCTCCTCGCCAAGGTCGAGGGCGCCATCACCCGCTACGGCGGGCAGGTCGAACGTGTTCACCGCTGGGGCAAGCGGCCCCTGGCCTATCGCGTCGAGAAGCAGACCGAGGGCTATTACGTCCTGATCGAGTTCAAGGGCTCCGGAAACGATCTGCGCGAGCTGGAGCGCTTCTACCTGATCAACCAGAACGTCCTGCGCTTCCTGACCACGACCCGCCCCCAGTAACAGGACGGCCGCATGTCAGCGTCCCTCAATAAGGTCTTCCTGATCGGGAACCTCACCCGTGACCCGGAGCTGAGGTTCACCCCCCAGGGAACCGCCATCGCCAAGTTCGGTATTGCGGTGAACCGCCAGTATAAAGGCTCCGATGGCGAGTTCAAGAAGGAGACCAACTTCTTCAACATCATCGTCTGGGGCAAGGCCGGCGAAAACTGCAGCAAGTTCCTGACCAAGGGCCGCGCGGTCCACGTCGAGGGCCGGCTGCAGAACCGCACCTACGAGACCCAGGACAAGCAGAAGCGCACGGTCACCGAGATCGTCGCCGACAACGTCCAGTTCCTGGGAGGACCCGGCGGCGGTCGCACCATCGAGGAGGGCGGCTCCGACGGAGCGCCCGACTACGGCGACGGCTTCCCCCCTGATTCCGGCGGCGTTGGCGGGGACGGCGACGTTCCCTTCTAGACCACCCCCCAACCCACGCATTGACCACGACTAAGGAGCGATCCATGGCTACCACCACTTCCGAAGCCCCTTCCCGCCCTGAATTCAAGCGCCCCCGGCACCGCAAGGTCTGCCAGTTCTGCAAAGACAAGGTGGTGTTCATCGATTACAAAGACGTCAACCGCCTGCGCCGCTTCATCAACGATCGCGGCAAGATCATCAGCCGCCGCACCACCGGCACCTGCTGCGGGCACCAGAAACTGCTGACCAAGGCCATCAAGAAGGCCCGCAACATCGCCCTCCTCCCCTTCACCGCGGCCTAGCGGCGACAGGGAAGGAACGACCCGACGAACGTCGGGGACCCGCGTCCGGCGGGCCCCCGGACGGCCATGACCATGACCCTGACCCCACCGACCCTCGGCCAGCGCACCCTCGGCACCACCCTGATGACGGGGTGGACGCTGGTGGCGCTCTTCCTGGCCGGCCGCCTGCCCCTGCTGGGGGCGGTGCTGATGGCCCTGGCCGGGTTGCCCGCCATGGTCGTGGGGATGGCCTGGGGCGCGGCCTGGTTCGCCCTCTACACCGGGCTGACCCTGGCCCTGACCTCCTGGCTCGGCGGCGGCGGCTTCGCCCTGCTGCTGGTGCCGATGCTCCTGCTGCCCGCCGCCCTGCTGGCCGGCCTGGCCCGGGCGGGGCTGGCGCCCCTGCGCGCCATCGCCGCCACCCTGCTGCTCACCACGTTGTTCTCGGTGGCGGTTTGGGGGGTGCTTCCCCTGATCGACGAGGGCGGCACCCAGGTCTGGGCGGTCAAGGAGCTGTTCCTGGCGCAGAAACAGGAGTTCGCCCAGAAGGTCCAGGAGTTCCAGCAGAAGGGGGAAGGCGATCCCCAGTCCCTGCAACTGCTCCTCGAGCATTTCCAGGCCTGGATGGACTTCATCCTGCTGCTGGTGCCGGTGACCTTCATCTTCACCTGGCACTTGGTGTCATTGGCCGTCTTCTACCTGGGCGCGCTGGCCCTGGGCTCGCGGTTCGGGTTCTCCCTGGCCCCACTCCCGCCCTTCTCCAGGTGGCGCTTCGACTGGAACCTGATCTGGCTGTTCGTGGCCGGCTGGTTCCTGTTCCACGGCGCCGACCTGGTCGGGCCGGCCGGCGCGCAAGACCTCTGCCGCCGGATCGGGGCCAACTGCCTGGCCATCAGCAAGCTCCTCTACTTCATCGCCGGGTTGTCCATCGTCCACTTCTGGTTCGATTCCTACAAGATCAGTTCTCCCAACCGGATCGGCCTGTCGTGCCTCGCCTTGCTCGTCACCAATCTGTTGGTGTGGCTGGGCATCATCGACGTCTGGGCCGATTTCCGGGCGCCCAAGTCCCCGTCCACCCCCATGATCCGAAACCGGGACGACGAGGAGGACTCGTTCTTCGATTGAGAATCCCATCGCGATTCCACTGAGATTCCCGAAGGAGGAATTCCCATGCAAGTTCTGTTGATCAAGGATATCGACCGCGTCGGCAAGAAAGGTGAAACCAAACGGGTCACCGAAGGCTATGCCCGCAATTTCCTGTTTCCTCGCCATCTCGCGGTTCCTTTGACCGAGGGATCGCAGAAGAACCTGAAACTCGTCGAGGTCTCCTGGAAACGCCAGGAGGAGAAGGAGCGCGAGGCGTTTCAGGCCATGGCCAAGAAGATCGACGGCCTGTCCCTGCGCATCACCAAGAAGGCCGGCGAGAAGGGCCGCCTGTTCGGCTCGGTCACCAATGCCGAGATCGCCGAAGCCATCGCCGCCGAGACCAAGCTCGAGATCGACAAAAAAGACATCGTCACCGAGCACATCAAGGAACTCGGCCAGCATGACGTCGTCGTCCGCTTCTCGGGCGAGATCAAGGCCACCGTCAAGGTGGTCGTCCTGCCCGAAGAGGAACCCGTCGCCTCGACCGCCCAGGCCTGACCTCCATCCCGCCGGTCCGGGGGGTGAGGGGAAGGGCCCGCGCGCGCGATGTCGCATGCCGGCGCGGTGTCCCCCGCCCACCCGGTCTGACGGTCAGTTCTTTTCCGCTGCCAGCCGCCCATTCGACCCCTCCTGGCGCGGGTCGGCCTTGCCGGAGGGCCCGGGCGGCGTTTTCTTCAGCCCTGCCACCTTCGGACGGGTGTCCCACTCCTTCGGCAAGCCCCGGGGTGGCTCCTTCGACGCTCTCGTCTGTGGCCTGATTCTCTCCTCGAGCCTCCGACCTGTTGATGGCTCGACGTGTGTGCCCGCTCTGTTGACGTGACCTCTGACGTGACCTCCGCGGTCGGTTCCCGAGCGCTGTCGCCTGGCCGGGTCAGGTGGCATGAACCGCCCCCGGAGGCCCCCCGCCCGACCCGCCCGGGAGGCCCCCCCACCATGACCGAGACCTTCAGCCGCGTTCCCCCCCACAACCTCGAGGCCGAGCAAAGCCTGCTCGGCGCCATGATGCTGAGCGAGGAGGCGACGGCGTCGGCCCTCGAGATCGTCGATGCCTCCGATTTCTTCCAGGCCTCGCACCGGTTCATCTTCCAGGCGCTGATCGACCTGTTCCAGGCCCAAAAGCCGTGCGACCCGGTCACCCTACAGGAGGAGATGCGAGCGAAAGGCCGTCTGAACGACGCGGGCGGGGCCTCGTACCTGTCGCAACTGCTGAACTCGGTGGTCAGCACCGCCAACGCGGCCTTCCACGCCAAGATCATCAAGGAGAAGGCGCTGCTACGCCGGCTGATCCAGGTCTCGGGCGAGATCGGGCGCGATGCGGCCGACCCCCAAGCCACCGCCGAGGTGCTGCTCGACCAGGCCGAGCAGAAGGTGCTGTCGCTCAGCCAGTTCCGCATGACGCGCCCCTACGTGCGCATCAAGGAACTGGTCGGCGAGACCTTTACCGCCCTCGAACGGCTCTACGAGCACAAGCAGGCGATCACCGGCGTGCCGTCGGGCTTTACCAAGCTCGATGAGTATACGGCGGGTTTCCAGCCGAGCGATTTGATCATCGTGGCGGCGCGCCCTTCGATGGGCAAGACCGCCTTCTGTCTGAACATCGCTCAGTATGCCGCCCACCAGTGCCAGATGCCGACCCTCATCTTCTCGCTGGAAATGGCCAAAAGCCAGCTCGCCACCCGCCTGATGTGTGCGGAGGCCCGCATCGACGGCCAGAAGGTGCGCCGCGGGTTCCTGGGCGACGAGGACTGGGCCAAGATCACGATGACCGCCGGGGTGCTCGAGAATACGCCCTTGTTCATCGACGACACGCCCGGCGCCTCGCTGCTCGAGATCCGCAGCAAGGCCCGCCGCGCCGCCAGCCAGGAGAAGATCAAGCTGATCGTCATCGACTACCTGCAGTTGATCACCCTGCCCGGCTCCGGCACCCAGGACAACCGCCAGCAGGAGGTCTCGGCCATCTCGCGCGGGTTGAAGGGACTGGCCCGCGAGCTGAACGTGCCGGTCATCTGTTTGTCGCAGTTGTCGCGCGCGGTCGAGTCGCGCACCGACAAGCGACCCATGCTCTCTGACCTGCGCGAATCGGGCGCCATCGAGCAGGATGCCGACGTCGTCCTCTTCCTCTACCGAGATATCTACTACAACCCCAAGAAAGAGGAATCCCGCAACAAGGCCGAGGTCATCATCGCCAAGCAGCGCAACGGCCCCGTCGGCAGCCTCGAACTGGCCTTCTTCTCGGAATTCGCCAAGTTCGAGAATCTCGAGACGGTGCACACCGAATACTGACGGGGAGAGGACGGGACGTGGGCGAGGTCGACCGGGCGCTGTTCGCCCTGCTCAACCGCGGCTGGACGCATCCGTGGCTGGATGACGCGATGCCGCTCATCACCAACAGCAACCTCTGGATCCCGATGCTGGCGGCGGTGGCGTTGTGGCTCTGGTTCGGCGCCGACAGGCGCTGGCGGCCGCTGGTGCTGTGCCTGGGGGTGGCGGTCGGTCTGGCCGATCTGACGTCGGCCCGGCTGATCAAGCCGTGGGTGGGCCGCCCCCGCCCCTGCTGCGCCGAACCGGAGGTGCGACTGCTGGTCGGTTGTTCGAAAAGCCGGTCATATCCTTCGTCACATGCCGCCAATGCCGGCGCGGTGGCGGGGGTGGTGCTCGGCGAGGCAGGGTGGGTGGCAGGGTTGCCGGTGCTGGTGATGGCGCTGGCCGTCTGCTATTCGCGGGTCTACGTGGGCGTCCACTACCCGCTCGACGTGGGGGGTGGGTTCTGTCTGGGGCTGGCTCTGGCGCGACTGGTCCTGCTGGGGCGGCGGCGGTGGTGGGGCCCGCCGCCGGGTGCCCTGTCGGGCGACTCTGGGCTTCCACCGGGCGTTGCGTTGGGAAGCCCCGCGTCCACGGCGGCTCCCGCCAGCGTCGCCGAGTCGCCAACCGGTTCTCGGCCAGACCGCGATCGGACCGAGGCTGCTTCAACCTTCACGTCGGCCGGTGGGAAGGAGGCCTCCCCTTCGCCCACGGCAGGACACCCAACCGTCGCAGCGCCGCCGGCACCTCTTCCCCCGCCACCGTCCGCGGGCGGGTGAGGAGGGTCCAGACGCCCAGGCGGCGCGCCGCTTCGGCGTCGATCTTGACCCGGTCTTTGTCGGTGCAGGCGAGCGTGGCATGCCGGGCGGCGGCCTGCCGGCCCAGCTCGTCGAGCTCGCGGCCATCGAAGACGTGGTGGTCGCGGAAGGCGCGGGTCTCGACCACCTGGCAGCCGACCTTCGGCAGCAGGGCGAAGAACGGGGCGGGATGGGCCAACGCGGCGAAGGCCACGACCTGACGCGGGCCCTGATCGAGCGGGGCGGGGTGGCCGGCGGGGTCGATCCAGCCGGTCGGCACCGTCATCACCTCGAGTTGCGGCACCCCGGGCGCCCATTCGGCCAGAAACCGCCGCCAGCTGGCGATCTGGGCCGGCGTGGCCGTCTCGCAGCGGGTCAACAGCAGGGCGTGCGCCGCCGCCAGCCGGCGTGGCGGCTCGCGCAGCCGGCCCAGCGGCAGCAGGCGGGCGGCGGCGGGGTCGGTGGTGGCATCCCACAGCACCAGATCGACGTCGTGCCGCAGACGCCGGTACTGGAACCCGTCGTCGAGCAGCAACACCTGGGGCTGGAACCATTTCCCGGCCATGGTGGCCGTGTGAGCGCGGTTCTTGCCGAGCAGCACCGGCACGTGCGGAAAGGCGGCGTTGACCTGCAACGCCTCGTCGGTCACCCCCGCCGGATGCGGACCCGGACCGCGCAGCAGGTAGAACCCGCGCTCCCAGGCGCTGCGGTAGCCGCGCGACAGTACCGCGGCGGCGGGCGGCCGCTCGGGGTCGGCCAGCAGCTCCAGCAGGATCGGGGTCTTCCCCGTGCCGCCCACCGACAGGTTGCCCACCGACACGACGGTGGCGGCCGGCTGCGCCACCAGGAACGGCAGCGCGGCGAAGAACCGCCGTTCGAGCTCGACCACGCGACCGTACAGCTCGGCGACCGGCTGGAGGAACGGATCGGACCAACCGGCCGGATGGCAAGGGCTGGTCATGGCCTGACCGGGTCCGCCATTCCAGGGCCTGCCATTGTCGGGCCGGTGCTCCTTTTCAGGAGAGGGTGTTTTCCCTTGGGGGGTACACGAGCCATGAGGACAGCATACCTCGATGGCAGTCATAAAACCAGGGGAAGCCAGCAAGGATGGGCCCAGGCGTCTTGGTGGCAACCCGCGATCGGCAGCTCTCCATCTCGCCTACAGCTGTCCTCCCCTCTGGGCGATTGCATGGGGGCGACGCCAGAAGCCGCATCTCTTCCGGAGCGAGGATCGTCGCCTCGACCAGTGGTCGCGATGCGGCAGTCAGGCCAAGAAGCCGCGGAATGCCTTCCCCATGGCTTGCAGGCGTTGCCGGGCAGTCGCCGGGAACCCGGGGCGGGCGCACCAGGGGGCGTTGGGAGGGCCGGCGGATGGAGCCGCGGCGGCTTCTTCGCCGAGGGCGGCCACCTTGTTGTCGTAGGCGAGCGGAACGACGGGGACGCCCATCCGCAGCCAGGCCAGAACGACGTGGTAGCGCATGGCCCAGGCCCCGGCCAGGGTGCGACCGATCCGCATCAGGTCGGTGAACGTGACCGGCGTGGCGATCTTCAGCCCGGGAAAAGTGGCGGCGAGCAGGGCGGCATCCTCCTGGCGGGCGGCGACTCCGAGGAGGGTGGCGGGCGGGCGGTCTTTCAGAGCCTGGCAGGCCGTCTCACGGTACCGGGTATCCCGCCAGGGGCGGAGATTGACCCCCCAAAGGCCCGGGTCGGTGGGGCCTTCCCTGCGGGGCGCCCGGGGCGCGGCAGGTTGAGGCCTCGCGCTGTTGCCCGGCAGATAGGAGGCGCGAGTGGTTTCCGGCCTCGGTGGGAGGGGCCTCGGCGGGCCTTCCTGGGAACTGGTTTGACTGGTTTGCTGGCTGGGCTCCGTTCCGGCCAGGGGTGTGTCGTCTGGGTCGGGGTCGGGAATGGCCCACGACCAGTCGCACCCCAGGTGGGCGGCCCGTCCGGTCAGGCGTTGGAAGAGGTCGGCCGAGGCCTGGTCGCGCACCCAGACGGGATGCGCCCGCCGCAGCACCCGGGTGGCGACGGCGCGGGCGGCGGCCGACCGGAGCGGGCCCAGGCCCGCCCCCCACAGGGATGGTCGCCGACCGGCCAGGCTGGCTGCCAGCAGGCGCAAGGCGTAGAAGGCGACGCCGTCGACCGACCAGTCTTGGAGCAGGCCGCCCGTGAACACGACCTGGTCAGCCTGGCGCAGCCCTGCCAGGAAGGCGGGCCAGGCGGCCACCCCCCGGCGGGGCAGCCCTTGCACGCGGTCGGCCAGGGACGAGGGAAGGGGGTGTCGTCCCGCGGTCACGTAGACCGGGCGATGGGTGGGCACGCGGGTCAGCAACCCCTCCAGGATGGCCTCGTCACCGAGGTTGCCTTCCCCGAAGAACCCTACGCAGACCAGGCTCACCAGGGCACTCCTCGCCACGATCGGGAGCGGCCGCGACCACCCCGATCAGCTCCCGCGCCACCGCTTTGGGCCCCGCCGGGACCAGGACCAACCCTGTCGATCCGCCCCTCACGGGCCAGACCTCCCCAGAGGTCTGCCTGTCGCACCCGGGGGGCGTTCACCACCCCATCACCTCAAGTTCCTGGACCAGCCGGTCGAGGCGGTCTTCCCAGGTGGGAACACGGAACCGGCGGCTCGACGTGGCTGGGGGCTCCTGACCGGTCGTCACCAGCGGTTGCGCGGTGGTCGGGGGTCGCGCTGATCTGATGATCTGCGCCAGGGCCGTCGTCCAATCCGTGGTGGGATCGGCGGCCGGATCGGTGACCAGATCGACGCAGGGATGATCGCGCAACGTGGCCGGTCCGGTGGCCCAAACGTACAAATCATACAACTTGTACTCATAGGCCTTGATCGGATCGACGGCCCGGGTCAGCGGCAGGTCACGGAACGGAATCAGGCCGACGTGGCAGGTGGACAGCAGTTCGTCGAGGGCATCGGCAGCCAGGGTGCCGTGGTCGATCACCGTCGGCAACTGGCGGAGGCGGGCGAAGGCCGGCCCGCGGCCGGGCCCGGCCAGATGCACCTCGACCTGGGGCAATCTGGTCAGCCGTTCGAGCCAGGCCAGATCGGTCCATTCGAAATGGGCGCCGGCCGACAGCAACCGCCACGGGGGCGGGGCGGGGCGCGGGCAGTCGCCCGCCCGGCTTTTGCGGCGTGGGCTGGCGGCATTGGGCAGCAGCAGGCAACGGGCGGTCGTTTCCTCTGGGGTCGGGAGCAGGGCGGGGCAAGTGGCCACCACCAGGGCGGCCCGGCCGAACAACCATCGCTCATATCGTTCCCACACGGCCGCCCGCTGGCCCGGGAAGGCTCCATGTCGGTCGCAGCGGTCGTAGACCAGCATCCCGGCAGGGCAAGGGGCGGCGGATGACGGCGTTCGCTGTCTGGCCCGTCCCGAGAGACCTGCCGCGGGGAGGGCGGCGTCCAGGTCTGCCCCAACCTCAGGCAATGCAGATGGGCCCAGGTGCGTGCCCGACCTGAGGACCCCTGGTGGGGATCGAGGTGGCATCGAGGCCCCTGCGACCCCATGGATCGAGGGGGGGCTCTGGCCGGATGATCTTTTCGTGGGCCGTTGACGGGGCCCGGCGGGCTCCGCCTCAGGGTCCAAGCCAGGGTTCTGGGAGGGAACGGGGGCTGCCTCCCGGCCTGATGTCGCTGCTCGGGGAGATGATCCGAACAGCCCGGCCAGCGAGGGATCAGCGATCCACACCAGGTGGTGGGGGGTGAGGGCGCCCGCCCGGCGGAGCAATCCGGCGGCCAGTCGCACCGTGATCGCCTGCAGGCCGGGCCAGGCGGAAGCCCGGAACGGCACCCGCATCTGCAGCCGGACCAGCCGGCCGGCGGCGACTTCCTCTGCCGTCAGACGGGAGCCCCCTCCCTGGATAGGGTCGAGATAGGTCACCGAGAATCCGCGCCGGGCCAACCCGGCCGCCAACGCCTGGTGGCGCTGACGCAGGCCATCCCAGGGGACGGGGGCGATGAACAACACGGGGGGGCGGGGAGGCATCTCAGGCCAGCCAGGCCGGGGAACCCGGGATGTCCCCGCCCCCGGGGGCGGTCACCTGGCGGCTGTTCCCCAGGTTTGTCGCCCCTTCGGAGTGGGCGGGGTCCGCTTCCCCGCGGCCCGGAATCTCGTTGGCGCCAGCTTTCGGCGGAAGAGGAGCTGGCGGGGCACCTGCCGGCGCTTCCTGGGTGCCTTCTTGGAAAGGGGAATCCATAGAAGCTCCCGACAACAGGTCGGCGAACCGATCGAGCATCTCGTCGAACGGGTTGAGGGCGGTGAACCGCTCCCTCGCGCCCTGGCTCAGGCGCATCCAGACGGCCGGATCGAGGGCTTGACCCAGGGCCTCGACCAGCGCGCCGGGGTGCTTGGGAGGCACCAGCAAGCCGTTGCCACCCTCGGTCACGATCTCGGGAATACCACCAACGCGCGTGGCCACGCAGGGAATCCCCCAACGCATCGCCTCGAGCAGCGAAAGGGGAATCCCTTCCCCCAGCGAGGGCAGTAGCACCAGGTGGATGTCGCGATAGAACCGGTCGAGGTTGGCCTGGAACCCCCAGAACGTCAGGCGGGGCGCCAGTGGCCCGTGGCCGAAGCGGGCGGCGAGGGCGGCCCGTTCCGGCCCGTCGCCCAGCAGCCACAGTCGGAAGGGGGGCAACCGGTCGAGGGCCCCTTCCAGGGCTTCGAGAGCCCAGCGGTGGCCTTTGTTGGCGTGCAGCTTGGCGACGATGGCGATTGTCCAGGGCGGGCCGGCGGGGCGGTCGACCCCCGCGACCGGCCGCCCCGGGATGCAGTTGGGCAGCAGCGACACCAGACCCGGCGGAATGCCCTGGGTGAGCAGATGGTCGCGCACGGCCGCCGACACCGCAATCAGGTGGTCGCAGAACCGGTAGTAGACCGCCCGGTTCAGCCCGTGGACATGGGCGATGACCCGACGCCGATCGATCCCCGCCCTCGAGCCGTGAGGTGAACGGGAAGGGCCGGCGGTTCGGAGGGCGGCTCGAGAACGAACGGGGCGGAGCAGGCGAGCCAGGCGTTCCTCCAGGCTGGTGACCAGGGCGGCCTTGTTCAAGTGGGCGCTGACCACGGTCGGTCGCCAGCGCGCCAGGTCGGCGGCCAGGCGGGCGGCGAAGAACAGGCCGCCGGCTCGCATCGAGGCGGTCCGACCGGCGGCGCCGGCGGCGCGCAGGCGCTCGGCCAGGAGGGGCCCGCCGCACGTGAACGACACTTCCCACCCCCTGGCCGCCAACCCTTCCCCCAGCGACAGGGCCAGGCGCTCGCCTCCACCAAGTTCTCCCGAGGAGATGGCCAGATGGACCCGCTTTGCCGGGGGGCGGGCCAGGCGGGTGTAGATCTCGAGATGTCTTTCCAAGGCCCGGGTGCGGGAAAAGGCCTCGGCAATCCGCCGCCGCCCCGCCTCCCCCAGTCGGTGCCGACGTTCGGGGGTGGTGACCATCTCCCGCAGGATGGCCGCCAGCCGGTCAGGGGTGTCGGGCGGCACCAGGAGACCGTCACACCCATCCCGGACGATCTCCGGAATGCCCCCCACGGCCGTGGCCACGACCGGCACGCTGCGCTCCATGGCCTCGCAAATGCTGATGCCGAAGGCCTCTTCCCGGGAGGGGGCGACCAGCACGTCCAGGCTTTCCAGGAAAGCCGCCCGGTCAGCGACCGATCCGCGCCAGGTGGTGATGCCTTCCAGGCCGAGCTGCGCGGCAAGGGACGCCAGGCGGGCCCGTTCCCGGCCTTCCCCCCCGATCACCAACCGAAAATCGAGCCCGGTGGCCCGTAGCCGTCCGGCCGCCTCGAGCAACGTATCGATGCCCTTGACCGGGTGCAGGCGGGCCAAGGCCCCGATGATCGGCGGGCCGCTGCGATCCACGGCCGGGGTCGCCGGCGGTGGCGGTGGCGCCAGAAGGGTCGCCCCCGGCGGGATGACCGACCATCGGTGGGCGGGCAGCGGGCGCAGTTCGCGCTGATACCACTCCGCCAGGAACCGGCTGGGGAAGACCAGGTGATCCGAACGGCAGGCCATGCGCCGCTCGAGGCGATGGAAGCCGTCCGCCTCGAAGCCGTGCACGGTCGTGATCAACGGCGGCCCGTTCCACCTCGCCGCCTCACGCCCGGCCCCGGCGGCCGCCGTAGCCCTGGATCCCCCCGCTGGCCCACGTCCCCCTCCCAGCAACCGGGCCCAGAAGGTGGCCTTGCCCAGGTGTGAATGGATCACGTCCGGGTGCCAGTCGGCCACGATCTGTCGCAGGCGCCAGGCTCCCGCCAGATCGAGGCAGACCTCGCCGAGCACGTGCACCTCGGCTCCGGCGCTGCGCAGATGCTCCCCGAGCGGGCCGTCCCGGAACGCGGCCACCCGCACCTCGTGCCCGGCCTCGGTCAGGAACCGGCACAGGTCGACCAGGAGTGTCTGGGCCCCGCCCCAGGTCAAGGCGTTGATGCACTGAAGGATTCTCATGCGGCCGGTTTGTCTTTCACGGTGGCATCATGGTAAATGAAAGCCGGAAATTTGCAATCCCCCTCCCTGTTCTGCCGTTTGCCCGGGAGAGGTCTTCCCATCGAGGATCCTCCCCCTCCGCATTCAACTATGGAAGGAGTCTTATCCATGCGATGGTTGATGGTCACGCTCGTTGCCCTGCTTACTCTGCACTCAGGAGCTTTCGCCATGATCCAGACCCTGTCCACCGAAGAGCTGGTCGCCGGCTCCGACCTGATCGTCATCGCTTCGCTCAAGTCGAGCACGGAAGTCGGCAAGACCCCCGAAGGGTTCCGCACCCTCGACAACGTCCTGGTGGTGGCCGACGTGCTCAAAGGCGAGGTCAAGGCCGGCGCCGAACTCACCGTCGCCACCCTCGGCGGCTTCGAGGACAGCGTCGAGTTCCCCGCCAAAGGCAAGGGCGTGCTGTTCCTCAAGAAGATCGGGGAAGGCCGCTACGAGGTGCACAACCTCGTCCAGGGATGGTGGCCCCTCGGCGCCCAGGATTCCCCCGGCGGCATGGGCACGGGCATCTCCCTCGCCCGCCTGAAGGAGATCATCAAAGGCCTGGCCGACGGCACCCTCCAGGTCCCCCCGCCCCCCCCTCCCGGCGAAGACCTCTGAGCCCTCCCCCTCCCCTTCCCCCTCCCCGTTCCACAAACCATATTTCCTTTCACAATCTTTGTGTCCC
>CALLCO010000180.1 GCA_937998695.1 Candidatus Ozemibacteraceae bacterium
GGGCGGGCGGATTCAGAAGGAGGAAACCGATAGACAGAAAGAAGGACGACAAACGGTGACGTCGCATGAAACCTCCATGGGGAAAAAACGCGAAAGGAAAGGAAGAGGAGGGATCAGGCTCCGTCAGTGCGGGGGGGCCGGCGGGGAGGATCCGAAGGGATCGAAACGAGGGGGCGGCCCGGGCGGTTGGCCAACCGGTCGGGCCGACAGGTTGCGATCGGCCAGACGGGGCTCGCGGTCAGGAAGGTCATCCCCTGACTGCAGGCCAGGGCGGTGCAAGAATGGGCCTCCGTTGGATGTTCGTGCGCCGCCAGATGGGGGATATCCCCGTCGTGGTGACCGTCCTCGTCGTGGCAGCAGCTGGATGGGCACCCCCAGAAGGCCGTGATCAGCAGCCCCACCCCAATGAAGATCAATAGGCCCACGGCGACCCAACGCCAGCCCTGGTGGGAACGAGGGGCGGCCGTCGCCCACCGTAGGCGATGCCGCTGGGTGGGAAGGTTGGCACGAGAAGTGAACATCGTGTACAGTACCCATAATAAGTGAATTCTCTCAGGAGGGCAAGATGGCGGACAAACCGGCGGAAAAACCGGATGTCGATGTCTATGCGCGATTGAACGCCTTCTGCCCCGGCCGGGCCGGGGACGGCCGCAAGAAGCACCCTTGTCCCGACTGTCACTTCTGCCAGTTCTGCGGGGACAGCCGTTGCGAGCAATGTCTCGCCGATCAGCGGCACTGTCATGCCACCCGTAAGAGAATGCCACCTCCCTCCCATTCTGAAAACCCAGAACCAAAAGGGCCGGTTCATCCTCGAGAGAACACCCGACCTGCTCCCATCCCCATATCTGTGGGCCGGTCCGCGGGTGCCCAGACCCGGGCGAAGCCAGCGGCCGCAGTTGCTCAGGAAGCCGCCAACACGAGTGAGTCTGACCCCGCTGCCCTCGTGCCATCCAAGGAACCCGAAGAATGGTGACTCGATCCACTGGGAAGAAGCGGCTCGTCAGTCCTGCGCCCGGTAACCTGGGGGAGGTCAGGCTTGTTCGGAAACCAAATCAGGCTCCGGATGCCGCAAAGCGGTCTCCGGCCCCACCGAGCTTGGAACCGGCTGCCGGCGGCGGCGTCAATGGAGGTCTCGCGTTCGATCCCGCTGAGGCGGTCGAGCACCTGCGCCGGGTCGATCCGATTCTGGGTCGGTTCATCGACCGGGTCGGACCGTTGGGGCTCGAGACGAGCCCGGTCCTCAGCCCTTTTCAGGCATTCCTCGAGGCCATCGTCTACCAGCAGCTCAACGGGAAGGCGGCGGCCGCCATCTTCTCCCGGGTGCAGACGGCCTTTGGGACAGGCCCCGATCGCGAGATCCGGCCGTTCGACCTGGTGCGGGCCCCCGACGAGGAACTGCGCGCCCTCGGCCTGTCCCGGCCCAAGATCGCGGCCATCCGTGACCTCGCAGAGCACACCCTGGCCGGTCGGATTCCGCCGCTGACCCGCCTCCGCCGGATGTCCGACGAGGCCCTGATCGAACGCCTGACCCGGGTGCGTGGCATCGGCCGCTGGACGGTCGAGATGTTCCTGATCTTCCGCCTGGGGCGGCCGGACGTGCTGGCCATCGACGATTACGGGTTGCGCAAGGGGTTTTCCCTGCTGTACCGGAAGCCCGGGTTGCCCGACCGGCGGGAGTTCGGGATGTGTGGCGAGATCTGGCGCCCCTTCCGCACCGCCGCCAGCTGGTATCTCTGGCGGGCCAACGAGCTGCTGAAGTACGTCTTTACCGACCAGGGCGGGGGGAGGCGGTCGGCAGGTCGAAGCTGAACATGGTCAGGTCGCGCCGTTCGGTCCAGCCCAGGTGCCGGTAGAAGGATTCGACATCGGGATTGGTCTTCAGCACGAACAGATGCACCTTGGGAATGCCGGCGGCGGCGAACCGCGCCAGCACCTCTTCCATCAGGCGGCGTCCGAGGCCGGTGCCGCGGGCGGTGGGGGCCACCACCAGGTGATGGACGTAGCCGCGTCGCGTGTCCTGGCTGCCCAGCACCGAGCCGACGATCACCCCGTCACGCTCGGCGACCAGGCTGATGCCGGGTGACCGTTCGAGCAGGCGCTGGATCGGCTCCGGTTCGTCGACCCCGCTGACCTTGATGCCCGGTTCGGCGTCCCACATGGCGCGCACCGCCGGGTAATCGGCCATCGTCATCTCACGGAGGGTGATCGGCAGGATAGACGTCATGGCGTTCTCCTCAACTGGAAATGTCGCTCAACCGCGCCCCGGTCGTCGGGCGGGCCGGGGGCCTGCGGGGGATGCCGGGAGGGGATCTCGTCGAGCCAGACCCGCACTTCGAGGTTGGGTTGCCCCCAGGAACAGGACCATGAACAGGACGACGCCCAGGAGGGCTTCGACCACCGAAAGCCCAGCCCCGGCCCGGGAAGGACGCTGGTCTCGCATCGGTTCAGGGTTGGGCCGCCAGGGCCACGGCTTCGGCGCGGGTGGCGACGGGCTGGGCGTAGAGGAAGATGCCCACGGTGTTGAAGCTGAATCGGCAGGTGGGCGACAGGCCGCAGAAGACGAACCGCAGCTTCCCGTCCTGGATGTTCTGTGACACCAGATCGATCAGTTCGGCCAGCGCGGAAGAATTGACCAAAGGCGCCCGTTCGAAATCGATGACGAAGCGGCGTCGACCTGCCTGACGCTCCGCGGTCACCCGCTCGCACACCTGGCGGGCGGCCGGCTTGTCGACGTAGCCGTCGAGGACGACGACGGTCACCTCGCCGGCCGGTTCGAGGTTCATGGAAAAAGCCACTACGCCCCTCCTCGCTCGGAGATGGCTCCAGTCTAATACAGCCTGAATGCGAAGGCAAAGGGTGATGAAGCCTTCGGGTGGAGGTATGCCCCGAGATGGCTGAAACGCGTGTCCGGGCGGGGGCGAACTCGGTTACTTGGCTTCCTGGAGCCAGACGCCGTTCCAGCCGTCGGCCGGTGGGTAGGCGGCGAATTGAGACAACTTCTCGTAGAGAATGGTGGCGGGCCGGTCGCCCCGGTGCTCCTGGAGGTAGGTTTCCAGGCGGGTCATCCCCTCGGCGTAGCGCCGGGAGGTGCCGAGCGCAAACGCTTCCTCGAACGCGATCTTGCCCGCGCGGGCCGCCGCGAGGCGGGCGGCATCGGGATCGTCGAACGAGGTCAGCACCTCGAACACCTCGACCTGCTGCTGCCGGCCGAGCACTTGCAACAAGCCGAGTCGCCGGGTGAGAATATCGTTTTGGACGAGTTCAGCCGTGGTCGGCCCGATGATGATGCCGCTCGAGAACAGCTTGTTGGCGGTTTCGAGGCGGGCGGCGAGGTTGACGTTGTCGCCGATGACCGTGTAGTCGAACCGCATGCGCGAGCCCATGTTGCCGACGACGACGATGCCCGTGTTGATGCCGATGCGGACATGCAGCTCGGGGCGCCCCTGTTGGCGCCATTTCTCGCGCAGGCGGGCGAGGGCTCGCTGATTGGCCAGGGCGGCCCGGCAGGCCCGGGTGGCGTGATCGACCTGGCCGATGGGCGCCCCGAAGACGGCCATGATGGCATCGCCCTCATACTTGTCGAGCAGCCCCTCATACTGGAAGATGATCTCGGTCATCTCGGTCAGATACTCGTTCAGCAGGTCGACCACCTGAATGGGTGGCAGGCCCTCCGACAAGGAGGTAAACCCGGCCACGTCGGAGAAAAAGACGGTCAGGATCCGTTCCTCGCCGTGCAGGTTCAGCTTGGCGGGATCGCGCAGGATCTCGTTGACGACCGAGGCCGTGACGTAATGCTGGAAGGCGTTCTTGATGCGGAGTTTCTCGCTGACCTCGTGGTAATAGCGCAGCCCGATCGAAAAGACGGCCGTGGCCACCAGGCTGAGCAGCCCCGGGGCGATGTCGATCATCTGCAGCCGGAAGATCATGCCGTACCAGGAGGTAGTGATCAGCCCCCCGGCGAGGGCGGCCGTCACACCGATGTAGGGGAGCGGGCCGAGCCAGCGCGCCAGGCCAAAGAACGAGAGCGCCAACAGGAACAGGCCCAACAGGACCCCCTGGTGGTCGGGGGGCGGGTGCAGGAAGGAGTTGGTCAGGAGGTTCTGAACAGTCAAGGCGTGGATGAGCGACCCGAACTCGGGCAGGCCGGTGGGGGTCAGGAAGCGATCTTGCAGCATCGAATTACTGATGCCCACCATGACGATGCGGTCTTTAAACAAGGCCGGATCGACCTTGTTGTGGTAGAGGTCGAAGATCGAGACGACCGGTATCTGCCGCACCAGAGAATTGTAGTTGATGAAGACGTTCTCGCCCTCGTCGAGAGGTACGGTCAAATCGCCGTCGGGCTTGTGGTAGACCACTTCGCGCTCACGGATCTCGACCTGGTCTAGACGTAAGCCCCAATAGAGCCGGGCCACCTCGCCCGGGAAGGACAAGCCCGGCGGTCCTTCATGGGGGCGGTAGACCAGGCTGGCCTTGCGGACCGATTCATCGATGTACGGGTAGAAATAGGGAGGGGCGCAGATGGCGGCCTCGGCCAGCCGGGGAAAGGGCCTGGCGACGAAGGTATCGCGCCGAAACGACATCAGAACGATATTCGGGGTGGCGCGTACCGCCTCGATCAGATCTTGATCTTGTTCGATATCGAACACCGAGGGGGCACGGAAGAACAGATCGACCGCCACCACCCGCGGTCCGCCTTTGGCGATGGTGCGCAAGGCGCTGGCGTAGACACGGCGGTTCCAGGGTGGGGGAGGGCCGGGAATGCCGAGGTAGGCCCGATCATCGTACATGGCGAGGATAATCTCGCCGGAGTGGCGGTCGAGCGGGAAGAATCGCGCCGTGGTGGCCAGCCAGGGATGGTTGGCCGGGTCATGGGCCGCCACCCGCCAGCGAACCCAAAGATCGCGCAGGCGGGTGTCGGCGAACGTCAAGAGATTTCGGCCCAGGATGAGCACGGCCAGCATGCCGAGGAAGAACCAGGGTTCTGGGCGTCGGAAGGCTGTTGGCATGCGGTGGTTTTTGGGGAAGGGGTTCCCTCGGGAGAGCCTAGGGGTGGATCACAGATCGCCCTTGTTGCCCCCGGGATCTTTGGCGCCCCCGGTCCCGCCGCCAAACCCTGAGCCGGTGATGGTTCCGGTCTGCGTCCCTGATCCGGAACCGGTGCCGGTTGGTTGGTTGCTTTCTCCTCCGCCAGTGCCGGAGCCCGTTCCTGTGCCGAGGGGAGGGGTGCCACCCGGGACTCCTGGTTCGGGGGTTTCTTCGCCAGTAGCGGGAGGGAAGGAATCGCCGATACCTCCGCCGGTGCCTGATCCACCACCGCCGATGGGGCCGGGGAAGGGGGGAGGATTGCCAGTGCCGGTGCCGCGGCCGGATCCTGTGCCAGTCCCGGTGGGTGAACCCCCACCCGGAGGATCGGGTGGCCTGTTGTCGCCAAAGCCGCCGCCGGTTCCAGATCCGGTGCCGGTTCCCGTCCCGTTGCCGGGATCGAAGGGGTTCGGCGGTGGGGAGGGCGGCGGCAGCAGGCGCTTGTATGACCCGTCAGGATCAGCGGGGTCGATGCCGGCCTGTTTGAGGGACCGCAGGTAATCGGTATAGGCATCGACATAGGCTTTCAATTTGACCGGCGTGGTGGGGTCGTTGTTGCCCTTGGACTGGATATAGGTCTTGTAGGCATCGAGATAGCGCTGGGTTTTCTGGCGGTAATAGTCCTGGGTTTCGAGGGCCAGGGCGCCCATGGCCACAGCCAGCAGGACGAGAACTCCGAGATAGAGATGTGAACGGCTCATAAGCTCCTCCTTCGGCCACACGCATCCTCAGTAAAATTATACTCCCGGTGGCCCGGACAAGCCAAGGTCATGGAATGAGAACTGCCTTCTGACGGGCCAGTTCGTCGACGATCGCACTCCAGCGGGAAGCCACCTCAGGCGGGAGATCCCCTCCCTTGCCGAGAAGCGTGGCGCGGTATTCCGCGTCGGTGCGGTCCTGTTCGAACGTGTAGGTTCGTTCCCATTCCAGCAGGTCGGCGCCGCGGGCGTTCTGGATGGCGACGCAATCGAACGCCTGGGTGATGTCGAAATTCTGGACGGTGCCCCAGAAATCGTGGGTGATCACCGGGTTGGGAGCGCTGGGCGTGGGCCGGGGGAACTGCTCGCAGACCGTCATGAAGATATAGGTGAAATTGCCTTTCTGGCTGCGCGCGAAGACATTGAACACCGTTTGGGAAGCCATCCCAGTGCCGGTCGGGTTGAGACTGAACTGGTAATCGACCTCCGACAGGGAACCGCTGACGAGATCGGCGCCCCCGCTGGCCTGCAGTTTGGCGATGCCGGCCTCGAGGGCCGACCAGGCGATCGCCTCGGTGGTGATGCGGTCATGGAAGTGCATCGCCTGCTTGGCTTGCGAACTGCTCAGCATGGAAAACAGCAACAGCAGCGGGATCATCACCGCCACCACGCCCAGGACAAAGAACATGGCCACCCCCCGGGTGCTCCGGGGCAAGGGGCACTTCGGGCGGGCCACCCGGTGGTTCCATGCGGAGGGCGGGAGGTTATTCATTGACCAGGCGGACGGCATCGAGGTGATGCACTCCTTCCGCGGTGAGATGGATCGAGACGGTCTTGTTGTCCGGGCCCATGGTGGTGAAGGTCAGGGATGCAATACCCTTGCCGAGCGGCGTGGCATCGTCGGCCGGGCTGCCCGGGCCGTTGGGGATGACGCAACGCCGAACCTCCTGGCTGGCGGGGCGGTGGTAGTAGGCGACGATCGCCCCACGGAAATTCTTGAAGACGAGGACGGTGTCGGAACGCGGGGACAGGTCGGCGTTGACCCGGGGCCAGATCACCTGGCGGCCGGTCTTCAATTCTTTGGCGATGTTGAAGGTGGCCTGCCGGAGGTTTTCCTGAATGTCGTTGAGGCGGGTGATGCGGTCCTGGTACTGGCGCTGGCTGGAGAACCACTGCCCGACGATGCCGATGATCAGGGTCAGAAGGCCGGCGGCGATCAAAAGTTCGACGAAGGTGAACCCCTCCCGATGGCCGGCTGCCCCGCGTGCCGGCCACGCCGGAACGCTCCCGCCGTGGGCAGGGGCCTGCGCCGGCGAGCCGCCAGGCGCCAGACGGTCCTTGGGGGGGCGTTCAGCGGCGACTGACATAGACACGTAGCGAGTACAACATGTTCCGACCTTGTTCGATCCAGGTGATGAGGATTTTGACGTCCTTGGGGTCGTCCCCAACCACGTCGAGGGAGTAACGGACATGGTACTTTTTGAGAAACCCGTGCAGCTCGGGCAGCTGGGCGGCAGTGATCTTCACGGCGTCAGCAGCGCTGGTGCCGGGATTCTCGAGGGGGTTGAACATCCCGTCTTCGGGCCCGTCGGCCAAGGCGGTCTCGGCCTTGTCGACGATCGCATCGTACGGCAGGGTTATCAGGTGCTGGGCGATTTTGTGGGCCAGGCCCACCGCCATCGACAGGTTCTGGCTCTTGGCGACCGTGCGGCCGCTGATACCGAAAACGTCGAGCATCGGCACGATGGCGATGGTGAGGATGACCATGGCCAGGATGATCTCGAGGAGGGTGATGCCCTGCCTGCCGATTTGGTGGGACATCAGGGAGCCTCCCTGAGCAGGCGGGCCTGCAGTTCGGCGATCTCGCGGTTGGTCGGGAACCGGCTGACCAGTTCGGCGGCGATGGGGCGGGCCTCCTCGAACATGCCAAGCCGCAGCAGCAGGTCGAGATACTCGATGCCGATCTGGGTCAGATCTTTGCGCGCGGCAAACGCCTGGCGGTAGGCGGCCAGGGCTTCGGTCCAGCGCTGGGCCCGCTGATGGAGGCGCCCCATGTAGAAATGGCTGCGGTAGAACCTCGGTTCGATGGCGAGCGCCTTGCGGAACTGCGCCTCGGCGGCCTCGTAGGCCTTCAGTTTGAACAGGCAGTACCCCAGGCGATCGATTGCCTCGACGTGGGCGGGGTCGATGGCCACCGCCGCCCGGTAGAAGCTCTGGGCATCGCTGAATCGACTCTGAATGCGGAAGATCTCGCCCATCCGGAACTCCTTGTCGGCCATCAGGAACGACTCGGTGATGGGGCGCCGGGTCACCGCATCGATCCAGACCCGCTCACCGGGTTGGATCGCCCGGGGCGCCTCGACCGGGGTGGCGTTCCAGCGGATCAGGACGACGGTGGCCAGGGCGACGGCGGCGCCAGCTAATCCCAGGAGGACATACACGTTCGACAAGGCGGCGGCCAGCCGCTCGGCAAACGAAGCGGTCTTGGGGCCGGCGGGGGCAGCCGGTCGGGGCAGCCGGCGCGGTGGTGGAGAGACGGTTCGGGGGATGGACGATCGTTGAACGGACGAACGGAGCGGGGGGAGCGGGGTATCCACATCGTCGGCGGAGGTAATCCCCGGAGGGGGGGGAGTGGCGGGCGCCGGTGGGGCAGGC
>CALLCO010000181.1 GCA_937998695.1 Candidatus Ozemibacteraceae bacterium
CGGCTCGATGGTGGTCTGTCCACCCGTCGAGCCCCCGGTTCCGGGGGTTCCGAAGCCGCTGTTGGGGTCCTCCCAGGGGAGGCCGGTGGGCACGGTCTGGCCCCGAAGGCCTGGAGAACCCCACAGGACCAGGGTAAACGCGACCAAAATGACCGGACCCAATCTCATAGTCGACATGACCGTCCTCCTCGACCTGAAGATCGCTTCTCCCTCTATTCTACCGGATTATGGTGGGATAGGAAGGAGCCCCGTTTCGGCGCCGGCTCGGAACGTCAGGGCCAGATTAGCCCGCGAACCGACATCTGGTCCTTCCATCAGACATACGCTTCCCGGATGATTTTCGTTCAATTATTTCGGGAACGTGGGGAAGAATACCCCAGTCAAATTTGGCAAGCCTCCAATGGGTTGCCCTCGAGTTGGGTTTTGGGAGGCCACGTATCACTTGCCTTGCTTTTGATTCTCCCTCAGTGCCTCTGTTTCCATTCGAAATGGCAAGACCTTTGGCACTTCTCGTAGCCATTCTCCTGCGCGCCCTTCGCCCTTCATCCTCCTCCTCTCCCTTGACGGGTCGAGTGGCTGTAAAGTCTGACATTCTTCCAGTTTGGGGGATCCACCATGACTTGTCCCTTGGAACCTTCGCATTTACCAAAGTTGGCACTGCCAGGTGATCCTGGCCCTGGAAGGTTAAAAGAACCGGCCGCTGGCGTGTCATGCCCAAAAGATCGACGAATGCCAAGGGGAAAGGGGGTCAGGGAATGGGCGCTCTTCGGGCTGGTTCTCCTGGTGATGCTCGCCTGGTGCCGCCCCGTGGGGGCAAAGGCTCTTTCCGAAGACCCGTTCGCCGATCTCACCACGTCGACCGAGCCTCCCCGTGCGAGGGCTGGGGTGGCCCTGCCTGCCAACCCCGCCGGTTCGGCCTCCTCCGCGCGGGAAGGTCGGAATTCCCGACGCACCCGCACGCTGATCAAGCAGGAACTGTTCGGCCAGGTCACCTGGCGTGACGGTGACGGCGAGCCGTACCGGCGATTTTCCTATGGTGGGGAAATCCTGCAACGGTTCTCTGACCAGCTCAGGACCTGGGGGTCGTTCAACGCCCAGCTGCGTCTGGTCCATCGGGCCGCCTTCCTGCCAACCCTGAACGATACCGAGGGGGAAGGGCGCGGCGACGGTTTCCTTGAATACCACAACCTGTATTTCGACCGGTTCAATGCTCTCGATCCTTTCCTGTCGCCCGCAGCCCGGCGGCAGCATCTGGGCCGGTTCAACCTCCGGGTGGGCCGGTTCTATGTGCCCCATGGCCTCAACCTGCAGACCGACACCCACGGGACCCTGCTGCAGTTGTCGAACGAACGCAACCTTGGGTTTGAACGGGACTGGTATGCCGGACTCTGGGGCGCCCTGACCCCCGCTCTGAACTACGATCTGTACGCCATGGCGGGGTCGGGGTATGACCTCCGTCTGGAGGGTCAGAAAGGGCTGCTCGGCCTGCGCATCAGTCTGGCCAACCGCTTCCGGTTCGAACACGGGTGGGAAGGGGGCATCTCCCTGCTCACCGGGGAACGAATCTCGAAGCATTCCCTGATGCGCAGTCCCAGCGTGGCCGCCCGGGCTGATGGCGGCCGGTTCATCGAGACCCGGCGCCTTGGTCTCGACGCCCGGCATACCCGTCCGCTGCCGCGGGGAACCCTGACCATGACGGGGGAATGGTCGGCGGGGCGGGACGAGTCGGATGATATTTTTTCGCATCTGTACCAGGTCGACTTCCTGCGGCGCGATCGCCGGCTCGGCTATGCCCTGCAGTATCGGCGGTTCCGCCAAGAGGGTGAGGCGGTGGCGATGCCCATGGGCATGGGAATGGGAATGGCCGCCCCTCCCGCGACTGTTCCCGGCCCGGTCGAAGCGTCCCTGATCGGGGAAGTGACCTGGTATTTCCGCAACGAAGTTGGCAATGCCAACCTGCACTGGATCAAGCTGAACGTCGAGCGCCAGTTCGAACGACCGGTCGGCCGCCGGGGTGTGCGGACGACGCTCCAATACTACCGGTACTGGTGACCGAGGAGGTGGCTGACATGATGATGGGTCGATTCGTGAGGACCAATTCGATGGCCCCCCTTGAAAATGTGGCGGCGGAAATGAGCTGGCCCGTCGCTCGGATGTTGATAGGTATGAGGGTGGGCTTGGGGCGAGCGATGCCTCTGGCCGCCGAGGCCCGCAACCAACCGGTGGCTGGCCCGGTGGAACGGCGAGGGCAGCGGCCCGCGCGGTTGGCCGGACTCCTGGTGGTAACCGGGCTGATCGTCACCTTGCTGCCGACGGGGGCGTGGGCCGCCATCGGCTGCACCCTCAACAATCCCGCCCAGGATCTGAAATTCCTCTATCCCGAGGTGACCAGTTTCAAAGAGGAGATCCGCGAGTTCCGCCATCTCTCCGATGGGTCTATTCTCTACGCGGGTCTGAAAGAACGCCTGGGCAGCGACCTCGATCCCGTGTATGAGTCGTTCGACACCCCCTATACCGTCTATTCGGTGTTCAAGGGTGACCAGCTCATCGGAATCGTGCACGGGGTCAACGTGCCCGGCAAGGGTGGGGTCATTCAGGTCTTCCTGTCGATGGATCCTGGCTCCGGCGAGATCCGCGATTTCTTTTTTCAGCGCCTCGAGAGCCGGGCGGCTCGCGCTTTGCGCGACAAGGCCTTTCGGGCCAGGTTCAAGGGGCTCACCCTGGCGGATTTCTACAAGCACGACTATTTCTCGGTGGCCGACCCAACCAACCCGGCCGACCGGTTGGCGGGCATCCAGGCACCGGGCAAGGATCCCGACCAGGTCTTCGATTTCCAGGCCTCGCTGCGCGGGATCCGCAAGAACCTGATCCTGCTCGATCTGTTCGTCTACGATCGGCGGTTCGAGCCGTTCCACCAGCGTACCCGCGACCTGCTCGCGGGCAAGAAACCTGCTGAATGATCTCATTCCGAGGGAGGATACCATGAAGAAGATTCTCGCTCTGTGTGGGGTGCTGATCCTGGGCGGTGCGATCGCTGCCCTCATGTTATTGCGCCGCCCGGAGGTCCTGGGCCAACCGTTTCAGGTAGCAATGGTTACGCCGCTCGCCACCGTGCTTGCCAATCCGGCCGCCTACCTGGCCGTCGACCTGCGGACCGAGGGGCGCATCGTGCGACAGTGTCCGAGCTCCGGGTGCTGGTTCTTCCTGGATGATGGCCAGGGGCGGCAGATGCGGGTCGAGCTCGGCCACCTCGGCATGAAGTTTCCCCAGCATGTCGGTGGCGTGGCCGAAGTCGAGGGCCGACTGCTGCAGCACGGGCAGGAGCTCGAGCTGGTGGGCAACGGGGTCCGCTTCAAGTAGGGCCCCCGGCCCGGGAGAATCGACCATGGGATATTTCCGCCTCGCCCTCCGCAACCTCGCCCACCGCCCTCTGCGGACCGCCCTGACCGTCACTGGCATCGGCCTGGCTGTCGCCGTGGCGGTCAGCTTGATCGGCTTCAACCTTGGCTATCGGCAGTCCATCCATACCAGCATCGACAAGCTGGGGTTCCAGGTCATGCTGATGGCCAAGGGGTGCCCTTACGAGGCCGCCACCATGATGTTGAAGGGCGGTACCGGCCTGCTTTACCTGCCCACCTCGACGTTCGATGAGGTCAAGATGGACCCCGAGCTGGCCGCCATCACCCCCATCTTCGTCGGTCTCGCCCAGAAGGAAGGGGGCGGCCTCCGCGACGACGAGGGGGGCGCCTTCGTCGTTCTGAGCGGCATCGACCAGGCCAGCTTCCTGACCATGAAACCGTGGCTGACCTTCGCCGAAGGGCCGGGAAGGGAGGGCGGGAGGTGGTTCGCCCCCGAAGCGGCCAACGAGGTGGTCATGGGCTTCGAGGTGGCCGAATACGAACAACGCAAGGTCGGCGACACCTTCTACGTTACCGTCACCCCCCAGGGCCAGACCGAGCCGCAGACGCACGAGATGAAGGTGGTGGGCATCCTCGACCGCACCGGCACCCAGGACGACGGCACCGTCTTCCTACCTCTGTCGACGGCTCGGCGTCTGTTCAACCGGCCCGACGAGCTGACCATCGTCGGAGTCAAGCTGAAGGAGTTCTCGGGCGTGCGGTTGCGCGAGTTCGAGAAACGGTGGGCCAAGCTGCCCGAGGTGCAGGTGGTCAGCCTGCAGCAGGTCAAGACCACCCTGGTCAGCTTGGTCGAAACGGCGCAGACCATGATCGCCGCCGTGGCGGTGGTGGCCATCATCGTGGCCGTCATCGGGGTCATCAACACCATCCTGATGAGCGTCGTCGAGCGCACCGGCGAAATCGGCATCATGAAGGCGATCGGGGCCACGCGCGGCGACATCTTCCAGATCATCTGGCTCGAGACCCTGGCCATCTGCCTGGGAGGCGGCCTGCTTGGCTGTGTGGGGGCACTGCTCGGGGCTCGAGCCGTGGAAGCCGCTCTGCGCTTGTTGATTGATGTCGGGGCCCACGGATCGATCGTTGCCATCACGCCTGGTATCCTGCTGGGCGCCCTGGGTGGGGCCGCCGCGCTGGGAGTGTTCGCCGGCCTGTACCCTGCCTGGCGGGCGGCTTCCTTGCGGCCAATCGAGGCCATCCGGGAAGGCGAGTGACCGGAAAGGAGTCCACGAGCATGACCAGCCAACAGTCTTCCCCAGCCGATTCCCGCGACCCGGCCACCACTGGGCCAGCCCACCGGTCCGACGTCCTGGAGGCAGCCCTGCCGCCCGCCGTCTCAGGGGCGACCCTGTCCTCGGCTGTCGCTGCGGGGGGCGTCCCGGCTTCGACCGGTGGCTCCGGAGCGGGCTTCCCGCATGGCGGCCCGACCGTCGATCGCTCCCCCGTCATTATCGCCCGCGGGCTGGTGCGGCACTACCACCGGGGCAGTGAGACGGTGCGGGCTCTCGACGGGGTCGACCTCGACGTGCGGTCGGGGGAGATGGTCGCCATCCTGGGCCCGTCAGGATCGGGCAAGACCACATTGATCAACCTGCTGAGCTGTCTCGATGCCCCCGACGCCGGAACCCTGACCGTGGCCGGTCGCCCTGTCACCGGGCTGGGGGAGGAGGCATTGACCGCGGTGCGGCGTGGCCGGATCGGCTTCGTCTTCCAGAAGTTCCATCTGTTGCCCGCCCTGACGGTCGCCGAGAATGTCGAACTGCCCCAGCTCTTCCTCGAGCAACCGATTGATCGGGCTCACACCCTCGAGGTGCTGCGCGCTGTCGATCTCGAGAACCGGGCCACGCATCTGCCTCGCGAGCTGTCGGGGGGGCAGATGCAGCGGGTGGCGGTGGCACGGGCCCTGATCACCCGTCCGGCCATCCTGATCGCCGACGAACCCACCGGCAACCTCGACCGGGCCAACGGCGAAGCCTTGTTCGCCCTGTTCCGGCGCCTGATCGCGCAGGAAGGGCTCGCCGTCGTGGTCACTACCCACAACCACCACCTGGCCGAACAGGCCGACCGCATCATCACCCTCGAGGACGGCCGGATCGTTCGCGAGGAACGGGGATGCGGGGTGGGGGAAAGAGTCACCGAGGGAGGCTGAAGCGGTCAGGCAGGCGGTGGACGGGGGGGGGATGACGCCGCCTGGCCCAACTTTCCCTTCTACCCCATCAAAATGCTGCTTGGGGCTGCTTCTTATGTTTATTCGGTCACTACCGCCTCGCTCGAAGGATATGCCGAAACTTCGGATAGAACGGTTGTATTTCAAGGGCATGCAAAACCCAATCCCAAGAAAAGTCAATGAATAATCAAAAAATAGGTCACTACAAAGCCGGTTTTTCCGATAAAGACACTGATTGGGAGCTGGATTTTGCAGAATTTTCCGAGAAAATCGGGTCGAATTTCCCCAAAAAAGGGGAAAGTTGGGCTGATTCATGCGCAGGCAACCGGTTCTTCGGAATGGAAAAAGCCCCGCCAAGGTGGCGGGGCTTCATGAGAAATCCGGTCGGCTGATCAGTAGCGGGCCAGTTCCTTCACGCGGTCGGGGAAGGCGTTTCCCTTGCCGCCGGTGCTGGCGCGCTGCTTCGCGAAGGTGCGGATCTGATCGGTGACATCTTTGAGGGACTCGCGGTCTTCCTTGTCCATGGCCTTCAGGTTGCGTAGGAAGGCGGAATACAGGGGCCCGGCCTGCCCTTTGCGGTTGTCGAGGTCGGCGGTGATCGCCTTGACCAGGGATTTGGCCTCGGCCTCCCGCTCTTCGGCGAGAGCAGCGTAGTCATCGTCGAACTGCTGCGACTGCGCGACGGGCTTCTTCCCCTGGGGGGACTTCGCCTGCACGGCCTGCTCGCGGAGGGCATCGAGGTCGTCGCTCATCTCGGCCAGGGACTGCATGTACTGGCCGAGGGTCTTGGGGGCAATGGTGTCATCGGTCTGACCGGCCTGCTGGTGGGCCTGGCCGGCTTGCCCGGCGTGCTGCGACTTGCCGGCTTTGCCAGACTGGCTCGTCTGGTGGTGCGATTGGTGGGTCTGACCTGCTTTGCCCGCTTTGCCGGACTGACCCGACTGGCTCGACTGGCTCGACTGGGAGGAGGCAGGAGCCTCGTCGGTGGGAACGTCGGCCGGGGGAAGCTCGGGGCTGGCGGGGCCAGTGGCTGGCGGCTCAGTCGGGGCGGGTTCGGCGGGCGGTTCGCCGGCTGGGGGCTCGTCTCCCGGTTGGCCGTCGGCGGGCGGTTCACCTGCGGGCGGAACGGAGGTCGGCTCATCGCTTCCGGATTGGCCTTGGCCGGGGGTCTGGCCTGACTGGCCTTGGCCGGGGGTCTGGCCTGACTGTCCGGTCTGCCCCGTCTGCCCGGTCTGGTCGCCCTTGCCGCCGGTCCCTTTTTTGAGGGTGCGCCAGTGGCCCTTGACGTGCTGCCCCTTCTTGTTGCGGTGTCCGCAGACCCAGACGCGGTTCTTCTTGCCGGTGATCTTCTGCTTGGCGTTCACCCCGGCATCCATAACCCCGTTCTGGATCTTGTCGCCGACGTGCTGGATGCCGTGTCCGATCTTGGCCAGGACTCCGGGCTTCTTCTCTTGGTGGGTGGGTTTCCCCGCCTGGGCTCCGGTCGGGCTCAACAATGCCCCGCAGACGAACAGGGAGACCACCAGTGTGCCGAATGTCCTCATGTCGACCTCCTGCAATGCATGTGTCTGGGTCGGGAACGGCCCATCAAGCACCAGTCTACCAGATTTTTCCTTCCAGCGCTCAACCCCTGGCCATCGCTTGGAACACCACATGATGGGAGGAACCATGGCCGTCAAACCGGTTAAAGGACCACCGGTGGTGAAGGGTGAAGGTGGAGACAATTGCTGGTAAGATGCCTTCCGGAAACATTTCATGATTGGCCGGATGGATTCGGAACAGGAGCAAGAAGATGAACCGCAGATGGATGCTGGGGGTGGGCCTGGCGGTGGTCGGATGGTTGGTGACCGTCGCGGTGGCGTCGACCCCGCGGACCAAGGCCCCCGGTGCTGCCCAGGAAAACACCTTGGGACAGCGGGACCGCGTGGGTGAAGACAAGCCCCGGGGCCCGGGCCGGTTCGTCCTGGTGATTGACCCAGGCCATCCTTCCGAGGTGAGCGCTGGGGCCGAAGCCAACGGCCTGCGCGAGGTCGACATCAACTGGGAGGTCGGCCAGGCCCTGGCCGCCCACTTGACCGGGCGCCCAGGCCTCACGGTTCTGGTCAACCGCCAGGCGAAGATGAAGATGATGACCAACCGCGAACGGGCCGAATTCGCCAACCGGGCCGGGGCTCATCTCACCCTGCGCCTCCATTGTGATTATGCCGCCGGCAAGTCCGGGTTCGTCATCTACTACCCCGACACCCAGGGCACCAACGCCGGGAAGACCGGCCCATCCGACGCCGTGATCGCCGGCAGTCGGCAGGCCGCCCTGGCGGTGCATCGCGGCATGGCCCGCCGCCTCGCCAACGTCTTCCCTGACGGCGGCATCAAGACCGACCGCTCGACCGCCGTCGGCGCCAAGAACGGGGGTGCCCTCATTGGCAGCATCTGGAGCGAGGTGCCGACCATCACCGTCGAAATGCTCTACATCAACAACCCCAAGGATGCCGAGTTCATCCGGTCGGCCGCCGGGCAGCAGGCCATGGTCGAAGCCCTCGCCGCGGGGGTGATCGAGTATCTGAAGGCTTGCCAGGACAAGCCCTGAGCGCTTTTCCGCTCGGTCCCGGGGGGGGGCGGGCGCCTGGTCCCCTGAGTGCAGGGAACCGTCACCGACCAGCAAGAAAAGGCAGAAGGCCTTGGAAAGCCGCATTGAGGCTGGAAACGGAGGTGCGGGGGGCGGTCGCCGCCCTGGCGATCTTCAAGGGATCGCCCCTTCACGCCGGCACGATTCTGGGAGAAGGAGGGTGCCGAGCACCGGTCCCGGTTCGGCGTAATACCAGGCATACAAAGCATCACGGCCCCAGGTCGCCGATGGGCCAGGGCCCAGAGCTGGCTTGGTGAGGCCGTCGACATCGCGAGCCGCAGGGCAGAACCCGAGGCGGCCCCAGAGGCGATCGCCTAACCCGACTTTCCCCTTTTTGGGGGAAAATCGACCCGATTTTCTTGGGAAATTTTTGTAAAATCCCGCTCCCAATCAGTGTTTTTCTTCGAAAAACCGGCTTTGTAGTGACCTAAAATTCGTTATTTCCTTGACTTTTCCCGGGATTGGGGTATCATTGTGGTAGATGTTCATCCGGGAAGTCATCACCAAGAACCCCATCACCGGGGCTACCTATAAGGTATACCGGCTCGTCGAGGCGGTCCGCACCCCCAAGGGGCCTCGGCAGCGGGTCGTCCTCCATCTCGGAACCCTTCAACTGACCAAGATCGAACGGAAAATGCTGGCAAAGTTGCTCGAAAGACGCCTGATGGGGCAGCCATCGCTCTTCGAGGACGATTCCAAACTTTCCCACATCGCGGATCAGGCCATGGCAGGCCTCGCCTTCCGGAAAGCCGCCGATCAAGAACGGAACACCCCTTCGCCCTCCGATCTCCAGACAGTTGATCTCGAATCCGCCCAGATGGTGAACATCCGCATCGCCGGGCCCGAGATCATTGGTCATGAATTTTGGCATGCCCTTAAACTGCCGGAATTGTTGCGCAATCTGGGTTTGAAGCCATCCGAGGTGGCCTTGGCCGAGGCTGCCGTGCTCGGTCGCCTGATTCACCCCGGTAGCGAAAGAGGAACTCATGCCTGGGCCAATCGACAGTCGGCTCTCTCCGAGCTTCTGGACCACGCACCGTCGTTGGCGGACAAGCATCGGTGGGATGAAATCGCCGATCGGTTGTTGGCCCACAAAGCATCGATCGAAGCACATCTGCGCCAGAAAGAGGTTGCACTTTTCCCTTGCCCCATGACACGTTTCCTGTATGACCTCACCAACACCTCCTTTGAGGGCCAAGCCAGGAAGAATTCCTTGGCCAAGCGCGGACATAGGAAAGAGAAGCGTTCGGATCGCCCACTGGTGACCTTGGCCCTCCTTGTAGATAGTCAGGGATTCCCCGTTTTCAGCCACATCTATCGCGGCAATCAGGCGGAACCGGAGACCCTTGGGGATGTCCTTTCCCGCCTAGAGAAGGATTGTCGCGGCGTCCTCCCCGCTTTCCGCCCGACGCTCGTGATGGATAAAGGGATCGCCACGTCCGAAAACGTTCGATTGATCAGGGCCAAGAGCTTTCCCTACGTCATCGTGGAGCGACGACGGGTCGAAAAAGACTATGCTGCCGCATTCGCTGATCCATCCGATTTCACGTCCTACGAAACCCATTCCGGCCCCATCAAGGTGAAGAAGATCGCGTTGGAGGATCGAGTCCGAGTTCTCGTCATCAGCGAAGGGCGCATCCAGAAAGAGAGGGCGATGGATTCCCTGAAGGAGCAGCGCTACAAATCTGCGGTTGAAAAGCTGGCCTCCTCGGTGGAGAAGGGAAATGTGGTCATGGCCGAGAAAGTTGGTCGCCGCATCGGTCGCATCCTTCAACAATTCCCTTCCATGGCTCATTTTTACGAGATTGTCGCCACTCCCGATCCGACGGGGCAACGGGTGGTCCGAGTAGAATGGCGGGAAAAGGGAGATTGCCCAAAGGAGGAGGCGATCCGTGGGTGCTATGTGATAGAGACGTCCCACGTCGATCAGGACGCAAAAACCATCTGGGATCTTTACACAACCCTCCACAAAGTGGAGAACGCGTTCCGAAGCCTGAAAACAGACTTGGGTTTCCGGCCCGTCCATCACCAATTGGGCTCTCGGACGGAAGGCCACCTGTTCATCTCGGTTCTGGCATACCACTTGATGGTTGCCATCGAGAATCGTCTACGAACGGCTGGGGATCATCGTTCTTGGAACACCATCCGCCAGACCTTGAGCACCTTGGTTCGCGGGACAATCACCTTGGCGGATTCGGACGGGAACATTCGCTCGATCCGCACGACTTCGGTGATGGAACCCGAACACAGGAAGATCTTGAATGCCCTTGGGATACGACCGTCCTTGCCGAAGATTCGGCATACCCTACGAGCGAGGTTGTAGTGACCGAAAAAAAATGAAAATTCGCCCCCAGTCAGCATCTTGGGGGGGTAGAAGGGAAAGTTGGGCTAACTCCCCGTAGAGGTGGCGCAGGCCTTCCGCCCCGTTGGCCAGCAGGAACAGCCGCCCCACCAGCTTGACGTGCACCGGCAGGTCCGGGCGCAGGAAGGAGCTGATCTTCCATGCCCTAGGTCATCGGGCGAACTGCCGAGGAAGATGCCCAGGTTTTGCGCCGGCTTGCGCAGGGCCGGCCCGTGGCCTTCGAGGCCGGCCGGGTCGCGCAGGCAGGTGAGACAGATCAGCACCAGAACCATCATCGCC
>CALLCO010000182.1 GCA_937998695.1 Candidatus Ozemibacteraceae bacterium
GTAGGGGCGCGGCGGCGCGCCCCGGCGGCCGCCGTTCGAACGACCGTAGGCGCGCGGCGGCGCGCCCCGGCGGCCGCCGTGCGAACGACCGTAGGCGCGCGGCGGCGCGCCCCGGCGGGCGCCGTTCGAACGACCGTAGGCGCGCGGCGGCGCGGCCCGGCGGCCGCCGTTCGAACGACCGTAGGGGCGCGCGGCCGCGCGCCCCTACTTCTTGGATCACCCTGGGGCCTTGTCGGGTCGGAGGCCGCGCGGTATACTCGCGGCACGCGCCTCGGCCGATCGGGTACGCGGCCGGCTTCCCCCTCCTGGGGTTCGGGTCGATATTGCCATGCAAAGGAACGAAACCATGCTGACTCCCACCATCGCCCGCCTTCTGCAGACACCTCCCTCGGCCGACCCGGTCGATGTGCAGGCCTGGGTCCGCACCAAGCGCGCCAGCAAGAACGTCGTCTTCGTCGCTCTCAACGACGGTTCGACGATACGCAACCTGCAGGCGGTGGTGAACCTCGACGAGGGAACCATCCCCGCCAGTGCCCTGACCGACGTGACGACGGGAGCCGCCGTGCGGATCAAGGGAACCCTGATCCCCTCGCCGGGGACCGAGCAGGCCGTCGAGCTGAAGGCCAGCCGCGTCGAGGTGCTGGGGGCGGCCGACCCCGAGAAATACCCGCTGCAGCCGAAGAAACACTCGTTCGAGTTCCTGCGCGAGATCGCCCACCTACGGTTCCGCACCAATGTGTTCGGCGCGGTCTTCCGGATGCGGCATGAAATGACCTACGCCATCCATACCTTTTTTCACGAGCGGGGGTTCTACAACATCCACACCCCGATCATCACCGCCTCGGACTGCGAAGGCGCTGGCGCCATGTTCCGGGTCACCACGCTCGACCCCAAGGCCCCACCGCTGCTGCCTGACGGCAGGATCGACTGGTCGCAGGATTTCTTCGGCCGCTCGACCAACCTGACCGTGTCAGGGCAGCTCGAGGCCGAGCTGGCCGCCATGGCCCTCGGCAAGGTCTACACCTTCGGGCCGACCTTCCGCGCCGAGAACTCCAACACCTCGCGGCACGCCGCCGAGTTCTGGATGATCGAACCCGAAGTGGCCTTCGCCGACCTCACCGACAACGCTGATCTGGCTGAGGACTTTCTGAAGTTCCTGATCAAGTGGGCACTCGAGCGCTGCCCGGACGACATGGCCTTCCTCAACAAGCGGTTCGAGGAGGAGGAGAAGACGAAGAAGCAGGAGGAACGCAGCGAGTTCAACTTGATCGACAAGCTGCGCTTCGTGCTCGAAAACAAGTTCGAGCGGGTCACCTACACCGAGGCGATCGAGATCCTGCGCAACTCGCCGCCCAACAAGAAGAAGAAATTCCAGTATCCGGTCGACCGCTGGGGCATCGACCTGCAGTCGGAGCACGAGCGGTACCTCGTCGAGAAGCATTTCAGGAAGCCGACCATCCTGACCGACTACCCCAAAGAGATCAAGGCGTTCTACATGCGTCTCAACGAAGACGGCAAGACGGTGCGCGCCATGGACGTGCTGGCCCCCGGCATCGGCGAGATCATCGGCGGGTCGCAGCGCGAGGAACGCCACGACGTGTTGCAGGCGAAGGTGGCCGAGATGAAGATCCCCGCCGAGAGCATCTGGTGGTATCTCGAGCTGCGCAAGTTCGGCACCGCCATCCACAGCGGGTTTGGGCTGGGGTTCGAGCGCTTCCTGATGTTCGTCACCGGCATCGGCAACATCCGCGACGTGCAGCCCTTCCCCCGCACCCCCAAGAGCGCCGAGTTCTGAGATCGACGGTCGCCCTGCGTCCCCCCTATAATATGACAACCGTCGTGTGCCAAGCCCTGGGACCGAGTTCGGCTCCAGACACCATTCCGCAGGCTCGGATCGGTGGCCTCAGGCTCGGCTCGAATCGTCGTCCGAACCCCGCAGAAATAGTGGATGAGGTTGATGTGACAGTCGACGTTGACCTCGTCGAAATGGGTGTGTTGCCGGGGGGGGAAGACGAACTGCTGCGTGGAGCTGACGGCAGGAGGGAAGTCTTCGTTCCGCACCTCGACGAACTTCCCTTGCAACATGCCGTCGAGCCCCGGCCCCTGGCACGCGATGGGGATCATCCCCTGGGCGAGGGACCCTTCTCCCGGGAGGGCCGAAGGGGCATCTCGAGGGCCTGGCGGATGGCGTGCCGCAGCATGGCCAGATCGAAGGGCTTCTGGACGAAGCCGGCGAGACCGCGCCCGATGAACTTCTGACTGACCTCCTGTTCGTTGAACCCGCTCATCAAGACGATCGGCACCTGCGGATCGATCTGCCGCAGGAGGCGGAAGGTCTCCTCGCCCCCGAGGACGGGCATGGTCAGATCGAGCAGGACCAGCACGGGACGGGGGTCGGCTTCCCGGAAGCAAGCGACCGCCGCCTTCCCGTCAACGGCGGTCAGCACCGAGAATCCGAGCTCCTCGAGCATGGCCCGGGCCACCGAGCGGATCTCATCGCCATCATCGACCAGGAGGACCCTCCCTTCCCCCCGCCACCCGGGCGACGGCTCACCGGACCGGGCGGGGGCAGCTTCGCGATGGGTGGCCGGGAAAAACACCTTGAAGGTGGTCCCCTGACCGACCTCGCTGTAGACCTTGATCCCTCCCTTGTGGCCACGCACGATCCCCAGAACGGCGGCCAGTCCGAGTCCTCGGCCGGTGAACTTGGTGCTGAAGAAAGGATCGAAGATGCGAGCCAAGGTGTCGCGATCCATGCCGCAGCCGGAGTCCGCCACTTCGAGGAAGACATACGGACCGGCAGGAAGGGGATCGCCGGCCCAGGCATCCCGCAGGTAGGCCTCGTCGCAGTCCCGCACCCCGGTGGCGAGGATGATGTGGCCGTTCCGCTCGCCGATGGCCTCGGAGGCGTTGATGACCAGGTTCATGACGACCTGCCGCATCTGGGTGGGATCGGCCTCGACCGCCGGCAGGGGAGCGACCAGATAGCGTTGCAGGGTCACGGTCTTGGCCACCGATACCGCCAAGAGGGGGGTCATCTCCTCGACCACCCGGGACAGATCGACCGGCTCGAGGACGAATTTCCCCTTGCCGGAGTAGGCCAGCAATTGCCTCGCCAGGTCGGAAGCCCGTGCGGCGGCCCGCTCGATCTGGGTGATATGCTCGAGAACGCGAGCCTCGGGCGGCAGGCGCAGCCGGGCCAGATTGGCGTGGCCGATGACCGCCATCAGGATGTTGTTGAAATCGTGGGCGATCCCGCCGGCGAGCAGGCCCAGGCTCTCGAGTTTCTGGGAATGGAGCAGCCGACGCTCCATCTGGCGGCGCTGAGAGGCTATTGCCTCGCGCTCGGTGACGTCGGTGAAGAAGCCGACGTTGCAGTGCCGCCCCTCCAGGATGACCGAGGTGGTTGAGATATCAGCCAGGAAGACCGAGCCATCCTTGCGTTTGACAGGCAGGGCGGGCGCCAGCGTCTTTTCGCCGCGGCCCTGGGCCTCGAACTCGGCCAGGACTTGCGGCAAGGCATCAGGGGGGTGGATGTCGTTGACCCCCAGCTTCATCAGCTCCTCGATCGAGTAGCCGAGCAAGCGACAGATGGCAGGATTGGCAAAGGTGAACCGCCGGGTCTCGAAATCCGCCACGAGAATGCCTTCCCCCGCATGTTCGAAGAGGGATCGATACTTGCGCTCCGATTCCTGGACGGCCAGCTCGGTCAGATGTTGCTCGGTGATGTCCTGGATGGTGCCGACCATGGACAAGGCCCGGCCATTCTCGTCGTAGGCCAACCGCCCGAGGCCATGGACCCACCGGACGGCCCCATCGTTGCGCCGGAGGATCCGGTACCGGCGATCGAAGGGATGGTGCCCCGCGACGACATCCTGCAGGAAATACCGCTCCATCGGAAGGCGATCCTCGGGGTGGAGGAGGCTTTTCCACAAGGCGAAATCCCGAGGGGTATCAGGGGAAATCCCGAAAATGTCATCGAGGACCGGAGAACTGGTCCAATGGTCCGCAGGGATGTCGAAGACGTAATGCCCGATGCGGGCGATGGCCTGGGCCTCACGCAGCAGGCTCTCGCTGCGTTGAAGAGCCTCGACCATCTCACGCCGTTCGATGAGGTTGCCAACTGTGATCGACACGTTCTCCAGCCAGCACAGGGTGGTCTCGTCCAGCAGGCCTGCCGACTCGGAACCCAGAAGGATAAGCCCCCAGACGGCATCCCGGACGGTCAGGGGAAGGACCACTACCAGCTCGAGAGGGGGTATGACAAGTGGCGCTTCCAGGACCAAGGTCCGGCGGTCCTCCACCGCGGCCCGCCAGGGGGCCACATCGACCGGCTGCCGTTTCGGGAATGGCCCGGGAGACACCCCGGCCAGGAAGACCAGTTCATTGGCCTGGGGATCGAAGCGCACGCACGCCAGATGGGGGAACCCGGAAACTCCCGCCAGGGTTCCCAGCACCACCTCGATAAACTCCTTGAGAAAGGTAGCATGCCGGGCCGCTTCCGTGATCCGCAGCAACGCCCCGACCCGGAGCTGGCGCGGCGACGAAATCCCTCCATCACAGCGCGTCCCGCCAGGCGGGGAGTCATGTCGTGTCACTGGACCCTCTTCGTCCTCGTTCTTGCTTCATGCTGCCACAGTTTTTCGGGCAATGCAATCGGACCAAGGGCGGCAGGGGAAGCCATGACCAATGCCCGCCTCCTGGAGGCCCGGGCGGAACGCGACCGGCTGTTGGCGGGCCGACGCCTGGAAGCCCTGCTCGATCGTCTCGACCCGTACACGCGCGACGCCTTCTTCTTCCAGGATCTCTTGAAACGGGCCTGGGAAGAGGCCGCGGCCGCCCCCGACCCCGTGCGGCGGATGCTGGTCTGCCGGCGGCGTCTGCAGCGGGCGTTCCCCGGGGGGATGCAGTTCGTCGTCTGGGACGGCCAGGGCCGGCTCCAGGAACGGCTGACCGACGTGCGCGGTCTGCGCTACGTGCTGGGCAAGGTCTGGGCTTCCCTGCGGGCTCTGACCATGGCGGGCCGCCAGGATCCCACCGTGGATCCGCTCGGTTTGCCGGAAGTGGCCGAGCAGATCACACTGGTGCGTTCGGTCCTGGGCAACTTCCTCGTTCCCTGGCACCTGCGTCTGCCCTTTCTGCCCAATCCGCTGGGCTCCGTCATTCTGGCCGATTTCCGCCCCGACCGCAGCCATTGCTATTGCTGGAGCGGTTGTCCACGATGATGGAGGCACACGCTGATCCGGTAGCCTGGCTGGCCCGCGCCTGGCCGCGGTTCATCCGCCGCTGGGAGGCCCCGATGGTCGCCACGGTCTTCGACCACGAGGGACACACTGTCTGGCGGACCGCCCCCTGGGCCATTCCCGCCGCCGAGGCGCGTGATCTGGTGGCCGGCCTGATGATCCGCTCGCATGGACGGTTCCGACCCTTCGACAACCCGCGACACCAAGTCCTCTTCCTCGCCAAGCGTCGGGTTCTGGGGAACCAGACCCTGCCGGATTTTCTCTCCATGCCTTTCCCCCCGAATTCCCGGATGTTCCGGGCCAGTGTGCAGTCGGACTGGCCCTACATCTGGTACTCCGTGGGGGTAGGCTATGTCCTGCTCGTGCAAGCACGGGAGGAGGCCATGACAGACTCCGGGAGGTGGCGGCGATGGTTAGCCCTGTGCAACGACCGGCAGGCAACCGGCGCCCCCCGTCTTGGTCTGCTCGAGGATGGCAAGGAGTACTGGCCGGGTTCCCCTCCCGTCGACCGCACGTGGTCCGCCGGCAGCGCGGGTGGCGCCCTTCTTCCGCACGGGCAGGCTCCTGCCCTATGGGTGCCTCCCGCCCCTGGAATGACAAGGGAAGCATTAGACGCCGCCGAGGCAGCATTGGAAACCAACATCCGACAGGGCAACTTCCTGTTCGGCTTTCGGCGGGTGGGCCCCCGACGGTGGTTGACCGGGGTGATCCCCCTGACCCTGACCCGGCCCGGGCCCGCCGTCCTCCCTGATCTTCCCGGGTTGGCCCGGCTGGCTGGACTCATGTGGGCCCTGATCGTCGGGGGTGGGGTCTTCCGGTGGCTGGGCGGTGGTCCCGGCCGGGGGCTTTCCGTCAAGGGCAAGATCGTGCTGCTGATGCCCCTGGCCAACGGGATTCCGCTGCTGGTGATCCTGGCCGTTGGCGTCGATTCCCTGGCCCAGCGCCGGGCGACCCTGGAACGGCAGACCTTGCGGCAGATGGGGGATTTCCTGGACACCTTCGACCGGCGGTTTCCCACCTGGACCATCCGCCACGAGGAGACGGTCCGGCGGTTCCTCGAGCCGGTGCGCCGGGCCCTTGCGGCCCGCCCTCTGGACCGGGATCTGGGCGCCCGCATCGCCCGGTGGGGAACCCGTCTGTCGCTCGGCTCGTTCTACCTGATCGCCAGCGGCTCTCCTCGGATGGTCACCCCCAAGGGCCTGGTCGTGGGAGAGACACGCCGGGTCCAGACCGGCGGTCGCCACTGGAAGTCCTCCTCGAACAAGGTCGAGGAGGACCAGCTGATCAGCCTGGTGGGCCGCCGGATCCTGCGCGAGGTGAGCGGTGGCGGCCCTTCGACATCGGCCGGCCTCGAACGGGAACAACTGGAAATGCTGGTGGAATCATTCCTGCAAAAGTCGATGGTGGAGGTCATCCACTCTTTCTTCCAGGCGCTCGAGCGGATCACCCTGTGGGGTTACGGCAAGGCCCGGTCATTTTCGTCTCTCTCCTTCCTGCACACCTCCGGAGGGACAGCCCCTGATTACCTGTTCATCGGCATCTGGCAACCGGACGAACTCCATCGCCGGTATCTGCGCCATTCCAGGCCCCGGCTTCTCCACAACCGCCTGGGTTTCCGCCTGCATACCCGCTCGCGGCGCACCCGGGGGACCCCGCTCACCGATCCGCTGTCCGCCACCAAGGAAGAGGAGGGCGGCAAAGCCTCCCGGCGAGGCCACCCCCCAGCCCGACCGGCTGATACCCAATTGGAACGCTTGTTCGATCGGATCGACCGGTCGACCGGCCACCTCACCACCGTGCTCAAGCGAAGAGGCCATTCCTACCTGGTCGCGGGCCTGGCGGGCCGTCACCTCGACCGGACCGTCCTGGTCTCCGTCCTGCCACGTGACGGGATCGACCGCCAGGTCGATCGCTGGCGGCGACAACTGGGGGGAATTCACCCTGGCCAGCCTGGTGGTCACCTTTCTCCTGGCGGCGTTCTTGTGGCAGCGGGTGCTACGCCCGGTGGCCCATCTGACGGACGCGGCGGTGGCCATCGAACACCGACGCTTCGACCACCGCCTGCCCCCCTTGGGGAACGACGAATTCGGCGAACTGGGCACCATCTTCAATCATGCCCTGATCGGCCTCGAGGAACTGCAGGTCGCCCGGGTCGTCCAGGCCAGCCTGTTTCCGGCGGCCCCCCTGCAGAGCGACGGCTTCCACATCGGTGGCCAGAGCATTTCGATGGGCGAGCTCGGAGGGGATTATTTCGATCACCTGGAACTCGACGATCACCGCTGCGCCGTGCTGATCGGCGACGTCGCCGGTCACGGCCTGCCCGCCGCCCTGACCATGGCCATGGCCCGCGCCGGCGTCTTGCAGTTCACGGCCGAAGGCCGGGAGCCCGCCGACCTCGTCGAGGGGCTCAACCGGTTGCTGTTCGGCCTGGGCGGGCGAGGCCGCCGCCGGTTCATGACCTTCCAGTATGTCGAACTCGACCGCTCGACCGGGCACGCCACCATCGCCAACGCCGGTCACGGCCCGGCGCTGCTGGTGCGAGCCGGAGGAGGGCAGGTCGAGCGGGTCGAACTGCCCTCCTACCCGCTCGGCGCCCGGGAGCGGTTCGCCGCCCCCAGGCGCGAGATCGCCATGGCTCCAGGTGACGTGCTGGTGTTGACCACCGACGGCCTCGTCGAGGTCCGCGACCCCCAGGGCCGGATGATGGAATATGAAGGGTTGGCCGCCCTGGCCGGCCGCAGCTGGCATCCCGACCCTCTTGCCATGGAAGAACGGCTCCTGGCGGGGTATCGCCACCACCTGGGCGACGGGCCGCCCCAGGACGACGTGACTCTGGTCCTGCTCGCCCGCCTCACCTCGGGCTGAGACCACCTTGCGGCACACTGGCGACCATTCCGGCGGAGTTTCCGCCTGGTGCACGAATCGGCCGATCAGACGGGCGACCCATTGCGGTCTTGATCTGGTGCAGGTTGGTGAGATGACCAAGGTTCGTAAAATCGGCGACCACTCCCGCTGCCCGGTCACGGCGATGCCGGATGCCCCCGGGTTGGCTTCCCGGTCATTCATGGGAAGCTCCTGCGGGAGCATTCCCCGAAAAAGAGAGGTGTGCCCAGAGAACACATGCATACGGCACTTCCTCATGCGACCAGGGAGGTCGCGCGAATGGCGAAACTGGCTCTGGATGCTGGTTTGTCCAGAAACCCCTTTGGTCGGGGAATGGCCCCGGTCTCCAGACCGGCGGTCAGGGGGTAGGGCCGGGCTGGGACCTCTCAGTCGGCGACCCGGGCGAGCGGGGCCAGGCGGGTGGCCAGGGCCTTGGCCTCGACCAGGTCGGAAGCCGACAGACGGGCTTCGAGCTGCGCCTGGAGCCGGCGGTAGTCGTCAGCCCAGGGGGCCGAGCGCCCGGCCGTGACCAGCGACAACCAGGCCCAGGCCTGCCGGGTGGCGTCAGCGAACGCGAAGCCCGCGTCATGGACCAGGCCGGCATCGAGACGGGGGTTGACCAGACCATCGAGCACCGACTTGCGGAACCAGGTGGTCACCGCCGCCGGCTCGTCGGCGAGCAGGCCGGCGAGCTGCGCCTGCGCCAGCACCCCGCCCTTCTCGGCCACCCGCCGGAACAGCCGTTCGGCCTCGCTCCGACTCTTGTCGACGCCGCGCCCGTTCATGTACAAAATGCCAAGATTGTACTGCGCCAGAACGTTGCCTTGCGCCGCGCTCTTTTTCAGCCAGTCGATGGCCTCGGGGAAGCGGTTCTGGGCGAAGGCGAGCGCGCCGAGATGATATTGGGCCATCGAATGGCCCTGCTGGGCGGCTTTGCGGTACCAGCGGGCCGCCTCGGTGAAGTCCCGGGTGGCCTGCCGCCCGAAATGGTACAAGGCGCCGAGCTGATACTGCGCCTCGGCATTGCCGTTCTCGGCGGCGGCGGCCAGGGCGTCACGATCCTCGTGCCGGGCATAGACCAAGGTC
>CALLCO010000183.1 GCA_937998695.1 Candidatus Ozemibacteraceae bacterium
TCCCGGGAGCGGCGGTTCACGCACATGGTCATGGCCAACTGGCGCAAGCAGGAACTGGAGAAGCTCTATCTCAAACGGGAACTGGTCAATACGCGGAAAAGGCTGCCCGGTGGGTATCTGGTCTCGTTCAACGACAGGTTCCGGGATTGGATGCCGACGGACTTCAAGTTCCGGGACCAGGTGCAGGCCTTCCTGCGCGACGTGCTGCTGCGACAGGCCACGACGATCGGGCGGGTGCGGTTGCCGGGCGGGCGCTTCCTGCTGACCGGGATCAAGCCCAAGGAACTGTCGGGCCAGGTGCTGATCGCCATGGTCCCTGAGCGGCCCATCGAAGAGGAGATCCGGGGCCTGGAACGGCAGTTGTGGGTCTTTTCCTGCCTGAGCGCGGGGATGAGCCTGTTCCTGGGGTTCCTGCTGTCGCAGCGGTTCCTCACCCCCATCGGCGAACTGTCGGCCGGGGTGGTGGCCATCCAGAAACGGCAGTTCCACCACCGGGTGCCGACCGGAGAGGCGGATGAGCTGGGCGAGCTGGCCGCCACCTTCAACCGCGTCATGGAAGGCCTGTCCGATCTCGAAGTCGGTCGCATCGTCCAGGAGAGCCTCTTCCCGAACCAGGAGGTGCGGGGGGGGCCGTTCCGCGTGTATGGCACCACCTCCTCGGCGACCGAACTGGGGGGCGATTACTACGACCTGCAGACCCTGCCCGATGGACGGCTGCTGGTGCTGATCGGCGACGTTTCCGGGCACGGGGTGCCGGCGGCCCTGGTCATGGCCATGGCCAAGGCGCTCGTCGAGCGGGAGTGCGAGATCGACGCCACCCCCGACGTGTTGCTGGGCAATGTCCATCGGGTGTTCTACCGCACGCTGAAGCGGAAACGCATGATGACCTGCTTCCTGGGCCTGTTAGACCCCAAGACCTGCGTGTTCTCCTATGCCAACGCCGGGCACAACTTCCCCTATCTGTTTCGGACCGGGGCGGCCCCGCGCTTTTTCGAGAGCAAGGCCCTGCCCCTGGGCAGCATGAAGAAGAACCAGTTCGAATTGCAGCAGGAGCCGATGCAGTCCGGTGATCGCATCCTGCTCTACACCGACGGGCTGGTCGAAGCCAAAGTGCGCGGGGGCGAGGCGATCGGCTACGGGGCGATGGTAGCAGGTGTCGCGCCCTTGCTCGATGATGATCCAAAAGCCTCGTGCGACCGGATCCTGGCTTGGCACCGGCAGTTGACGGGCGGCGGACCGCAGGAGGACGACATCACGATCGTGCTGGTCACCTGTGGAGTGATCGCCGGGCCGGCAGCATGAGCCGGGAACCGGTCCCGCCCCGCCTCGGGCGATCGGCGGAAGATGGGGCGGAGTCACGGTCGACCGCCCGGAGAGGGGGAATCTTCCCGATCGAAGCCGAACTTCCCGCCTTGCGGCAGGCCTTGCGGGACGGGAACGCGGCCGTGCTGGTGGCCTCGCCGGGGGCGGGCAAGACCACGATCGTGCCCCTGGCCCTGCTCGGCGAACCCTGGCTCGGGGACCGGCGCATCCTGATGCTGCAGCCGCGGCGGCTCGCCGCGCTCAACGCCGCCCGCCGGATGGCCGACCTGCACGGAACGCCGCTGGGCGAGACCGTCGGCTACCGGGTCCGCTTCCAGGCGTGTGTCGGTCCGCGCACCCGGGTCGAGGTCGTCACCGAAGGGCTGCTCACGCGGCGCTTGCATGCCGATCCCTTCCTCGAGGATGTAGGGGTGCTGATCTTCGACGAATTCCACGAGCGCAGCCTGCATTCGGACCTGGGGTTGGCCATGGCCCGGGAGATCCAGCAGACGGTGCGCCCCGATCTGCGGCTCCTGGTCATGTCGGCCACCCTCGAGGCCGAGCCGGTGCGCCGCTATCTGGGCGGGTGCCCGCTGGTGGAGGGCCATGGCTTTCTGCACCCCGTCACGGTCTCGTGGCTCGACCGGCCGGCGGCCGATCCACAGATCGCCCGGGCGGCGGCGGCGGCGGTGCGCCGGGCCGTCGCGGCCGACCCCGGTGGGGGCGATTTGCTGGTCTTCCTGCCGGGGGCGGGCGAGATCGCCCGTACGCAGGACCTGCTCGACGAGGGCGGCCTTTCCCGAGACCTGTTCGTCGTTCCCCTGCACGGCAGTCTGCCTCTCGACCGCCAGGACCAGGCGATCCGGCCCCAGCCCGGCCGCCGCAAGGTGGTGTTGGCCACCAACATCGCCGAAACCTCGCTGACCATCGAGGGCATCACCACGGTCATCGACACCGGCTGGTGCCGCACGGTGCGGCTCGACCCGACGGTCGGGCTCGAGCGACTCGAACTGGAGCGGATCAGCCGGGCCAGTGCCGATCAGCGGGCGGGTCGGGCGGGCCGGTTGGGGCCAGGGCGTGTATATCGGCTCTGGACCGAGGCCGATCAGCGGTTGCTGCCCGCGGCCACCACGCCCGAGATTGCGCGGGTCGATCTGGCCGAGGCGGTGTTGCACCTGGCCGGGTGGGGAAAGTCCGACCCCGCCGCGGTCGACTGGTTCCAGCCGCCGCCCGCTCCAGCGCTGGAAGCCGCCCGTACCCTGCTGCGCGGCCTGGGAGCGATCGGGGCGGATGGGACCATCACTCCCCTCGGGCGGCAGATGCTCGACCTGCCGGTCGCGCCCCGGCTGGCGCGCTTGTTGGTCGCCGCAGCCGGGGAAGGCCTGGGCGACGTGGCGGCCGATCTGGCCGCCCTGCTCAGCGAGCGCGACCTGGCCTTGCGCGGCGACGCCCGTGGGCCCTCACCTTTCCTGGGGCGCAGCGATTTCCTATGGCGGCTCGACCTGCTGCAAGAGGCCCGCGCCGCCGCGTTCAAGGGCCGCTCGTCGACGGTCGACCTGCGGGTGGCGGCGCGGGTCGACGAGGTGGCCCGGCAGTTGGCCCGCCTGGCCCGGCGATTGGCCCCTTCCGGCGAGAGTGGCGGGGGGCCTGCTGGGGCTCCCGGCGGCTCGCCAACCAGGGTTGAGCCTGCGAACAACGCATCCGAACGAAGGTGGTCGGCATGCAGGGAAGGACGAAGTCCGGGGGTGGTCCCTCGACTTGATCGCCAGGAGAGACTGCTCCAGCTTCTTCTCTTGGGATTTCCTGACCGGGTGGCGCGGCGCCGTCCCCGCGCGGGAGGGGGCGAGATCATTCAATACACCATGGTGGGCGGTCGTGGCCTGCGTCTCGATGCCGGCAGTTCGGTGCGCGACTCGGAACTGATCGTCGTGGTGGCGGCGGATGGCGCGGCCCACGGGTACGGCAATGAAGGGCTGATTCGGTGGGCCAGCCACATCGAGCGGGACTGGCTCGAGCGGTTTTTCCCCCACCTGATGCGGCGGGAGCGCAAAGTCTTCTTCGAGGCCGATCGAGGGGCGGTCGTCGCCCGGCGCCGCGTCTACTTCAGCGACCTGCTGCTCGAGGAGCAGGTCGCCCCGCTGCAACCCGAAGACGGCCCGGCGGTCGAAGCGGCGCTGATGGCCGAGATCAGGCGCTCTCCCGCCGCGGTTCTGGCCGGCTCGGAGGCCTTCGACCAGATCCGCTGGCGGGTGGCCCTGCTGCGCACCCTGCCGGGGTTTGCCGAGGTGCCCGAGATCGGTCAGGCTTGGCTGCTCGACCATCTCGACACCCTGGTGGCGGGTTGTCGCAGCCTGGAAGAGGTGCGTCAGGTCGACCTCGCCCGGTTCGTCGAGACCCACCTGCCGCCGGCCGCCCGCCGGGCCCTCGACACGCACGTGCCCGAGCGGTTCGCCGTGCCCACCGGCAGCCGGATCCGGTTGCTTTACCAGGAAGCGGGGCCGCCGATCCTGCGCGTGAAACTGCAGGAGCTGTTCGGTTTGCTCGAGACGCCGCGGCTGGGCGGGCGCATCCCCGTTCTCATCCATCTGCTGTCACCGGCTGGCCGGCCCCTGCAGATCACCCAGGACCTGCGCAGCTTCTGGACGACCGGGTACCCGGCCTTGCGTCGAGAAATGCGCGCTCAGTATCCACGCCACCCTTGGCCCGAAGATCCGCTTACCGCGACCCCGCAGCGCGGCCCCACCCTCCGCCGGCGTTGAGGACCCCTCGCTGTTTCTCCCGGTCGAATCTCCAGCCTCGAGGAACTGTCAGGCTCGCCAGCGGATCAGGATGCCCATGCGAAAGAGCGGAACATATCGAACCCGTTTTGCAGGCTCTCCATTGCCTGAAAACCTCAGGAGTAATGGCCTGGACTTTTGCGAAGGAGATCCTCGTCACCGGTCACCGATGACGGTGTGGTTTTCCCCCCCGCGACTCCCCGAAGGCCACCAAAAACGCGACAGGACATTCCCCCAGCTCCGACGTTGACAGAGGATTAGGGGACCGAGGCACGGAACATCCAGAGTGGCGCCCCCCCCTCTGATCCCCGATGGGGAGGGGGGGCGACTCAGCCAGGGAAAGGGCGGTCAGCCCAGCAGTTTGAGAACCGAGCTGCGCATCTGGTCATCGACCTTGAAGGTGCGGAGGGCGGCTTCGGACTGGAGGCGCTGGGTGGTCAGGGCGATCAGTTGGCGGGCGATGTCGGCGTCGGCGATCTGGGCGTTGGCCGCCGCGGTGTTGGCATACTGATTCTGCAGGCTCTGGATCTCGGAGGTGATGCCGTTGATGGTGGCACCGATGGTTGAACGGGCGCCGGTCACGGTCTGCAGGGCCTGATCGGCGGTGCCGATGGCGGCCTGAGCGCCGGCCTGGGTGGTGACGTCGATGGGAGCGGTGCGCAGATCGGAGGCCGCCATGCCGGGGATCGAGAACAGGTTGCCGTTCTGGAGCTGCATCGAGAAGGTGCCGTTGAGCAGGGGTTTGGTGTTGTACTGCGTGTCGGTGGCCACCCGGGTGACCCCCTCGTTCAACTGCGCGATTTCGGCCTGGATGGCCTGCCGGTCGGTGGCGGTCAGCGTGCCGTTGGCGGCCTGGATGGACAGCTCGCGCATGCGCTGGATCATCTCGCCGGTGGTGCCGAGGGCCCCTTCGGCGGTTTGCAGCAGGGAGATCTCGTCCTGGCGGTTGGTGATCTGCTGATTCAGGCCCCGCATCTGGGCCTCGAGGGTCATGGCCACAGCCAGCCCCGCGGGGTCGTCGGCCCCGCTCAGGATCTGCTTGCCGCTGGCGATCCGCTCGAGGGTGCGGGCCTGGGCATCTTGGAGGTTGCTGAGGGTGTTGGCGATCGAAGTCGATGTTCTGTCGACCATCATGGTGTGTACCTCCCTCACTCTAAATATACCCGCCAAGGCAAGGCCTGTCCAATTCCCCGCGAGAGTCTACCCTGAGAGGGAGGAATCTAGGCCAGGGATTTGAGCTCCTCGATGGCGGAAGCCTCGTCGGGGAAGGCCTGCCCAACCTTCAGCAGCCCGACCATCCGGAAGACGCCCATGGTCAGTTCGTTCAACCCGACGAACGCCAGACCGCCCTTTTTTTCGTCGACCACGACCTCGGTCAGTTCGATGAGCCGGGCAATTCCCTGGGAGTTGATGACGGGGGACCCCTTGAAATTCAGGACGAAATGGCGGATCCCTTTGGGGAGCCATTTCCCGATGGTTTCACTGAGAACCTGACCGCCGGCTTCGTCGAGGTAGCCGCTGGTCCGGATGATGCAGATCGTTCCCTGGGCTTCGTCCTGGCAGGTGAAGGTGGGCATGGTGGCCATCCTACCTTCTGACGAAGGGGTTGTCAAACCGCCGGCGTCAGTAGACCGCCAGAACCTCGCATCGGATCTCGTTCCCCTGTCGACCGAGAGGGCGGATCTGTCCGCGGAATCGGCCCCCGGCGGCCGGCATGCCCAGACCCGAATCGCGAAACTCGATGAGGAAGGTCTCCCCGGGATCACCAGGAACAACCACCCGAATGGTCTGGGCCATCTCGTTGGTCTCGGTGATCTGCCCTTCGATATTGCGGGCCGTCCGATCGAAGGGGGCGCTGACGGGGCGGCCGGTAGCGGAGTCAGCGGGACTGGTGTCCGGGGGAGGCGGAGCCGGGGCCAAGAACAAGAACCAGATCAGCGCGGTCAGCACCGCGCCGATGCTGAAGGCGGCGATGGCGAACTGGACGAGCCCGGCGTCGATTTGGGGGACTTCCGCGGTGGTCTGTTGCTGCCGCATGTTCTGGATGTTCTTGAGGGCGTACGACGGCTGCGCTCCCTGTTGCCGCCGGGTTTCCGCCTCGGCGCGGCGGCGGGCTTCGGCCGTCAGTTCCTCGGGGCGGGTGAAGCGGGTCCGTCTCTCCCGGATGAGGGTGGTGGCGGCTTCCTCGGCGAAGGCCTGCAGGGAGTCCCGGGTGGCTTCGGGGGCTGCCCCGATCGCGGCAGACAAGGCGAAGAAGAGGTCCTCGTCGAGGTGGGCGCGCATGATGGAGCAGATCTGCCGGGCGTTTTCAGGAATCTGCTCTTTTTCGAGGGCTCGCAGCAGCAGGTCACGCACCGAGGGAAAGTCGAACTGGGCTGCGCTGAAGATGGCCAGGGCCCGTTGCTTGGGTTGCAGCGAGAACAGCATCTTCTCGACCAGCGACAGGGCCTGTTTCTTGTCGAAGAGGGCGAAGACCCGCACCGCCGCTGCCCGCACCTCGTCCGTCGCATGTTGAATCAACCGCGGCAGATGGGGGCTCAGCAGGTCCGGGTCGAGATCCCGCAGGGCTTCGATGGCGGTGCGGATGACCTGCGGGTCGGCGTCGCCGAGGCTGCCCATGACCGTGGCGGCATCCGACTTTTCTCCTGCTCGGCCGAGCGCCTGCAGGGCTAGCACCTTCTCCTCAGTCGTTCCGGTGCGTAGTAGGGTGGGCAGACACCCACGCACACGGCGCAGACCTCCTCGGTTGAGATTGGCCAGAATGCGGACCCGCTGCGCGGGTGGGGCCTTGCCGAGGTCGATCTCGGACGGGGCCGTCTCGGGGACGGTGGCCGTGGCGGGGGCGGCAGGGAGATCCGATGGCAGACCGGCCACCGGTCCTTCCGGCGGGGGTGTGCTCGGCCGGGCGGGTGCGTCGAACGCGGGGCCGAGCCGGGCGAGCAACGTCTCCCGCACGGCGGGGTCGGGCTCGGTCGGCAGCCAGGTTTCGAGGATGGGCCGGGTCTCCCTGAACCCGCGCTGGAGCAGTTCGGCCAGGCGTAGAGCCGCCTCCCGCCGTTCCTGCGGGTCGTCGGAACGCAGGGACAACTGGCAGCTGTCGATGATCTGGACGGTACGGCGACGGGAGAAGACGCCTTCCAGTTCGGCGAGAAGGTCTGCAGGGCGCTGCCGGACGAGACCCGCCTGATACAGGGAATCGACCACCCCGGCCAGGATGTCCCCGATCACGCGCTTCTTTTCGCCGAGGCTGGCCTCACGGGCTTCGAGCAGGCGCAGCGGCTCATCGGGCGTTGGATTCGCCCGGAACAGCAGACCCGCCCGTTCGAGCATGACGGGGTCGTTCTCGATGCCGAGGAATTTTAGCATCAGCGGCTCGATCTCCGGGAAAGGGAAGAAAAATGCATGGAACAGGGCCGCCTGCCGGTCTTCGGGGTCTTCCGAGAAGAGCATCGCCTCGAAATGAAGCAAGGCTTCCTGGGGATCCCAGCGGTAGAGCAGGCGGACCGCCCGTGATCGGATGCCGTGAACGGGGTTGACCAGCAGCGGGACGATCAGATCCTTGAGCCGTTCGGGGTTGAGTTTCTCGAGCGCCTCCACCGCCTCGGCCAGGACTCGGGGGTCGGGATGGCGGCACAGAGTCTCGATGCGGGGAACGTCTTCAGGGGTGCCGTGCTGCTTCAGGAACCGCAGGATGAACGGGAGGAGGGGGGCGTTGAACGAAGGCCAGTCGGTTTCGCGCAAGGCCATGGTCACGAGTGGAGCCTCGGTGCGCGGCAATGACTCCAGGAGCAGGGCCAGGCTCAGGTCGTCCCGGCGGGTGTTCTTCAGCAGGCCTTCGATTTGCTGGGCGGTGGGCGGGGGTGCGTGTTCCCGGCCCCGCTCCCGCTCGACGCGGGCCAGGATTTTGTGCATGTGGAACCGAGTGCCGGGATCGCGCTCCTGGGCGGCCAAACCCCGCAGGGTGGCGATCTGCTGCTCGTTCCACTCCAGGTCCTCGACCCGCGACAGGACCGAAAACCGGATCGTGGGGTCAGGGGAATGGAGGTCGGCGAACAGGGTCCGGAGCGGGTCCATGGCCTTTAGGGCTTCTTCAGGCGGGCGAACTCCTCCTGGAGCAAGGTATAGGCGGGCTTCAACTCGAGAGCCAGCCGGAACATCTCACGGGCTGTGGTCTGATCTCCCTTTTCGAGCATCAGCAGGCCGATGTTGCGCAGCAGGTACCGCTGGACGGGGGCCTTGCGATCCCGGTAGAAGGTGGAGCGTAGGGTCTCCTCGGCCGCCTTGCGGTCGCCCAGCGCCCACTGCACCAGGCCTTGCAGGTTGCCGGCCGGGATCTGCAGCGGCTGCCCGATGGCCGGCGGCGCTTTCTCGAGTTCCCCCTGGAGCCGGGTCAGGAACGACTGGGCAGCGGCGGTATCGCCCTTCAAGAAAGCCTCGGTGGCCAGCACATACAGGCCCAGCAACAGATCCTGACGTTTGCGGGCCAGGTCGACGCCCTGGGCCTCGAGGGTGCCGGCGAAGGTGGGATCGGCCTGGAGCAGGCTGGTCAGCTTGTCGTGCATCTCGACGTCGGTTTGGGCCTGGAAGGGGGTCACCACCGTCTCGCGGAACAGCACGGGCCCGCGCAGGGCTTGTTCCCCTTTCAAACGGTCGTCATAGGTGGTCCACATGTCGCCGGTGAGCGGGTAGAATCCTTCTTCGGGGTGCAGGGAAAAGGCGATCTCGGTGATGCCCTCGCCCTGGGCAGGCCAAGCGGCCACCCGCTCGGCCATGGCCGGGCCATCGTCGCCCATCGTCGCCCGCAAGACTTCCTGGATGGCGGTTTTCGGCACCGGAGCCCGCAGGAAAACGACGATCGAGCCATGGGGAACCGGGCCGGTGGGGGTCAACGGAAACGCCAGGGTGCGGGTTTCCCCCACGGACAGGCGGTCGATACGCTGGCTGGGTGTGGCGGTGTCGGCCCAACCAAGTGGAGGAACCAGAACGATTTCGATATCTCTCAGCTCGACCAGGGGGGCTCCGACGGTGACCCGGACGGTCAAAGGAATCTTCACCTGAGGAGGGGCCTCCAGGATGGCGGTGAGCGTATACCAGGGAGGGATCTGCGTGGTGGCGGCCGGAGCGGGCGTGCCCGCGGCGGCCAGCAGGACGACGGCCAGCCAGGAAGGGAACAGGCGGGTTCGGGACATGGGCGATTCTCCTTTGGCGGGGTTCCTAGTCCTTTGTCATCGTGGAATTTCGGGGTAGCTCCTGTCGCGGCCCTGGTGGCCTCCGGAAAAGCCACACATTCATCGGTGACGGAGGACTAGTTGAGCTTGGGCTTGGCAGGACCGTCGGCGAGGGGAGCTTCCTCGACGGATTCCTCGTCGTCCTCGAGCTCGGTGACCGGTTCGTCAGGGGAGTCGTCTCCGGTGGCGGCCGTGGGGGCGCGGTTGGGACTGAACGCCTCGATGGGGGCGGCCTGCCCGTACAGGATCTTCAGCAGTCGCGGATAGTGCTCATCGACCATGTACGCCACGACCATCATCGCCTGCATGAACTGGGCCTTGGTCAGGTGGCTGTCCTCGACGATGTGGTTGCTGGCTCCCGACAGGCTGTGGCCGTCCGGCGAGAGTTCGAACCGGATGTCGAAGAACTCGTTCATCATGGCCATCAACTCGATCAGCAGATCGGAGCGACGCATCTCCACCCCCCGGATGAAGCCGGGGACCCGCACGACGAGGTGGCGGTTGTGGGAGTAGATCAGCATCCGCATGGTCAGATGCTTCCCTTGCAGATACATCTCGATGCAGTCTTCGGCCATGAAGTGGAACCGGTAGCCCTCCTCGCGGAGGTAGCCTTCGACGAGTTTCATCAGATCGCGGTCCTGGGGGGTGATGACCTTGGTGGGGGCGGTTCGGGGTGTCATCGGTTGACCTCCGCGAGGATCGAGGTGAGGGTTTCGGGGGTGAGTTGCAGGACTTCCCGGGCCAGGTCGAGGAAGGTGCGTTCCTGGGCTTCGACGCGGTTGTCGCGCGTGATGGCCAGGATCAGCTTGCGCATGAACCGGACCGGGTTGAAATCGGAACCCCGCTCGGCCAGCGCCTGACCGGCCAGGGTGGCGGCCCGGGCGAACAGCTTCTGGTGCTGGGTGTCGTCGAGCCGCAGGGCGCCTCGCAGCCGGGCCAGCAGTGCCTGCTCGGTGGGGGTGATCTGGCCGTCGAGCAGGACCTCTTCGAGGGCCAGCAGGTAGAACTCGTCGCGGCTCAGGGCGGTGGGGGAACCGCTGCCCGGTTCGGCCGGGGCGGCAGCCTGGGCCAGCCCGGGATACCTAGCCTGGAGATCCTGGCGGCAGGCGTCGAAGGCCGGCTGCAGCAATCCGGGCAATGACGGCGGGAAGAGGGCGAGGCGACGGGAGACCCAGTGTTGGAAGAACCCCGCCAGGTGGGAATCGGCAGTTTGTTCGAGCAGGTGGGCATAACCACGCAAGGCGGCCAACCCGGCTCCGTTCAGGCGCAGGCTTTCCAGACGCTTCATCAGTCGCAGCAGGGTCGGGTTGGATACCAACCCGGCATCGGCGCGGGTCCGGGCGGCAAACTCGGTCGGGGTCAGCCCGGCGGCCTGAGCGAGGGCCTGCAGGTGCTCCTGGACGACCGGCAGATCGCCGAAGCCGACGGCCAGTCGATGGGTGAGCGGCCCGAGCATGCGGGGGGCCGTGCCGGGCTGGCCGGCGAGCAGCCGGCTCAGGTGCAGCAGGGCGTTCAGGCAGAACATATCGCGCTCGAGGGCTTGCTCGAACATGGAGCGGGCGAGCTGGGCGCGTTCGGTGCGCTGGTACAGCATGCCGAGCTGGGCGAAGGCATCGGGCAGGAGGGGGAAGCGTTCGCATTCCTCCTGGTACAGGCGCTCGGCGAGGTCGATCCGGTTCTCGATCCGGTGGCAGGCGGCCATCAGGCTCCGCACCCCGGACAGACCGGCCGAGGCTTCCAGGGCCCGGGAATAGGCGCGCAAGGCCTCGGCCGGCTGCCCGGCCGTCTGGAGCTGGACGCCGGCATAGACCCCCCCGGTGGGGTCGATCGGCTCGATCTTGCAGATCGACCCCTCGAGCTGGAGGGTTCCCTCGAGCCCGGCGGCGGTCAGCACGTACCGAGGGGCGGCCGCCAGGGTGTCCAGGTCGCCGGAAGGCAGCCGGAACCTGGCCAGGATGGCACCGGTGCGGTAGGAGAACACCAGCAGGGAGGGGGTGTCCCCGGTCGTCGGGACGGCCAGGAGGGCGACGGCATCGCACATCCAGTCCTGCCAGGAAAGCAGTCCGCCATCGGGGCGCAGGGACACCACGACGCAGCCGGCGCGTTGCTCGAGGGTGGCAGGAATCATGGAACGGGTGATTTCTGGCGCGTCAGGGCGGGAAGGCCATGCCCGCGAGATTGAAGCGCGAGAGGGAGGTGATCTGCCAGCTTTCGACCCGCTCGAACTGCAGCTCGACCTCCTCGGTCAATTCCCGGGTGGTGCCGCCGGCATCCTGGTACCGACAGACCAGGGTACCCCGCGCGCCGGCGGCGGCTTCACCGCCAGGGCTCACGCCCAGGTCGCGCAGTTCGAACGAGAGCACGGTGGCGGCCGCGAAGAAGGACGTCAGGCGGCCGACGAACGCCGTGCGGTCTTCCCAGCCCGCGGTGCCGGCCCGGAAATAGCGCAGGGCAGGGGAAAGGCCGGCCGGGGCCTGGTCGACGTTTTCGTTTTGGATGGCGGCCTGGAAGACGTCAAGAGCGGCGCGGACCTCGGTCTCGACCGGGTCGACCCCGGTGCCGCCCCCTCCGCCGCCCCCTCCGCCGCCGCACCCGGTGAGCAGCAGAAGGACAAAGGCGAGGGCCCCCGCCACCACTGCTCTCCGTCCGCTCCGGCCCGCCGATCCACCAGAACCCGTGGGACCTGCTGGACCCCATCCTCTAGAGGATCCGCTGGCACCCGCCGCCGCGGACGGACGACCAGGGGCCGCCGCCGCCACGGTTGGCCGACCGGAGAGGGGAAGTTTTTCCAGAACATCACGAGAGATTCGCAACGTTCGGGCGCGGCGATGATCGGTCGACGGGGGGGCGTGGGTCATGGTGGTCCTTTCCGGGGAAGGATGAGCATCGAGGCCCGGGTATACCCAGACCCGCCGCCGTGCCACGACCCTTCGGCCGGCGGCGGGCCGGTCGTGCCCCGAACGGTGGCTTAGATCGCCTTGCCGGCGCAGCCCAGCACCTTCAGCTTGCGGATGACCACCTGCTTGATGGCTTCGCGGGCGGGGGCCAGGTATTTGCGGGGGTCGAATTCGCCCGGACTCTCGGCGAACACCTTGCGGATGGCGCCGGTCATAGCCAGACGCAGGTCGGTATCGATGTTGACCTTGCAGACCCCACCTTTGCTGGCCTGGGTGATCATCGACTCCGGCACGCCCTTAGACCCTTGGATTTTCCCGCCATATTCATTGCAGATGGCGACCAAGTCTTCGGGAACCGAGCTGGCCCCGTGCAGGACCAGCGGGAAGCCCGGCAAGACCTTCTCGATCTCGGCCAGTCGCTGGAAATCGAGCTTGGCATCACCCTTGAACTTGTAGGCGCCATGACTGGTCCCGATGGCGACCGCCAGCGAATCACAGCCGGTGCGTTCGACGAACTCCTTCGCCTGGCCCGGGTCGGTATATGACGAATCCTTGGCGTCGACCTTGATGTTGTCCTCGACGCCGGCCAGCCGGCCCAGTTCGGCTTCGACCACGACCCCGCGGGGGTGGGCGTAATCGACGACCTGCTTGGTCAGTTTGATGTTCTCCTCGAAGGGATGCTTGGACCCATCGATCATCACCGAGGTGAAGCCGCCGTCGATGCATTTCTTGCAGATCTCGAAATCTTCGCCGTGGTCGAGGTGCAGCACGACCGGCAGATCGACGCCGGAGGCCTTGGCCATCTCGATCGAGGCCTGGATCAGGTGGATCAGATACTCGTGGCGGGCGTATTTGCGGGCCCCGGCCGAAACCTGGATGATGAGAGGGGCCTTCTCGGCGATGGCGGCCTCGAAGATCCCCTGGATGATCTCCATGTTGTTGACGTTGAAAGCGCCCACCGCAAAATGCTCGGCGTACGCGCGCTTGAACAGGTCCTTGCTGGTGACCAGCGGCATGGGTGACCTCCCGATGTTGGAATGGTGGCGGCCACGGCCAGGAGGCAACCCCAGGAAATCGCCGATGCGGTGCGGGGTCGGCGCCATCCCTGCCCGCCGCCGGGGCCAGTCTAACAAAGCCCATCCCCCTTTGTCAAAAATCCCCTTTAGAGAGGCTGTTGCACGAATGCCAAAAACGGGCATTTTTTCTGTACAATCCACCAGCAAAGATGCTCCAGATCAAGGGCGCTTGGTATCCGGAAGTCCGAAAAATGGATTTATGCAACAGTCTTTAGAGATGGGCAATAATATGGTAGTATTTAGGTATGGTCAGGGTTTTCCAACGATTCAGGGTTGTTGTGGCCGTCATTGGGATGTGGCTCGTTGCGGATGCCGGCATGGTGTCGGCGTTGTCCGCGCCGGCGGCCGCTTTCCTGGAAAAAGCGAAGGTGGCTCTCAAGAACAAGAACGCCCTGTCGGCGATGAACTACTTCCGTCAGGCGAAAGCCACCGACCCTGACGATCGCGAGCTGCTGGAGTACGAGAAGCAGTTGATGGAAACCATCGACAAGGATGCCGCCGAGCACATGAAGGCGGCCGAATTCTACGCCCGCACCGATCCTCTGCGGGCCATGCAGGAATACCGCTACGTCCTCAAGCTGCTCCCCGATCACCCCGAGGCGAAGGCCGGCCTGGAGGCCATGAAGAACGTGGTCAAGACGGTCCAGAAATTTCGCGAGCAGGGAGTGGTCATCGACCCAGGGTCGGGGCGGTCATTCGATATCGAAGCCCTCTCGGCTCGCGACCTGTTCAACCGCGCCAAGGCTGCCTACGACATCGGAAATCTCGAGCGGGCCATGGATTTCATCGCCCGCGCCCTGGACCGCGACCCCCATTTTCAGCAGGCCGTCGACCTGCGCGAGCGCATCGTGAGTGATCGACGACTGCGGGATATGCTGACCAACGCCCAGGCCGACCTGTCCACGGGGGACTACGACCGCGCCATCGACCAGTATTCCTCGCTCCTGCGGGGCAACCCCGACTACTGGGATTGGGTCTATTACCGCGGCATCGCCTGCCTGAAAGCCCGTCGCTACACCCAGGCCGTCGCCGATTTCACCACCCTGCTCCAGCGCTGGCCTCAGGTCGAGCGCTGGCAGACCCGCCCGCAGGCGATGGGCTCCCAGAACGCTGCGACCACCTCGGAAGCACCAGCCGATAAGGTGGAGCAGATCCGGTTCACCCGCCGGCAGGTGCTCGAATATCTGAGCGATGCCCTGGTAGGGCAGGGCGAATTCCTGAAAGCCGCCGCCGTCAGTGCCCAAGCTGATCGGTCGATCGCCTTCTTCCTGCGCTGCTATGTGAAAGGTCACCCCTGGCAGTTTTTCTTCATGGCCATCGTGGGAGTGGGGGGCCTTGCCGCTTTCGTTCTGGCCTTGCGCATGTTCGATGCGCTGATGGCCCGGTTTTCGTTCAAGATGCTGGGGGAGATGGTCCGTCTTCTCTGGCGGGGCTTCGGTGGCGGGATCATCGCCGAAGAAGAACGGTTGCTCGCCCTGGTGCAGCGGGCCACCGTGCCATGGTTCTCCTACCTCACCGGGCTGGTCCTGATTGGCAACGGCAAACTCGAGGATGCCCCGCGCCATCTGCATGCGGCCCTGCAATCGCCGGGGCTGGCCCCGCGCGCCTACTTCTTCCTGGGCGTGGCCAGGCAAAACCTGAAACAGACGCTGGGGGAACATGATTTCGAGCAGGCCTTCCTGATCGGCCTGTCCCAGACAGCCCGAACCTGGCTCCCCCGTTTCCTGCGTGACCTGGAAGCCTCGGTGATCGCCCGGTTCGTGCCCAAGGGCCGGTCTTCCGACAAAGACCTGCGGATGCTGGCTCTCCAGATCATCCAGGCATGAGACTTTCGACGAGGTGGTTGA
>CALLCO010000184.1 GCA_937998695.1 Candidatus Ozemibacteraceae bacterium
GAATCGAGCCGAACCCGAGGCCACCGATCCGAGCCTGCGGAATAGTGTCTGGAGGCGAATCCGGCCCCAGGGTTTGGGAAACAACGGGAGTCATATTAAGGGCACGCGGTGGGAGCAAGGGAGGACCAGACAGCCGCCGCCCCTGCGCCTGCCCCCGCGACGGAGGGCAGCGGCACCCGCCCCGGGTGCCGCTGCCACCGTTGAGGAGATCGGAACGCCGGTCACCCCAGCAGGGGTTTGACCACCTCGACCACTTCGGGCAGGTCGATGCGGCACTTCTTGAGGGTCTCAATGGTCGGGATGCCGTCATGCGTCCACCCGCGGCGCCTGTAGACTGCGTCCATCAGCTTCTGGTAGCGGTCTTCCCGATATTTGCGGTGCAGGGCGATTTTCTCGTCGGTCGACTTGCCAGCCGGATCGACGCCGATCAGCTCCTTCAGTTGCTTGTCGTAGCGTTCCTGGCGCGACTCGTACTCCTCGCGGGTGACAGGACCCAACGAGCGGTACGGGGGCAGGTCGTGGGCACGGCGGCCCTTCCCCATGCGGATGTTGAAGACGCGCTGGAACTGGTAGACCGTTTCGGACATGGCGATCAAGCCTTCTTTGGTAAGGGGGCGGCCGGTAATGCCCGAGAAGACGTCGCAGTAATTCTGGACATGCTCGGGGACCTTGGCGGCCTCGAGCGGGGGGTGGAGGTGATTGTCGGGGGGCTCGACGTCGTTCCAGGGCAGTTTGCAGAAGCCGTTGAGGCCGAACCAGGTGCGGAACAGCGGGAAGTAGTAAAGGGCCTCGGCCTTGTCCTCGAAGGTCGGGATCTGATTGTTGACCATATCCATGAAGATCAGCCAGGCCTCGTCATGCTGGGGCCCCTTGTTGGTGAGGGCATACCCGCCTTGCTGGGCCAGCGATTCCTTTGACATATACTGGCTGTATTCGAGACCCTTCACTTCCATGCCGATGTCCTGGATCAATTGGGGGTCGCCGTATTTCTTTTCGATGAAGATCTGCTTCATGCGGGCGACGCCCTGCCCGACGGTGACCCCGAAGCCTTCGCCGCGGGCCATCTGGTGCAGCAGTTCGAGCTGGGCCTCGGCGTTGCCCCAGGTTAGCTCGAGGCCGCCGGTGCGCTCTTTGTTCAAGATGCCGCGCTGGTAGCATTCCATGACAAAGGCGCAGGCGGTGCCGAAGCTGATGGTATCGATGCCGTAGGTGTCGCAGTAGAAATTGGCCTCGAGCAGCCAGTCGGGATCGAAAATACCGCAGTTGGCGGCGCAGCCGGCGGCCGTCTCATACTCAGGGCCGTCGACGGTGACGATATGCCCTTTGTAGGGGCCGGTCTTGACCACATGACCGTCGGCGCCCTTGCTGCACTGCATCGAGCAACCATACCAACAGCCGTCGGGGATGCCTTGGGTGAACCGTTGGTCCCAGATCCAGGAGGCGATGTTCTTGGTGTCGGGGTGGTTGCCGAACTGGAAATTGTGGACGGGCAGGAGATCGTAGTTGTCCATGATTTCGACCAGGTGGGCGGTTCCCTGGCGGCGCATATTGCACTGCTTGAGGTCGAAGTCGGCCAGTTCTTTATGCATCTTGATGCCGGCCTTGGCAACCTTGTCGAAGTCGGCTGGATTGTTCATGTCACCCTTGACCGGGGGAGCATGTACGACGAGGGCTTTCAGCTTCTTGTCGCGGAAGACGGTGCCGATGCCGCCGCGGCCCGCCTGCTTGAGCCGGGAGGCCTGCCGGCGCACGTCGAACCAGCTGAAGTTCAGGCAGCCGATCAGGGCATGCTCGGCGCCGCGGCCCGAGGCGACGACCGAGACGTTGCGCAGGTCGTCGTGGTCCTTGGCGTACATGTGGGTGAACTGCTCGGCGGCGACGTGGCTGTTGGCGTCCTCCTGCGGGGCTTCCTCGATGATGACCTTGCCGGCCTGGCCGTCGATGACGATGATGACGTCGGTCTTGGCCTTGCCGGTGATCTCGAGGGCGTCGAAGCCGCTGAACTTCATCAGCGGGCCAAAGTAGCCGCCGACGTTGGAATCGATGGGAATGCCGGTGGTGGGCGAGAGCGACACCACGAGCGATTTGCCCGACCCCGGATACTGGGTGTTGCCCCCCAGGGGCCCCGGGCTGATGATGATCTCGTTCTCGGGGTCGTTCCATTTCGTGGTCGGCTTGATGGCGTTCCACAGGTACCACAGGCCGAAGCCGCGGCCGCCGATGAACAGGTCTTTCATCTGGGCGGTGACGGGTTTCTCTTTGATTTCGAGGGTGGCGAGGTTCACGAACAGGGTGCGGTTCGTATAGCCGCGCTCGGGCAGGCTGGGCGTGAAGATCCATTCCTTCAACACCTTGTGGGCCTTCCGCATTTCGGCGACCTTCTCGTGATAGGCGGTGCGCTTGGTGTAATCGTATGACATCTCGGCTGTCTCCTTCGCGGGGGTCAGGCCGGCAGGCCGGCGTGGTCGGCCTCGACCATCTGCAGGGCGCCCTTGGGGCACGTCTTCACGCACTGGCCGCAGGACACACATTTGAAGGGTTCCCGCTGCCCGGCGGCGCGGCGCATCGACAGGGTCGGGCAGAACCCGACGCACATGAAACAGCCGACGCAGGTCTTCTTGTCGACCATGACGATGCCGGCCTTGTTGCGCGACAGGGCCTGCACCGGGCAGACGGCGATGCACTGGCCGCACTGGTTGCAAACGTTGATCTCATAGGCCGACCCCTTCTGGGTGACCCGGATCGACGACAGGGTGGCGTCCTCGCTCTTGAAGAACGTCTGGGCACAGATCTTCTCACAGGCCCGGACGCCTTCGCATTTGGCGGCATCCGCCTTCACATATTTCATGCTGGCTCCTTCCTTGCTGATGGTCTCATCAGGATCCCGAAACGCGGTACCATTCTGCCCTATGCTTCCTTCCCCGTCAAGTGATGGGCAGGCCATGCGCGATCCTCTTGGTTTCTCCATCGAGAAGGCGGGCTCTCTGAGCGGGCAAGGCGGATCTGGCGCACCCAGATGCCGGGCTAAGGGCCCGTCAGAAAATAAAGTAGTCATGTTGGTCGGGCACCCTTGCTAATCGTGCGCTAGCCAGAAGGTTCCCTGAATAGGTTATTTTGTTACGGGCCCTAAAGGCCTGATCGGGAGAAAGAGGGGGGGCGTGGGCATTGGGCGCCGGCGATTGCTGGAACCGAGAGCGGTGAAAGAAACCGCGGATAACCCATGGGCGAAACGTGCCAACCCTCGGGGAGCTTGGGAAATCCGCGGTGGTGCCGAGGCTCTCCACTTCTTCCCATTTTAGAGCGGTGAATGAGATGGCGGCGTGCCAATCAGGGGCTACTGGTGGTTGGCCTGGGGATATTGCCGGTGACGGCGGCGTTGCTCCTTTCGCGAATGAAGCCGAGAATGCCCGGGACCTTGTCCTGGAGGATGTCGGCGATCCGCTTCAGGTTCGGCAGGCGGTCAAACCAGATGGCGGGGGTCTGCAGGAAAAGGGTTTCCTGGTCGATAAAGCGGACCAGGAATGGGTTGCGCCCCTGACCGAACGCCTTGAGGCGGGCCAGGAAATCTTTGTATTCCTGCATTCCTTGGGGGCGGGTCGGCAGGATGGCGCAGACCCGGTAGATGTCGATCAGTTTCTGCAGGGCCTGCAACTGCACCTTGCCCCCCTTGTAGCGGCTCAGATCAGATTCTACCAATGAATAGTAATAGTAGCGGGCCTGGATGACGCTACCGGCAAATGTTTCGTAGACGATCCGGTAGGTCTGCAGGTCGCATTGCAAGGTGGCAGCGTTGAATCCCGAGCCGGACCCCCCGCTGAATCTTCCCTGCTGTTGCAGAATGGTAAAGTGGGGTACCAGATACGCGAGGGCCTGGAAGGAAATTTTGGCCAGGTCGTACCAGTGGCGGGCGACGGCGAGTCGCCCGGCATATTGCTGATCGAGCGCGTTGGCGGGAGTATGCGCCAGCCTGGTTTTCGCGTCGGCGATTTTCTGTTTCTGTGTCTGGACGAAATCGGACCGGAGGAAATCTCTGGTGATCAGGGAAATTCGGCCGAGAGCGGTGATTGTCTCCACGTTTTCGCCGGTGGCGGCGGCGACCTGGGGAATGGTCATGCCGTCGTGGCCAAATGCTTCCCGGGGGATGCGGGCGTCGATCGCCGCCTCATTGACCGCCAAGGCCAGGTCGGTTTGCTTCGCCGTGCAAGGAGAAAACAACAGGCAGGTGAAGTTGAACTCCCCGCGGCCCGTCTGGGTGGGCCAGGCGAAATCGAACCTTGCTTCGACCAGGTTGCGATCAGGGGAGGAGCCGGATGGGGCTCGGCGCTCTCCGGCCACGGCAAACCTGAACTTGCGGATGTCGTCGTAGAGGGGCTTCATCCGGTGGTCGATGGCGCCATCGGTTTGGGGGTCGATGAAACCCCAGGGGGCGGACCGGTCCTCGATCTGGGAGAAAAGGACCGATCGACCATCGACGATCTCCTGGAAGTTCCGGGGGGTGGCATCGATACCCAGGGTTTCGAGGCCATAGGGGTTCATGGACAGTTCCTCGATGAGGTCTTCGGTGAGCTTCTGACCCAGGATCACCGCATTCAGGTGATCGGAGCTGAACTGAAGTTCATGGCGGCCGGATCGGGTGAGATAGACGAGGATCCCGCCGAGCGCGGTCAGAAGACCAAGGCAGATCAGGATTTCCACCATGGTGAACCCGCTTCGGGGAGACCCTGGGGAGGAGGCGGATGGGTGGCGTTTCATTCGAGACCTCCCAGGTTCATCAGGCCGATGTGAGCCAGAAACTGGAACTCGTTACGGTCATGGATGAGGGTTGCCGCGATCTGGACCCCGTTGGGGGACAGGCTGGTGAAGGTTAGGCGGCGCACGGCGTCGAGCAGGATTTTCTCGTTCTTGGGGTCATACCTCCCCGAATAGTCGGTGCGGTAGGAAACCAGTTTGTACACGCGCTTTTGCAGTCGCTCGGAAGCGGGATTGTTGGGTTCGAGGTAGAGAATGGTGGTGCGGTTGACGATGTCCTTGAAGACCACGAAGGGCAAGGTTTCCCCCATGAAGGGCCGGACCAGGTCGGTGCCTTCGCGGATCTGCTCGATCGCCTTGTCGAAGGCCCTGCGTGCTTCCATTTGGAGGGCGGCCTGGGCCGACATGGTGCGTTGGGATCGGCTGAGGGACTGCAGCAGTCGTAAGCCGACCGCCGAGACCAACAGCACGATACCGAGAGCCACCAGCAATTCGGTGAGGGTGAAACCTTGTGGGCGGGCGTGAGATGGGGAAACACCCCGGGCCAGGGGGAAGGCGGGGCAGGGCCGTCGGATCGGCAGCTTGCTCACGGGGTAGCGGTACCGCCACTGGGAGTCTGATCGGTATTGGCGGCGTGGCGGGCCGCGGCTTCTTCCTGGGCTTTCAGCTCTGCGACTCGAGCTTTGGCCGCTTCGATGGCAGCTTTGCACATCTCTTCGGTTCTGGCCAGGGTTTGATTGGCCGCGGCCTGGGCTGCCGCAACCTCAGAAGTTTTGGCAAATCCGTCGATCTCGCTCATTACGCTGTTCATTTCGCTCCGAATGCGCTGCAGATCGGCCAGAGAGCCGATCCAGGTATCGAGCAACGCCTGGGCCTCGCCAGAGGTGGTGGCATAAGAAACGATCGCCGCTCCTTGGGCGAAATCTTCGTAGGCACGGGCCACGCCGTTGGCGATGTTTTGATATGCCGCGACCATCGACGAGCTGACCCATTCCTGGAGCGCCTTGGCTTCTTCGGCGCTGGTCGATTGTTGGAGGGCGTCCTTGGCGAGAGAGGCCGCCTCTCCCATGTTTTGGATGGCTTCCAGGCGGGCGGCATTGGCGGCTATTAAGTTGGGCCTGGCGCCTTCCCAGTCGCCGTGCCCGGCATCCGCGATGTATTTCCCCTGGTCGTAGTTGGCTTTCGCCTGTTCGGCGGCCTGCGTGGCGGCTCTCAGGGTGTCGGTCAGGCTGGTGATATTTGCGCTGCTGCCTCCTGAGGTGATGGGAATGTTGGGGAAATCAGGGGCGCGTGGGCTGCTGGAACCGCCGCCAGCGATCGAAACGGCGGGGCCCGGCCCTCCCGCGGTAGGCACTTCGTCGGCACCGGGCGGAGCGACCACGGGGAACGGGGCGGCCGGCCTGCCGGTCATGGCCACCTCTGTGGGATCGGCGGGCCATGACTGTGTGAACGTTTCCGGGGTCCGTCCCTGGAGTTCAGCCAGGACGGCCTTGGGATCGGACAGCGGAGCGAGCCGGGCGGTCATCTCATCGGATTTCTTCTGGTTGCGGGCCCGCTCGGCCAGCAGGTCATCGACCAGCTTCGAAAAGTTGGAAGGGCCGGCGGCGGTGGGAAACACGGTGGGTTCGGCCGCTTTGAAGAACTCGACGATAATGCGGTTGGAGATGTCCAGGAGGTCGTCGTTATAGGTGATTCGCCAGAAATAGAGTCGCGAGACCCCGGTCAGCGTGGTTTTTACGTAGATGTCGGCCTGGTATTCCCGACCGGGGGTGTTCTCGACGAACAGATCATAGGTTCCGCCCTGGAGGGGAACCCCAAATTCACGGTAGGGGCTGGTGGCGAACGGGCGGTTGGTCCAGGATGAGGTATGGATTCTGGCGAGCATTTTCGACATCGCGGAATAGGCGAGCAGGAACGACCATTGGTGGTTGCAGGAATGGTAAACCTGGCTCTTCAGGCTGTGCTGAAGGGTGGAAAGGGCAATGACGAACCCTGCCACCAGAACTATGACCACAAGAATCACGGGAAACGCCACCCCGCGAGTTGATGAGGATCTTCCCATGCTCTCCTTCCTAGACCCTGTTAGCCTAATCTCTGTCTCCATTATATCTCATATTTCACTATTCGCGTAAATTTCCATCGAGAGCCTGTTGCACGAATCGGTTTTTCGTTTGTCGTGCACATTGCGCCCCCGATCCGATCGGCATCTCCGCGTAACCCAAGGAAAACCTACAGCAATCGCTGGCGTCGCAGGGTTATTCCGGTTCGCCCTGGGCCTGTGGGTCGGCTGCGATGGCAGCGTGGCAGGCGATATGCCGGGAAGCCTTGACGAAAGACCCTCGGGGTTCGTACCATTTCATCCATGAACGCTTCACCTGCTACTACCGCTTCGTCGCCCGCCACCGGGCGACCCGTCTTCCCCAAACGCGTCGTTCTCACCGGCGGCATGCCCTACGGCAACAAGGAGCTGCACTTCGGCCACGTCGGCGGCATGTACGTGCATGCCGACTGTTTCGCCCGGTTCCTGCGCGACCGGATCGGGGCGGCCAACGTGCTGTTCGTGTCGGGGACCGACTGCTACGGGTCGCCGATCGTCGAATACCACCGGCAGATGACCGCCTCGGGCACATTCGCCGGCCCCATCGAAGAATTCGTGGCGCAGAACCACCGGCGACAGAAAGAGGTGCTCGATGCCTACGGCATCAGCCTCGACATTTTCGCCGCCTCGGGGCTGGGCCGGTCAAAAGAGGTGCATGCCGAGTTCTGTGGTCGGTTCTTCAAACACCTGTATGACCATGGCCACCTGGTGAAACAGTCCACCCCGCAGTTCTTCGACCCCAAGGCCGGGGTCTTCCTGAACGGGCGGCAGGTGACCGGGCAATGCCCCGTTCCCGGGTGCAAGTCCGAGACGGGCTACGCTGACGAGTGCGCCCTGGGCCATCCGTACGAGCCGCGTGACCTGATCAACCCGAGGTCGGCGCTGACCGGCGAGACGCCAGAGATGCGCATGGTCTCGAACTGGTACATCGATCTCGAGAAGTTCCGCGCCGAGTTGACGAAGTGGGTGAAAGGTCGCTACGAGCGGCCGGAATGCCGCGCCTTCGCGGTCAAGGCGATGGAGGAATTCCTCGAGCCGCCCGCCATCTATGTCAAGCCCGGCCAGGACGACGCGCTCGCCGCGGTGCAGGGGCAGTTGCCCGCCCACACCCGCACCGATGACAAGAACGGCTCGGCCAAGCTCGTCTTTACCCGGTTGGCCGATCGCGAAACGGCAGCCGCCCTGCTCAACCAGGCCGGCATCCGTAGCCGCAACGGCAAGACGCTGGTGCCGTTCCGCCTGACCGGGAACGTGGCCTGGGGCGTTCCGGCGCCCGACCTGCCCGAGGCCGCTGACGATCCCAGCCTGCGCGGGCTGACCTTCTGGGTCTGGCCCGAATCGCTGTGGGCGCCCCTGGCCTTTACTGCCACCTGCCTCGAGCAGCGGGGGCAACCGCTCGAGGCCTGGCGCGATTGGTGGTGTTCCAAAGAGGCCCACGTCTGGCAGTTCATCGGCGAAGATAATGTCTACTTCTATGGTCCCGCCGAGATGTGCATGTTCATGGGTGAGCAGGGGAAGGAGCCGACCGCGGCGCCGCCCGACGGTCAGTTGCAGCTGCCCGACCTCGTTGTCAACAACCACATTCTGTTCTTCGACAAGAAGGCCAGCAGCAGCGGCGCCATCAAGCCCCCCATGGCCCGCGACCTGCTCAACCACTATACCGCCGACCAGTTGCGCGCCCACTTCCTGGCACTCGGACTGGGCCTGCGCAGCGTTCCCTTCAAGCCGCGCCCCTACAATCCTGGCGCCGACCCGCGCGAGGGCGACCCTGTCCTCAAGGAAGGCAACCTGGTTAGCAACGTTTTCAACCGCGCGGTGCGCACCTGCTTCTACACGGTGCAGAAATATTTCGGCGGGAAACTGCCGGCGGGCGAGGTGTCGGCCGAGACGCTGGCCGAGGCCCGCAAGACGGTGCTCGACTACGAACAGGCCATGGCGAAGCACGAGTTCCATCAGGTCATGGCCATCATGGACACCTACCTGCGGAACATCAACAAGTTCTGGACCTCGCGGGTGAAGCCGGGCGCCGAAGGCTCGGCCGATGATCCGGTGCTGCGGCAGACCCTGATCGATGCGTTCCACATGGTGCGGACGGCGACGGTGCTCATGCATCCCATTACCCCCTTTGGCACCGAGATGATTCGCGAATACTTGGGCGTGGGACCCGAGTTCTGGAGCTGGGACCGGATTTTCGACCCGCTGCCCGCCTTCTTCGCCGACCCTGCCAGCCACACCTTCAAGTTTCTGGAACCGCGCGTCGACTTCTTCCCCAAGCACCCCAGCCAGGTCGGCCCCTGACTCTGACGTTCCTTGTATGGCAAGCCATCTTCGACGACCACACGAATGGCTGTTTCGACGACAGGCCGAGTGTCGTGCAGGGCACCCAAGATCCATTCAGGGAATTCCGCATGGAAGTACTTCTTGCAAGGCAAGCATCGGTGCTGGGAATACCGAAATCGGATATCGACGGGAAGACCGGTCGTGATATTCCCGATATCTTGGACAATGCGTTCGACGATCCGAAGACGAGAGGCCGGGTTGCCACATACTGGGCAGGGATGAAGGTCGGAATCCTTGACCTCATCTCTGGTTGTTGGCTTCGAGAGATCGCAGATTCTCTTCCAGTCCTTCTTTGAAGCAGGCACATACTCGGGGCCAACCATATACTCCTCCTCGGGGCGATTCCCCGATGAGTGTACTGGGTTGGCATCCAAAAGTTTTCAAGTTCCATCTGTGGGTTTGCTAGAGTGGCCAGTCTCGGCAAGTTTCCAACCATTGCGACGATCATTTGCGGCTATCATATTTGTGCTTCTTTCGGGCGAAAGCCAGGCTTCCCCAGAGCCGTTCTATTTCCTCGCCAACCACGCCTGCCACATCAATACATCCCACAGATGATACTGCCAGTTGCGCTGGCCCGACAGATGCTCTTGCCACCGTCGGCGAATCGGCGCCGGATCAAGGAAACCTTCACGCTTGAGTTTGTCTTCCGCGAGCAAATCTTCGGCCCAATCACGCAGGGGCCCACGCAGCCAGTGATCGATGGGAACTCCAAAGCCCATCTTGGGCCTTTCGATCAGCTCGCGGGGCACATAACTATAAAGCAGCCGGCGCAGGAGCCATTTGCCCTGACCGTCGCGAATTTTCATCGAGAGCGGCACACGCCAGGCGAACTCGACCAGGCGGTGATCGAGCAGAGGCACCCGCGTCTCCAGACTCACCCCCATCGCCGCTCGGTCGACTTTGACGAGAATGTCATCGGGCAGATAGGTGATGGCATCTAGATACATCATCTTCAGGGCGAAATTCCTGTCTTCGAGCCATACCGTAGGTTCGGTAATAGACGTGGGGGGCTCGGTGCTGCCCAAAACCAGGGCCCCCGGGTCTTCCCAATGGGAAACGAACAGTTGGTAAACCTGTTCAGGGGCGCTGGCGTAGAACAAACGGGCCGCCTTATGGATTCTGTCGCCAAGCCGGCGCTGACGCCAAAGTCGAGGAAGGGCTGGCTCGACCGCCATGTACAGACGATCCCAGGTCTTAGGCGAAATGGCCTGCATCGCAGCAGCCGCCAGCCGCCGCAAAGGGCGGGGCATCCTCGATACCCACTTCCACAGCGTCATTGCCCGGAAATACCGCTTGTACCCGCCAAATAGCTCATCCCCGCCATCGCCGGAGAGAGCGACCGTCACATGACGGCGCGCCATTCTGCACACCAGATGGGTCGGAATCTGCGAGGAATCGGCAAAAGGCTCGTCATAGAGCACGGGGAGTTTGGGAATGACGTCGAGCGCGTCCTGCGGTGTCACATACCACTCGGTATGGTCCGTACCCAAATGCCGCGCCACCGCTTTGGCATGCTGCGCTTCGTCATATTCTTCTTCAGGAAAACCAATACTGAAGGTCTTGACCGGCCGGGAAGACATCGTCTGCATCATGGCCACCACTGTGGAGGAGTCGATGCCTCCCGAAAGAAACGCTCCCAACGGAACGTCGGCCAACATCTGCCCACGCAAGCTTTCGCGGATCAACCGCTCGAGCTCGGCGATGGCCTGTTCTTCCCTTCCTTCGAAAGGCTGGTCGATACCGGTTGATGCGATGTCTTTCAGCGACCAATAGACCTTGACCCCTCGGGTTCCGTCGCAAAGCTTTTCATGGTCGGCCAAAACTCGCGGTTTTTCGCCATTGGCCTGGCCAAATTCGACATAACACCCTGGCGGGAGCTTCCAGATATTCTGGTAGATACTCCAGGGTGTCGGGACGTAGTTATGGCGCATGAACAGGGCGAGCGCACGTCGGTCGATGCGATTGTCAAACCGAGGAAAGGCTGTGAGCGCCTTGAGCTCCGAGCCAAACACCAAAGCCCCCTGCACCCAGCCGTAGTAGAGGGGCTTTTCCCCCATCCGGTCTCGTGCCAAGGTCAGGGTACGCGTCTTTCGATCCCAAAGCGCGATGGCAAACATGCCCACCGATTTCTTCAGCGTGGCCTCGACACCCCACACCTCGAAGGCGACAAGCAGTGTTTCGGTATCCGAACGGCCTCGCCAGGTCGTCGTCTCACCCACGCCGACGTTTTCCAGTTCGGCGCGCAGCTCGAGGTGGTTGTAAATCTCGCCGTTGTAAACGATCACATACCGCCCACTGGTGGAAACCATTGGCTGATGTCCGGCCGGGGAGAGATCGAGTACCGCCAGGCGCCGATGCCCGAGCGCCACCCCCACCGCCTCGTCCACCCAGACGCCCGAGTCATCTGGGCCTCGATGGGTCAAAGCTTCAGTCATGCAGTTCACCACCGATGCTGGGTTTAGCGACAGAGGCAGTTCACCCCAAAACCCCGTCAAGCCGCACATTCCACTGCCCCCCTCCGTCTGCCCTGCGCAATAGCGGCGTTCCAAACGCTCCGGTACCGCTGCACCATCGTTTTTATCCCGTACTCATCGGCGATACGCGCTCGGCATGACGCTTGTCTTCCCTGCCAGCTTTCGGGTTGAGCCCAGGCGAGCAGGGCGGAGCGCACCCCCTGAGCCAAGGCGGCCGCATCCCGGGGCGGCACGATCCAGCCAGTATCTCCGATAATCAGCGCGGCATCGCCCACATTGGTGGCGACACAGGGAGTGCCACAGGCCATGGCCTCAGCCAGCACATTGGGGAAGGCTTCCGCAGCCGAGGACAAAAGATGCACATCTAATGCTGCCATCACCGCCGGCACATCGTTGCGTGGACCGAGCAATAGGGTTTTTTCTTGCAGAACCGCAGCCTTCAGTAAGGCCATCAGCGACTGATTATGCGCGGTCATACCCGTTCCGATTAACGCCAGACGGAAGTTAAGGCCTTCCTGGGAGAGGTCCCCCAGGGCGGTTATCAGGTTCGCGTGATCCTTATGGGGATCCCAACGCCCCACCATGCCGAGCAACGGAACGGCATCGGGAACCGCCAATTCGGCGCGCAGCCGGGCACGCGCAGATGGATCTGGCCGAAAGCGCTTCAGATCATAGCCATTGGGGATGACCACCATGCGGGCCTCGTCATATCCCAGGTCGGCATGCACCCGTGCGGCTGCCTGGGCACAGGCCACAATGCGGGAAGGCACCCAGCGTGACAAGCAGGCGCAAGCCCGGGCGACCCAGATCGTCCCACGGGTCGAACGGCCGGCCTCGAGCGTTGTATGGCGAATGCCCCACACCACCGGCACCCCGGCCAGACGACCGGCAAGCCCACCCAAGAGATCGGCGTGATACATCCAGGTCTGCAAGATCTCTGGTTTGAACGACGCCAAGGCGCGACGCAATCCCTTCAACCCCCGCAAGGTAAGGCGACTGCGCGGCATCTCCAGAACCTTAACGCCAACGCCGATTTGTTGTAACAAAAAGCCATATTTCCCCGCACCGGTCAACGACACCACATGGTGTTCGTTTTGCCGATCATGGGTGACAAGGCGATACAGCACCGCCTCAGCCCCACCGTCGAGGAGGGAAGTGATGACATGCTGAATCTTCAATCGACGACCTCTTTTTTTTTACTTCTTTTACTTCTTAGGGTGTGGCGGCAGGCCCAAAGCTCTCAAATACCCATCAATGCTGGGCTCTTGTAAAAAATCATTGGCACGGATGCGCACATCGGGCAAAGCCGCGCGTGGCGTCGAAATCACTTCTGCCATCGCCTGTGCAAGAGCCTCGACATCCCCCATCGGTACCAATCGACCCCAGCGCCCTCCTTCAAGAATTTCCCTCGGGCCGCTTGGACAATCGGTACTCACTACGGGTGTCCCACAAGCCAGGGCTTCGATAAGCACACCCGGCAAACCTTCCCAACGAGAAGATAGAACAAATAGCGCTGCCCTGGCAAGACAAGCAAATGGATTTTTTACAAATCCTGGCAGCGCAAAATCTTCTTGCCCTAGTTTCAAAGACTGTGCCAGTGCCGACAGTTCTTCACGCAGCCCGCCCTCGCCCAAAATCATCAAGCGCGCATCTGCGTGCGCGCGCATGGCTGCGAAGGCTTGCAATAACGTAGGAAAATCTTTTTCCTGCGTTAAACGTCCGATGGCCAGGATTACTGGGCGTTTTTGGCCCGGTTGCAGCCAATGGTGGGCCGCCTCTTCAGCAGCAAGCTTTCGAATGCGATCGAGGTCAAAAGGGTTGTAGATCGCTTGCACCGAGCGGGCAGGCAGGCCGGCAAAACGCTCAAGGTCACGCGCCGCTTCTTGCGAGACAGCGACGATGGCATCGGCCCACGGATAGAGCTTGGGCACCAGCGCATAAACTATGCGCGCCGATACATCCCGAGAAGATGCAGGCTCGACACTGATCGTACTCCGGACACTGACGACCAGGTGCGTATCTGCCAATGAAAGACGCTTTGCCAGCAATGCCACGATGTTACAATGATCCATTGCCGACAGCATGGCTTTAGGTCGCTCACGGCGCAAGTAACGCATCAGCGGCCATAGACTTCTGATGACCCGCGACACATTCAAGTCGATGATGCGCACCGCGGGAGATACCTCGCCTAAAAAGGGGCCGTGGGCGCTAGCCAGAACCAGATCGACCGCAAAACCCCGGTTGGCAAAACCATTGGCGAGCGTGACCATCACACGCTCAGCGCCGCCACCGGTAAGGCTCGGCAGGAATATCGAAATGAGAGACGATTTCAATTTGTGGGGGTCTCCTTAAAAAGAGAGATTTCGCGGGCGATGCGAGCGGTCGTGGGTTTCTTCGCGGCTCACTCCATACCTTGCCGCGAGCTTGCGCTCAAATTTTTCCCGCGGCCTACCACCGAACAATGCCTCTGTCAGAACCCATGATTTGAAGATGGCTCGAAGGATTTCGGTCAAGCGAGCTCGGTCGAACTGATACAACAACTTGTTGATGCGCTTGATATTAAACGCCTTGTTCTTCAATGTAATCTCCTGCCACACCCTCGAACCTTTAGATACTAAAACCTGAAAAATTTATTTTCTCATTTCTCACCTAATAATATTGCCACAAAGGGGCCACCGGGTGTAGAGCCTCTTCGCTTTGATGAGCCAGGGAAACAAGGCAGTCATGAGCCGATCAGCGAGGTCTGGCGGTCTACCCCAGAACTCTTCGACGATGGAGGGTAAGGAAACGATTTGATGTCGAAAATGTTCAATGGCGGTTGCAAAATTTCCCAGATTTTCTTTTGTCCAGGAATTATGATGAAAACAAATTGTCCAAACACCAGCAGGGAGAGAATAAAACCGCCACAGTTGTTGTGGAATCCACAACATTCCATGGGAATGAAAAGGAAATATGGCATATCCGTCGCTTATGATTTGAATCCCTACATGGCGCAAAGCTCGAATAGTTCCAAGATCAAAGGAATGACCGGGTGCGACCCAAGCCAAAGGCTGAACACCTTCCCGTGAAAAGATATTCGCGGCTTGGGCAATCAACTCTTTCTGTCGATGAGGTACAATCCCAGCGAATTCGCTCTTCGCATCGAGCTTCAAAATGCCAGGGTTTTGGGTGACGTACTCATGATGATAGCCATGGAGGGCAATGGTCCAACCCTTCCGTTGCCAATCTCGGACACGCTGCCAGAATTCTGGGAGTGGTGGGCCAACTTTTAGAAGAGAACAGCGGTTGTCTGGAACGACTGCCAGGATCGGAATGACGCCATAATTCACCAGAATGTCCTCAATCTCAGCCCAAACCGCCCAATTCATGGTTGAACAGAGATCGTCAAAACGAATCAAAAAACGGCAAGCCAATCAACTTCTCCGTGCCCTGACGAAAAATACTCGATCATTTGTAGGTTGCCGATAATCTGCCTCAAGGTAGTCCAGGGGAAATCGGGAAAATTCTTGGGCAATCCTACCTCGGGGGGGGTGGGGATGACCAATCTTTATCTTTACGGTATTGTTCAGCCAATAGACCAGTCTTCGTAGACCAGTGGGCTTTTCAAAGGTGTGATTGTTTGCATCGATGTAGCCTGCACCACCCGGTGTTATCAGCCGATAAACAATACGAGCAAACCCTCGATCATCCATACAATAACACCAACAAATGCGACAGAAGACGAGATCGAATTGGGGGAGCCGCAACTTCAAAATATCTTCAAGGTAGCCCAGGGAGAACGAAACTTGACATCCTGCCTCCCTGGCGCGGGCTGAAGCGATCTCTCGGTAAGTGGCGCTGATGTCGTGCCAATGAACCTTGGCACCCCGAAGGGCCATTGCGACAGAGTAATGGCCCGGTCCCCCACCAAGGTCAAGAACCCGTTTGCCTGCCAGACCGCCCAGTTTATGGTCAAGAGTATTCAGCAAATCAGAAGTCCCAAAATTTTCCTCGGCCAGGGAATACTTGCGGGCATATTCAGGAGGAATTGGATCCCAACCGTTCTCGGGTCGGTAAAACAGGCTAAGGAGGCGGTTAAACATGAATCTATCCTATTTTTCAGTGTTTCTGAATTCTAATTTCCGAAAGGGTTTGGAAAATAATCGGTACCCATGACAGCGCACGTCCAATCTGAACTGGCCCTTCCCAATAAATCTTTCGCCTTTCCCACTTCGTGTAGATCCGGCGAAATCGCCTTTGACCGTTGGAACGCTTTTATGAAATCTTTGGTGCACCCCCCCCTTTTCTTCAATTTGGCTCGAAGTTTCTTGTCTCGGTACCCCTTATCTCCCTTAAGAGATTTCACATTTTTGGGCGGTCTCCTACCTTCCACGTATGCAGAACAAAAGAATCCAGGAGGTCGAGAACCACTTTCCGTTTGTCGGTGTTGGCAGGTGTAGTCTTCAGAGCCAGAGAGCGGACGTTGTTGTCGTAGAAATGGTGAAGCGTGCAACCCTTGCCCTCATAACCTAGCCAACGACGTCGCCGCCGCCTTTTTCTGCAACGTGCATTTGGCGAACGTATCTTGGGCAGGGAAGTGGAAAGAGGGTTTTATTAGGTTTTTTTATCTTAATCTCCCTGAATAGGGACTCCCACATGCTGGCAATCCGTTCCATGGAAAACCGATCGCGCGCTTCCACAGCCCGACTGGCGTAAATTTGTCGCAGGTCGTCATCCCCCATCAGACGTGAAAGTGCTTGTGCCAAACCATCCACATCACCGGCAGCCACCAATAGGCCATCGAATTCATGTCGGATAATATCGCCCGGGCCGGTGTCACAATCGAAACTCACGGCTGGCAAACCGTGGGCCATCGCCTCAACCAGCGTATTCGGAAAACCCTCGAATCGAGAACTCATCACATAAAGATCGGCCGCGCAGTACCAATCACCTACATTGCCAACCCGCCCAGGAAGGAAGATGCGCCCTTGCAGGCCAGCCTCTTCGATCTGTCTCGCCAGCGCTCCGCGCAAGGGCCCTTCCCCGAGAATGAAAAGGCGCCAATCAGAAAAACGCGCCGCTAGCTTTTGGAAGGCCGTAATCAAGAGGTCGAAACCTTTTACGACAACCAAACGGCCCACGGCTAGCAATCTACGTTCACCGGGAGGCTGCCCCCACTCGGGGGGCGCTAAAAAAGGCGCCAAAGAAGGCAGCGGATAAGACACAGGGTTCGGGATTACCGATACGCGTCGCGCTGAGGCATGTTGGCAGAGCCATTCGGCAGATGGGCGGGTGAGCGCCACAACGGCATCGAGCCGGCGATAAGTGTGCCGTCTTAGCCATTCCCACGCACATCCTAAGGGAGACATTGGTGGATGGATGCGCTCGGAACCAATGATATATCCTCGTTTAATGCCGAGAGTTGCCAATGCCAGCAATATGTTGTTTTTATCCATCATGGCCAGCGAGATATCGGGGGTTGCCTCGCGCAATACGCGCCGCAAAGCCACAACTCGACGGGCTGTATTGACGAGTCCCGCCAAAATATTGGGGCTTTCCCGCAACAGGTTTAGGCTGATGCGTCGTACGGAAGCTGGCCAATTATAGAAGTCACTTTCAGGCCCCGACAACGTGACCAATGTGATTGACCACCCTTTTTTCGACCAGTAGTCTAGCAAATTGAATGTCACTCTCTCGGCACCGCCACAAGACAAAGAAGAGATGAAAACAAGGAACTTCATTGTTTAACCTCGGTGAATCGATCTCCATCGTATGCCCTATTCCCTCAATGTCCATTGTCATCGCCCCATCGGCTCGGGGTGACGGAGGCCGCCTGCAAAGTCATCATCAAGCAACGCCTCGGGTGTTC
>CALLCO010000185.1 GCA_937998695.1 Candidatus Ozemibacteraceae bacterium
GCTTCGACGTCCCGCGAGGCCTGGATGGCCTCGCGCCTCGCAGATCGCCATGGATGGCGATTCTGCGAGGTTCGGACGACGAATCGAGCCGAACCCGAGGCCACCGATCCGAGCCTGCGGAATGGTGTCTGGAGGCGAACCTGGCCCCAGGGGTTGAGAAACTGCGGTAGTCATAGTAACGCCGGCCGCTCTGTTTGGCAGGATTGCTTCTGTGAGAGAAGGCCCCTCGGGTCGCGGTTTTCCCAAAACCGTGATGAACCCAGGGGTGCAACCCGATCCGGGATGCGCTACAATGCCCCGGGGCGAAGGCCCGGGCGGATGTGCCCCGAGCCCCAACCCCGCGGAAGGGCGATGTCTTCCGCATCATGTGGCAGCGGGGAAAGGCAGGGAGTCATGACACGACGAAGGATGGGGATGGTGGTGTTTCTGGTGGCGGTGCTCGGCACGGTGGTGGCCGGGCCGCTCCAGGCGCAGGGCGAGGTCTGGGAAGCCTACGAGATCAACGCCCAATACCGGGGTGGGGTCAAGAAGGGCTTCGATGAGCTGGGGTGTGCGGTGGCGGGGTTTTTGCCTCAACCCGACGGTTCGCGGGAAGTAGTCTTCCATGCCTGTGTCCGCGATCCCGAGCATCGCCGGAAATTCTACGGAATCCGCCTGAAGCTGGCCTATACCTTCGACCCCAAGGGTCAGGTCAAGACGGTCAGCGAGAAATACGCCTGGTTCGACAATTTCGAACCCCAGCACCAGGACCAGATCAAGGACATGATCATCCTGCTGGGCACCATCAAGGATGGGTCCCTGCTGCAATCGGCGTTCAAGGAAATCCTGATCAACGCCACCTCGGTCAAGATCACCGGGCGGACCGGCTCGGCCGGCAAGTCGATGGAACTGGACATCGAACGCCCCGGCGACCCCCGCCTGGAAGGGAAGTTCTTCCTGAAGGCCGCCAACCCGGTCTGGAATCTGACCAAGTTCCGCATGAAGCGCGGGAAGATCTCGGTGTCGTTCGTGACCAACCCCCTGGCGCAGATCCAGTCGGAATACCAGACCAAGGAACCGTTCGCCCGCGTCGTTTTCGGCCGCTGATCTTGACGGTTCCGGGGCAGCCCGATGCGGCCGTCGGACCCGGATTCGGCTGAAGGCACGGGCGGCGGGCCCGTCGGTTCCGTGCATCCCCGGCCGGCGGGACCGGTCAGGAACCCCGCGGCCGGGGCCCAGCCGATGAGCCTCGCGTTCAGGGGTCCGGAGTCCCCGCAGGTGGGAAGCGCGTTCCTGCGGCGGTGGCTCTATGCGCTCACCCTGTTCTGCAGCGCGTTTTTGCTGTTCGTCATCCAACCCGCGGCGGGAAAGCGGTTGCTGCCGGCCCTGGGAGGGGCGGTGGCGGTCTGGACGAGCTGCCAGGCGTTCTTCCAGGTGGTTCTGGTGGCCGGATACGTCGTTGCCCACCTGGGGATCAGGTGGCTGGGCCCGGTCCGCCAGCCACTGGTCCAGGGGCTGATGCTCGCGTTCGGTCTCCTGGCGCCCGTTGGGGCAGTCGCCTTGCAGGTTCCTGCCACGGCCCACCTGCAGCCCGTCTGGTATCTCCTGGGTGAGTTGACCGTGACGGTGGGATTGCCGGTGCTGGCTTTATCCACCCTTGCTCCCGCCTTGCAGGCATGGTTTGCCGCCGGGGCCGCTCCGTCCCGGGTCGAGGGTCCTCCGCCGACGGAATGTGGAGGGGCGCCCCCAGAGGCTTCGGAGAAACACCCCGAATTACCTGACCCGGGGAGTGATCGGGAGGGGGTCTCTCGGACGTGGGAGGCCCCACCTCATCACCTCACCGGCTCGATGCTTGACCGTCCTTTGCGGCAAAGTAGTGCTCCATCAGGGGATCCCTTCACCCTGTATGCGGCGAGCAACCTGGGCAGCCTGGCTGGTCTGCTGGCCTATCCCCTTCTGATCGAACCATGGATTCCCCTGACCTCCCAGCTGGCCTGGTGGAGGGTCGGGTATGCCGTGGTCTTCCTGCTGGTGTTGGGTTGCGGGTTCCTTGTCCCCGTGACCGAGTGCAGAGGGGAAGCGCCGCCAGGGGCTCTGGCACGGCCTGATCCCATTCCCTGGTCGCGCCGCCTGTCCTGGGTGGGGTGGGCTTTCGTGCCCAGCAGCCTGATGCTCGGGCTGACTGCCCAGATAACCATGGATGTCGCGCCCATTCCGCTGCTGTGGGTTCTTCCTCTAGCAACCTATCTTTTGAGCTGGATTCTGCCGTTCTCGGGAGCCGCCGCCTGGAACCGCCCCCTCTGGCTGGATTGGATGATTCCTTCCCTGATGGGGGTAACGGCGGTCGTGCATGTGTTGTTCGTGGTGTCGCCCGCCTGGCTTCTGGTGCTGATAGCTCTGCTGCTTCTGTTCGGAGTGGGGCTCGAATGCCACGGACGCCTGTTTGGCGATCGCCCTGACCCTTCACAATTGACCGGTTTCTATCTCTCGACCGCGTTGGGAGGGATGCTGGGAGGCGGGTTCAACAGTTGGGTGGCTCCTCTGCTCTTTCCCCGGCTGTACGAGTTGCCGTTGGTGCTGGTGCTGGCGGCCTTTGGGTTTTCCCTCGCCCGGCCCCCCCTTCCGGGTTCGGGGGGGCACGCCCGGCGGGCGGCCGTGGCCGCCATGGTCCTGATCGCCCTGTTGTGGCGATGTGATGCGTTGGCAATGGGGGAGGAGTTTTGGGGCAAACTGACGGTTCTGGGCAGCGCGGTCGCCGTCAGCGGCCTGGGGGGATGGCATCCGGGCCTGTTGGGGCCGTTTTTCACCTTTCTGCTGGTCAGCGGCAGTTCGGTTGCCTTCACCCCCTCCGGTCACCTGTTGGCCGAGGCCCGGAGTTTCTACGGGATGTACCGGGTCCAGGCCACGCCAGGAGGAACGTTCCATCATCTCAAGCACGGAAACATCCACCACGGGGGTCAGAAACGAATTCCGCCGGAAGCCCGGATGCGGCCGCTGTTCTACTATATCCGGGAGGGACCGGTTGGTGATCTGTTCACCGAGCTGCGTCGCCGTCGGGCGTCCAGGATCGCCGTGGTCGGATTGGGGGCGGGAACGCTGGCGTGCTACCTGCGGCCGTGGCAGGAAATGGTCTTCTTCGAGATCGATCCGGTGGTCACCCGGCTGGCGTCAAACCCTGAGTGGTTCAGCTATCTGGCCAGTGCGACCGGGCTCGTGCGGGTGGTCGAGGGGGATGCCCGGCTGGTGTTGCGCGACCGGGAACCCGGGCCATTCGATGCCCTCATCATCGATGCCTATTCCTCGGATGCCATACCCCTGCATCTGCTGACCAGGGAGGCTTTTGAGTTGTTCCGGTCCCGCCTGAAACCGGGCGGTTTGCTGTGCCTGCACATCTCCCAGCGCTACCTCGATCTAGAACCGGTGGTGGGCAATCTGGCGGTCGCCCTTGGATGGTCGGGGCTGGTCTGTCCGTTCCGGCCCGACACCGCGGCGTTGCGGTTGAAATACGATGATGAAGATATGCCCTTCGTTTTCGGTTCGACCTGGCTGGTGATGGCCCCGACGTTCGACCAATTGGGGGGCTTGCGAGGCCAAGCCCGGTGGCGGCCACTGCGCCAGGCTCCGAACCAGCCCCTCTGGACGGATGAGATTTCGAGTGTTTTGTCCTGTTATCGCTGGGATTGATCACCGATGCGGCGGATCGCCGGAAGGGGCGGACGATTGACGACCGGGGGGCGGTCTCGTATAGTGCGGGGGAACGAAATGGACAGGAGGGCGAGAGCGGTGGGTGGCCGGCAGTGGATGGCGTGGATGTTGATGGCGGGAACCTTTGCTCTTGGCGGGTCTATGCTGGTGGCGGAAACCGAGGGAGAGGTTGCCCCTTCCCCCCTGGAACAGCTCGAAAATCGGTTCTTTGAAGCCCTGGGAGGCGGCCAGGCCACGGCGGCGGAAGCCTTGCTCCTCGAAAGCATGCGCAATGGGCTCCTGTCAGGCCAGGATCCGGTGGAAGCCACCCTGATGGTCAGCGTGGGAAATGAGATGGGCGAGCTGGGCATGGTCGCCTCGGCCGCGTTCTGGCTCAAACAGGTGCAACAGCGGTTCGGGGACACCCCCGCCGGGGAAAACAGCGATCAGACGTGGGCCCAGCTTCTCGCCCCGAAAATCGCCTGGTTGGAACAGGGAGGGCGTCGGACCTGGGTGGAATCCACGGCCGAGCGCTTGGCTCGGAAGATCTTCCAAGGCCTGCAACCCTATGACCGATCTTCCCTGGATGGCCTCCTGGTCCCGTTCGACGTCTACATCGGCTGGTGGCAGAGCGAATTGGAGCCGGTGAAGCGGGAGGAGTTGTTGGCCTTCCTGGAATCCAATCGGGCTGGTCCCTTGACGTGGGTGGATGAGAAGAAGTTGGCCGCTCCCGCTGGGGACGGCGAAGCGGTGGTCTACCTGAAAACCAAGGGATGGAGCACCCCTGACGGGTATTCCACCCTGCAATTCGCTCTGCATCCCCTGACAGGCGGGGGCTGGGAATGGCGCGGGGTCGTCCTTGGCGAGGAAGGCGAATTGCCGGTGCATGGAGACCGGCCAGCTTCGGAGGGGAGTCCTCTCGGCTCGCCCTGATGTGGACAGGGTGCAGAGGTTTTCCGCCGCCGATCCCTGATGTTCCCCTCTCGCTTCCTGCTCTGGTTCAATGTCTGAGCAGTAGTCGAGAAGGAAGATGCCGGGGCCAGGGGCGGCAGGCTCTGGAGGGCCTGAAAAGCGAATCGCTCCTTAGCTCAAAGCCATGGAGCGATCGGAGGGTTCTGCCAGGGCGGCGTTAGAACTGGAGGTTGTCCTCGCGGGTCCACCCTTCCTTGCGACCTTGATGGTAGCTGATTTCGAACCAGTGGTATTTGCCGATCTTTTTGCAGCTTTTGATCTTGACCACAACTCCCTTGGGGACACGACCGAGCAGGGCGGCCTTCGTGCTGGGGGCGTTGCGGACTTTGGCGCCGGCATCACTGCAGATAGTGCCCTCGGCGGGGAGCCTGTCGATGGAAGCGAACCCTTTTACGGTTTGGTCGGGGGGGGCAGGTTTGGCCATGGCTACGCTGACGGTCTGCAGAACAGCCGGCGCTTTGGCGGCGGCCTTGGCATCCATCCCGACACCGGCTTTCCCCGGAGTGGTTGTTCCAACGCCTGGAACTGTGCCGGTGGCAGACTGGGGGGCAGGCGCGGTGGGAAGGCCGGTCAAAGAGTCCTTTGGGCCGACTATGATCAGATCGTCTCGTGTCCATCCCACTTTCTTGTTGAAATCCCATTTGATCTTGGTCCATCCGTCTTTTTGCTCGAGAACGTGCCCCCGGGTTCCGTTGCCGATTTTCATGATGACCTTGGAATCAAGGGTGGGCAGGTCGCGAACGTTGATGCCGTTGCCATTGGCGAAGGCGACGAGGGTTACCTTCTGCGAGGCTGTGGGGGTCACAGAGGATGGGGGGGGGGAAGGCAGAGGCGAAGGCCCCGTCGGGACCGAAGCCTTGGATAGGGGCGGAGCACCAGGATTTCCCCCGGAGGGGGGGGAACCCGGGGTGCTCTTCACCGGCTGGGGTTCCTGGGCGGAATACAACACCTGCCCTGTGCCCTGGGATGGGGCCGCCTCAACGGTGGCGAGCAACCCCTGATTGGCCGGTGCCCCTGCCGGTGCAACTGGCGGAGCCGCTTTCGATTCGAGATAGGCGAACATCTGCTTGCCCATGAAGATCCCGATGGTGACGACGGAAACAATGATCACCAGAACGGATACCAGCCTGATTTTTTTCACTGCGGTGCTCCTGCGGAAAACTCTCGCCCATCATAGTACTCTCCTCTAGTGGTGTCAATAGGCTCAAAGGGTCTTGATGAATAGCGACTGACAGGGATTGGTTTGACTCTGGAGACTGGCGAGAGGGAGCCGAATGAGGGGGGGAATGGGCAGGAACGATCTAGCTAGGTTAAACAAACCGCCGCCCCGATGGGAGGCGGCGGCATTGTCGGCCGTTGGTTGCAGGAACAGCTGCTTCATGGCCCCCCGGTTCCGAATGCGACCCCCAGTTGGGTGGTGATTTTGCTCCAGTTGGTGCCCATTGTTCCTGAGACTGAAGCCATTGCGGCAATGCACACGATCGCGATCATAGCCACGATCAGGGCATACTCCACCAGTCCTTGGCCTCTGCGGGCATGCCAAAAAAATCGGGTGTTCATGAAAGTTCCTCCATCGGTACTCCTCGTTATTAGCAAGTTCTTTGCCACCCGAGTCGGGGAGGGTTTGATTTTTCCTTGAAAACAAAGAATGGGGCCTTGCGGCCCCACATTTTCTGGTGTGCCCTCGAGGGCTCCCAGGGGGAGGCCCTCCAGGGAATGCGCCACAGTCGAGCTTACTGCAGCTGCGTTCCGATGTTGCTGAGCATTCCGCTCACGCCGCTGCCGGCGAACTGCAGGGCCACGATCGCGACGATGGCGATGAGGGCGATGATCAGGGCGTACTCAACCAGGCCTTGTCCTTCTTCTTCTCGAACGAACCGCTTGATCAGTTCCATGGTAGTCCTCCTTTAGTTTTGTGGCCACTGGCCAACCTGATCATAGCAATAGGTGTGCCAAAACTCCAGTTTTCTCTCTTCTCGATCAATACACGGTTTGCGAGAGCCAAGCCGAAGCCGGTGGCAATTCCGGGGCAGGGATTGAGGTAAGTGTACTCTGCCTGTGGCAAAGTCGCCCCATGTCAGCGAGGGGCCCTCTCCCGATTGATCCCCCATGGGTCGCCCCCGTCCGGGAAGGCTGTTTTCAGGCGATAGTCATAGCTGTCTTCCGACTCATCCTTCATGAAGAGTGGGCGTGTCGCCAGACTCCCCGGTGAGGAAGCGCAGCCCACATAGTCCTTTCCGCTTGGGAATCCCGTGACGGCATTGGGGCCAAACACGGGCAGGCTGGGAGCTCCTCCGAGGTGCTCGATCCCCTTCATTCCCGCTCCTCCGGGGCTTCGGTCGGCAACCAAGATATTCTTGCGAATGGGCATGGTTCCTTGATCGATGCGGATGGCATAGGGGGAATCGAAGGTGTTGTATTCCACGGTTGGCGATCTGCTGAGGATTTGCAGGCCTACCCCCAGGGAAGATACAAAGAGGTTGTTGCGAATGATCAGGGAACCCCCGGTTTCGTTGGTGATCAGACCATACCCAGTGTATTCCAGGAGATTATTCCCCGTGAATGAAAGTCCGTCATTATTGAAGGAGTTGACTCCATTGAGGCAATGGAACAAAGTGCAATCTACCATTTCGGGATTGGTGTTCCCTGACCAGACGATCCCATTCTGGCAAATCTCGAGGGTGAGGCTGGCCAGGCGTGGCCCTTGATTTTGGGTGGCGAAAATTCCTGTTCGACAATGATGGATTCTCGTATCGGCGAAGGTGCCGGTGGCGTTGGTCAGGGTCAGACCGGTATCGGCATACGCCAGGGTGACATTGACCAGTGCCGATTCGGGTGAGGGGTTTGCAAGGAACGAAATCCCACCCCAATCGCCGGCCGCCGGCGTCGGCCGGGCCGAGGAAAAGACGATCGGGAAGTCCTGCCCGGCGCTGGCCACCAGGGTGCCTCGCACCGTCACCTCGACCTTCGCGGGGTTGCCGGCACGCAGGGCGTCGGAATCCGCCACCAGGACTTCCACCCCGGGATCGATGCGCAGGATGCCCGTCCGGTCGATGGTCAGGTCGCCCGACAGCAGGTAGGGGCTGTTGGCGCGGATCCAGGTGACCTCTTGGGTCAGCGTTCCCGGGATGAGCATCGAGACGGCCTCCGAGGGGCCGCTTTCGTTGCCGGCCAGATCGACCGCGGACACCCGGTAGTAGTATTTCTTGCCGGTGACGACTCCGGCATCGAGGAAGCGTTCCTGACCCTTGGCGATGAGAATCCCCTCGATGGCGGTGAACCCGCCGACCATGCTTTCGCTGCGATAGACCCGATAGCCCTTCAGATCGCGCTCGGAATTGGGGTTCCAGAAGATGGTCACCGTATTGGGTTGCTCGGTGAGTGCCGCGGTGACACCCCGGGGGGTGGCCGGCAGCTCGCGATCGTCGTAGGGTGCCACGGTGACGAACGAATGGCCGCTGGAGGTTTCGGCCGGGCGGTTCTGGCGGGCGGCCACGATCCGGAAGAAATACTTGGTGTTGGGCTTGAGATCGGTGATTTCCAGGGAGTGCACGGTGGCATACTGCTGGTCTGGCTCGCGAACGGTCCGGCCGAATGATTCGTTCTCGCCGAACTCGATGATGCCGTTGGTGTAATCGGTGGTCTTCCAGGTCACGAGGGCGGAGGTGGCGGACACTTTTTCGACCTTGATGTCCCGAAAGTCGAATGAGGCGGTCTCGAGAACGACCTTTTGCAGGACCGAGGTCGCGCCGGAATAGATAGCCGCCCGGAAGGTGGTCGCGCGATATCCGGCCTTTTCGGCGACGAAGGTCTGTTCGCCGAAGGCGATGCCTTCGAGGGCGAACTTGCCCGTGGCGTCGGACCGTCCCCAGCGGGTCCGGTCGAGGGACCAGCTGACCAGGACATACTGAAGGGGCTGGCCGGACACGTCGAAGACCTTCCCTTCCAGGGCCCCCTCCCGTGGGGTGACGTTGTTGTCGAGATGGCAGCCCAGCAACAGCATCCCTGCCAGGACCAGGAGCGCCGTGCTCCAAGTGGGCCATCCGGTCCTTCGCCTGCTGGTCATTTCATCCGCCCCAGGGCCTCGTGGACGAACCGTTCGATCTGCGAATGCTTGGGGGCATGCTGTTGGGCTTTCAGGAAGCAGGCCTTGGCTTCAGGGAACAGGCGCTTTTCCTCGTAGGCGAGGCCCAGATTGAAGCAGGCGTAGGGGTCCTGGGGCGTGAGGTTGACCACCCGCACCAGGGTTTCGATGGCCGAATCGGGGTCGTGGTGGTCCATGTAGGCCATGGCGAGGTTGTAAAGGGCATAGGTATCTTCAGGGTTGATCTCGATGGCGCGTTTGAACGACAGGATGGCCTCGTCGAGCTGTCCCTGCTCATAAAAGGACATGCCGAGATGGGAGTAAGAATAAGCGTCGTCGGAATCGAGCTCGATGGCCTTGCTGAACGCCTTGATGGCCATGGGCAGACGCCCCGAATTCTTGTAGATGACGCCGAGGCTGTACTGCGAGAATGCGTCGTCGGGGTTGAGGTCGATCGCCTTCTTGAAGGCCTCCTCGGCACGGGGCAGGTCGCCCAGCGAGCGGAAGATGGTGCCCAGCAGGAAATGGGCGAAAAACTGCTTGCTGTCGAGGCGGATGGCCATCATCACGCAGTTGAGGGCATTCTCGATCTGGTTGAGGTTCTTGTAGACCGCCCCCAGGCTGACCAGGGCGGGCACATGGTCTTCCTTGCGTTTCAGCAGTTCCTCGAGGACGTCGCGGGCCTCTTCCATCAACCCGTTGTTCTTGTAGATGAGGCCGAGCACGAAGCGGCTCTCGATGTCGTCGGGGTTGAGCTTGATCGTCTTTTTGATGGCCTGGACGGCCTCTTCTAGCATCCCCTGATTGAAGTAGGCCTGCCCGAGGTGGAAGAAGGCTTCCCGGAACTCGGGGTCGAGCTCGATGGTGCGTTGCCAGGCCTTGATGGCGTCTCCAGACTGCCCGATGCTCTTGTAGGCGATGCCGAGGTGCAGGTGGGCATGAGAAAACTCGGGGTCGATGGCGACCGCCTTTTCCCATTCCCGGATGGCCTCGTCGAGCATGCCTTTCTCTTTGTACGCCAGCCCCAGCCGGTAGTGGGCGCCGGCGTTCTCGGGGTTGATGGCCACCGAACGCTTCCAACGCACGAGGTTCTGGTCGTCGATGCCTTTCAGGCGGTAGATGACCTCGAGGTTGTAGTGGGCGAAGGAGTCGTAGGGGTTGAGCGCTAGCACCTTGCGATACTCGATGATGGCCTCGTCGTACAACTCTTTGTTCTTGTACGCCGAAGCCAGTTTGTAGTGAGCCTCGGCGTTGTTGGGGTTGTTCATGATCTCGGTTTTGTAGCGTTCGATCATGAGGTCGAGTTCGCTTTTGGCACGGACCGGACTGGGTGCCGGAGCCTTGTCGGCAGCCTCCTGGGATTCGTTCTTCTTGCGGAGGTCGGCGGCCTTGCGCCAATGGGAGACGGCGAGATCGCACTGCCCCTTGACGTCGTAAATTTCGCCTAAGAGATCATGGGCGCGGGAGAGGGCCTGATCGAGGTAGAGGGCCCGTTTGAGCTCGCCGATCGCCTCGTCGAGCATGCCACGGTCTTTGTAGGCGAGGCCGAGGTTGAGGTGCAACTCGGCGTCGTTGGGGTTGAGGCCGTTCTCGATGCGGAACTCATCGATGGCCTTCTGGGTGTCGCCTTTCTTGCGGAGCACCGTGCCGATGAGGAAATGCAGGCGGGGGAACTTGGGATCGAGCCGGAGGGCCCGTCGGAACTCGGCGAGAGCGGCGTCATCCATCGATTTGCGCAGCAGCGCCTGGCCGAGGAAGACCCGAGCCTCCGCCATGTCGGGGTTGATGTCGAGGACCCGCTTGAGGGCGTCGATCGTTTCGTCGAAGCGGTTGGCGAAGAAGTTCGCCAGGCCGAGGTTAAGGAAGGTGTAGGCGTTTTCCGGGTTGAGGTCGATCGACCGCTTCAGGGCGCCAATCGCGTCGTCGTACTGGCGGGTGGCGATGAAGGCGCGGCCGAGCTGACAGAGGGCGTAGGAATCCTGCGGGTTGAGCAGGACGGCTTTCTTGAACTCGACCACCGCCTTCTTGGATTTTCCCACCTCGAGGTAGGTCGAACCGAGGGCGAAGTGGGCATAGGCATACTCGTGGTTGAGGTCGATGGCGTTGCGGAATCGGACGATCGCCTCGTCGTACAGCTTCTTCAGCTTGAAGATCAACCCCAGTTGCAGGTGGGCGAAGGCGAAGTCGGGTTTGAGGGAGATGGCCTTCTTGAAGCGGATGATGGCTTCGTCGAACATCCCCTTGTGTTTGTAGATGACCCCGAGATTGGCGTAGGGGAAGGCGTAGTTGTTGTTGAACATGATCGCCTTCTTGAACTCGGTGATCGCCTCGTTGATCAGCCCCTTGTTGCGGTAGGACAGCCCCAGGAAATTGTGGGCGTAGGCGTCTTTGGGGTTGATGGAGATGGCTTCCTTGAAGACGTTGATGGCCTTGTCGGTTTCGCCCATGGTCTCGAGGGCGCGGGCCAGCTGATAGTAGGCGAAGAAATCCCGGGGATTGGCGCTGATGCGCTTCTGGCAGTCCCTGATGATTTGCTCGAGTTTCTGTTCTCTCATTCCTGTCTCCCTCCTGCTCAGGGGACCCACGGGAGGGTCCGGTAGGGGGCGATCGGTTCCCCCCGCATCAGACGCGCCAGATCGTCGGGAAAATGGGGAAAGACGGGCCGACCGGCCAGGTCGTCGGGGCCCAAGCAGTCGAACCCTTCCACACGGGGGTCGTCGCCGACAGCCAACCGCGAGAAATCGGGATCGACGGCGGCGAAGAGGGGGAACTGGATGTGGCGGCCGCCGTCAGGTTCGATGCTCTCGCGCAGCGCCAGGAAGCGGAAACCGCCGGCGGTCACGCGGAGCTCCTCCTCGAGTTCGCGGCGGGCCGCCGTCTCGAGGGGTTCGCCATGGTGCTGGCCGCCCCCGGGGAGGAGCCAGGAGCGTCGCCCGTCTTTCAGGTGCCGGACGAAGACCAGGCGCCCGTCCTCCCGGGTCAGGAGGATGGTGACGCGAATCCGGACGGAAGGGGCCATCGGTTTGGTCATGATGCCACCACTTCTGTTATCGGCAGAGGTCGGGACAAGGGATAGCCCCGAGCGTGGGGCGTGACTACTTCAGGATTTCTTCCCGACGGGCGGTCTTGAGATTGGCCTCGGCGAACATCTTTTCGACCTTGGGCTCGAGGGCCTTTGGAACATAGATGGCCTTTCGGGGATGGTTGGGCGCGTCCTGGGGAATATTCAGGAGGTGGTAGTCAAAGTGCGATTTTACCAGCATGTTGAGGGCACGCAACAGATCAGCGGGAGTGTTGAATCGGAAGAGGACGAAGGGTTTGCCCTGTCCCGGCTTGCGGTAGATGTACTCCCCATGGATGAAGAGTTTTTCGAACGCGTTCTCGCCGCGCCAGTGCAGGGTCTCAGTGGCACTGGTGAAGAAGGTTCCGCCGGTGGCCAGCGCCTTGTAGAACCGTTCGGTGAGGGTGGCCTTGGTCTCCTCGTGGAAATAGATCATGGTGTTGCGGCAGAAGATGATGTCGAAGGTGCGGGCGGGCCAGGGATCGAGCAGGTTCAACTGCTCGAAGGTCACCATCGATCGGAGATCGGGTTTCACCTGGAATGCATGGGTGCCCTGCGGAGAGAAATATTTGGTCAGCAGGGTTCGGGACAGGAGTTTGAGCTCCTGCTGGGTGTAGGTGCCCTTGTTGGCGCGCTTGATCGCTTCGTCCGAGATGTCGCTGCCGATGATCGTGATGTCCCAATCCTGGGGCTCGGGAAGGACTTCCCGAAGGGTGATGGCGATCGAATATGCTTCCGCGCCGATCGAGGAACCCGCCGACCAGATGCTCAGGGAACGCCGCCCTGGGGTGTTCCGGAGACTGACGAGAGGTGTGAGGATTTCTTCCCTTAGAATGTCGAAATGTCGGGGGTGCCGGAAGAACCAGGTTTCATTGGTGGTGAGGGCGTCGAGCAATTCCCGGCGCTGGTGTGGATTCTCTTGGATGCATGCGATGAACTGATTCATGTCCAGGCAGTTCAGTTTGTCGAGGAAGGGGAAGATCCGGTTTTCCAGAAAGGTCACCTTGGAGGCGTCGAAAAACAGCCCGAACTCCCGGGACAGGAAATCCCGGAGCTGGGCAAATGCGTTCGGAGACAGACGGGTGCCCATCTCGGCTCAGAGCTCCCGGAGGGCTCGACAGTGGCCGGAGCAGGGTATCACTGGTTCCTGGTGCTCCTCGGAAAAACGCGACCGGCAATGATCTGCCAGGTGGGGCGCATGTGGTTCTCGATCTCCTTCTGGCAGATGGCGCACACCAGGCGTTCGGTATTTTGGAACCGGCAATACTGGACCGTTTCCGGATCGAACGTGCGGATCTGGAGACAGAGGGGACAGCGACCTTCCTGCATGTGGCGGACTCCGGATGCCAGTCTAGCACAAGGCAGGGGCGGGCAACAACCCGCCGATCGGCGATTGCAGCCCACCCTAAGGGATATTTTTTGACACCTGTCCCTTCGTATGACGACCGCCGTTTCTCAACCCCTGGGGCCGGGTTCGCCTCCAGACACCATTCCGCAGGCTCGGATCGGTGGCCTCGGGTTCGGCTCGATTCGTCGTCCGAACCTCGCAG
>CALLCO010000186.1 GCA_937998695.1 Candidatus Ozemibacteraceae bacterium
GACCCCGGCCACGTATTTCAGCACTTTGACCTGGCCGGTCTCGGTGTCGACCTCGACTTCGGCGAAGTGCGCCGAGAACGGCGGCGGCGAGGCGTGGGTGACGTGGCTGCCGATGGCCCCGATCTGGAACTGGTGGAACTCGTACATAGCAAAGTTGCAAATCTGGGAGAAGGTCACCTTGTTCTTGCGGCCCTTACCGTAGACCACTCGATTTTCGATGGTGAGACCATCGACCGGTTCATTGAGCATGCTGGCGGCTACCGCCAGGATCTGGGCGCGCACCTGGCGCGCGGCGTTGATGACCGCGCCGCCCGACAGGTAGGTGGTCGAACTGGCGTAGGCGCCGACGTCGAAGGGCGTAAAGTCGGTGTCGGAGCTGTAGACGAGGATGTCGTCGTGCTGGCAGCCGAGCGTCTCGGCGGCGATCTGGGCCAGAATGGTGTCGGAGCCGGTGCCGAGGTCGGTGGCGCCGAGCAGCATGTTGAACGAGCCGTCTTCGTTCATTTTGATGAAGACGGACCCCATGTCGATCTCGGGGATCGAACTGCCCTGCATCAGACAGCACATGCCGACCCCGCGCTTGCGGGGCCCGGGGGCGTGCCGGCCGCGGCCGCGCTTGTCGGCCCAGCCGATCTCCTTCATGCCCTTCTCGATGCACTCGGCCAGACCGCAGGACTTGATGACCATCGAGACTCCTTCGCGGCCCTCGCCGAGGGCTTTGAAGATGGGCGAGGTCTCGCCTTCCCTGATGTGGTTCAGCTGGCGGAAGGCGATGGCGTCCATGCCGATGGCCTCGGCCAGTTCGTCCATCATGCATTCGACGGCGTAGGCGGCCTGGGTGGCGCCGTAGCCGCGGTAGGCCCCGGCGACGGGAAGATTGGTGTAGACGGTGTCGCCGACGAACTCGATCGTCTTGATCTTGTACAGGGGCAGCACCTTCGAGCCGCAGTTGCTGACGACCGTCAGGGCATGGCTGCCATAGGCGCCGGTGTTGCTGAGGATCTTCATCGACAGGGCGGTGATGGTGCCGTTCTTCTTGACCCCGGCCTTGATGGTGACGATCATGGGATGCCGTGTGCGGGCCGCGATGAACTCCTCGGCGCGGGTCAGTTCCCATTTGGCGGGGCGGCGGGTGCGGAGAGTGACGAGGGCGCAGACGTCCTCGAGCAGCACTTCCTGTTTGGTGCCGAAGCCGCCGCCGATGCGGGGCTTGATGACCCGGATCTTGCGCAGCGGGATGCCCAGCGTCTGGGCGGTGATGCGGCGGGCGTGGAACGGGACCTGGGTGCTGGTGCGCAGCACCAGGCGGTCGTTCTCGTCGAGGTAGCTGACGCAGACGTGGGGTTCGATCGGGCAGTGCTGGGCGTAGTGCGGGAAGTAGGTGCGTTCCCGCACGACATCGGCTTCTTGGAAGCCCTTGGCGACGTCGCCGACCTTGGTGTCGACGTGGGCACAGTGGTTGTGCGTGGGGTCGAAGAAGATCGGCAGCGGGGCCTTGCAGTCGGGCTCGTCGTGGATGATGGGGGCGCCGGGGCGCCGGGCCTGTGCAGGATCGAGGACGGCTTCCAGGACGTGGTAGTTGACCCGGATCTTGCGGCAGGCGTCAGCCGCGGCATCAGGAGTCTCGGCGGCGACGATGGCCACACGATCACCGACGAAACGGACTTTGGAGTCGAGCAGGAAGGTGTCGTACGGGGAAGGCTCGGGATACCCTTGTCCGGCCGTCGTGTGGGCGACCCGCGGGACGTCCTTCCAGGTGAAGACCGCCACGACCCCCGGCACTTTCAGGGCTTCCGAGGTGTCGATCTCGAGGATGCGGGCGTGGGCGTGGGGACTGCCCAGCACTTTGATGTGGAGCATCCCGGGCGGGTCGATGTCGGCGGTGAATTTCGGTGCGCCGGTGACGAGGCCCATGCCGTCGAGTTTGTAGCGACTGTGGTTGACGACGTGGAACTGGTCGGGGCGTTCGTAGGTCAGCGGATACTGCGGGATGGGACTGGGTTCCCGCACTTTCTCGACGACCTTCTCGACGACCTTTTCGACGACTTTCTCGACCACCTTGGGAGCGGCGGTCTGGACCGGAGCTTTCCCTTCGACCTTGCCGGGTGCCTTGACCGGGGCCTTGGCGGGCGCTTTGGCGGCGGGCTTGGCGGGTGCCTTGACCGGGGCCTTGGCGGATGCTTTGGCGCCGGGCTTGGTGGGTGCCTCGGTCGATGAGGTGGCCGACGATGTACGAGGGGAGGCCGGCCTGGCAGGTTTGGCGGACGTGGCGGGCTTGCCGCTCTGGGGTGGCCTGGCCGGGGCCTTCTTCCTGCTCTTCTCCGGGGTGGGCATTACTTCTTAGCCTTCGCCGCGACTTTCTTGGCCGGAGCCTTCTTGGCGGGGGCGGCTTTCTTGGCGGGGGCCTTCTTGGCAACGGTAGACATGGTCGGTGGTTCCCTTCTTTCGGTTATTTTTTACCCAACGAGGCGGCGTCGAGCACCGCCTCAATGCGTTTCACGTAGCCGGTGCACCGGCAGAGATTGCCGTCGAGCGCTTCCTTGACGTCCTCCGCTGTGGGGGCGGGGATGCGGTCGAGAAGAGCCTTGGCGGCGATGAGCGAACCGGGGTTGCAATACCCGCACTGGGTCGCGCCGTGCTTGACGAAGGCCTCTTGCAGGGGGTGCGGGTTCTCGGGGGTGCCCATCCCTTCGACGGTGAGAATGTCGGCCCCTTCGCACTGCGCGGCGAAGACGAGGCAGGAGTTGCGGGGGCGGCCGTTGATGAGGACGGCGCAGGCGCCGCAACTGCCTTCGCCGCAGCCCTTCTTCACGCCCTTGTAGCCGGCGGCGCGCAAGACGTCGAGCAGGAGGGCATTGGGGGCGATCTCGAGAGTACGGGCTTTCCCGTTAACGGTCAGGTGCAGTTTCATGGGGCCTCCCTCACGCGGCGATCTGGCGCAGAGCATCCTCGATGCCCCGGCGGATCAGCACGGGCAGGATCTCGGACCGGTATTCCTTGCTGGCCCGGAAATCGTTGGTCAGCTCGAGGTTCTGGGCGGCGCGGGCCGCGGCATTGGCCAGTCGCTCGGGGGTGGGGGTCTGCCCCTTCAGGAAAGCTTCCGCTTCCTGGCGGCGGACCGGCTGCTTGGTGCAGCCGCTGAGGGCGATGCGCACGTCGCGGATCAGACCCTGCAGGACGGTGATGCGGACGGCCACGGTGACCAGGCTGTAATCGTTGGCGGTCTTGGCGAACTTGGTGAAGCTGGTACCGGTGGTCGCGCCGTAGGCGGGCACGTGGATCTCGGTGACCAGTTCGGCCTTGTCGAGGAAGTCGCGCGGGTTCTTCTCGAGCAGTGTCTGCACGGGAATGGTGCGCTTGGGGATGCCCTTGCGGATCTGGACCTCGGCGTCGAGGGCGAGCAGCGCGGGGGGAAGATCAGACCACGGGAAGACGCTGACGAGGTTGCCGCCCGCGGTGATCGAGTGCCGCAGGAGGGTGGAACCGATCCGGCCGGCCGCCGATTTCAGCAGGTGGCCGGTGGCGCCCTTGAGCAACTTCGACTTGAAGATGTCCTGGACGGGGGTCATGGCGCCGATGGCGTAGCCTTCCCCTGTCTCTCGGATGTAACTGAGCTCGAGACCGGTCAGGTCGACCAGGCCCTGGATCGTAGTGTCGGGTGATTCCGCCAGATAGGTGCCACCCGCCAGGGCGATGTTCTTGCAATCCGGCGCGGCCAGCAGGGCGCAGGCCTCCTCGATGGTCGAGGGCCGGTGGATGTGGGTCAGGTTTTTCAGCATTTCTCCCCCTTCTGGTCTGGCAAGAGTTTAGGAGATTCAGTGGCTTCAGTATAGGCATGGCCATTTCCAATTGCCAACCCTGGAGTTAAAGTTTTTTTTCACCCGGGTGGCTTTGACACCAGGATTCGCTTCGGAGTACAACAGGACAGACCTGCGCAATCCGGCTGTCCTTGGGGCCGTTGACGGATAGCGACCACCGGGTTCACCCGGGGTAGACCAACCGATGGAGTGACGACCAATGCAACGCCAGACGACCATCATCCGTGGGCTGATTCTTGCCCTGTTTCTGTGCCTCGCCACCGGCGCGTGGGCCGGCAACATCCTCAAGGATCTCGTGAAGGCCTATTCGACCTACCAGGAAGTGAACATGCTGCTGTGGTTGAGCGGCGACGTCAAGGCCGAGAAGCGGTTCGGTCAGGAGGTGAAGTGGTTCCTCAACCTGACCAACAAGAAGGTGAAGGACCCCGAGACCCTGCGTTGGGTCAACACCATCTTCCATCGGGTCAAGACCCAGTTCCGTGATCGCGGCTTCGACTACGATCTTACCGTCTACGAAGGTGACACCGTCAACGCCTTCGCCATCCCCGGCGGGAACATCTTCATCTACAAGGGCATGCTCGACTTCGTCGGGTCGGATGATGAGCTGGCGGCGGTACTCGCCCACGAGCTGGCCCACGCCGAACGGCGGCATTCGCTCAAGCATTTCCGGCAGAACGCGGCTTTCCAGTTGATTCTGCAGAAGGCGGTCAAGAACAAGCGTGATCGTGAAACCTGGGGGGCGCTGGTGGGGGCGCTGACCATGTTGCGGTTCTCGCGGGAAGACGAATTCGAGGCCGACGAACTCGGGCAAGCGAAGATGTTCGCAGCAGGTTTCAATCCATCGGCGCAAGTCGTTTTGTGGGAGAAATTCGTCGCCAAGTTCGGGAAAGGCGAGAAAGGGTTGTTGCAGTATCTCAGCACCCATCCGCCCTCGCAGGATCGCGTGAACTTCGCTCGCAACAATCTCCGCAAGCTCCAGGCAGCCGAGACCCGTGACTTCAGCCTGTCGTTCAACCCGCTGTCGGACGTGCAGGAGAACCTCCTTCAGAACGGCAGTTTCGAGACCGACCTCGTGGCCCGCGGCCAACCCGATGCCTGGGCGGTCAAAGAGGGCAAGGCTTTCCTGGCAGAGGGCTGGGCGCTCACTGGTCGGCGATCTTTGCAGGTGGTCGCCGATTCCTGGAATCGCCCAGTGCGGGTGATATCAGAGTTCATCGCCGTCAAACCCGACAGCCGGCTGACGTTCAGCGGGGCGGTTCGCGGCGAGGGCGAGGGGCAGCGGGTGAGCATCGGGGCCGAACTCTACGACGCGAAGAAGCGCCTGCGCGGGTTCATCTGGCCCATCCTGACCAACCATCCTGTGACATCCTCCTGGGAGAAAGTACAAGGTGTATTCGAAGGCGGCACGACTCCCGGCCGCCACCTGCAGAAGGACACGACGTTCATCCGGGTGATCTTGCAAAGCGGCCCGATGTCGCGGGGGAGCGTCTGGTTCGACGATCTCCTGCTGCAACGAGCCGGGGTTCCCCGGCTCCAAAATCTGTTGGCGGGTGGCGATTTCGAATATGCCGGGCCCGGCGGACTCCCCGAAGGGGTGTATGGCACCCCCGGAGCGCTGGCCCGGGACACCCAGCGGTTCAAGACCGGCTACGCTTCGCTGCGGATGGAGAGTGCTGGCAGCGGGGAAACCGAAGTGAAGTTTCCCCCCATTCCTTTAACCTCCCTTAAGGAGGCCCAGGAACTCCATGGGACCTTCCATTTCTGTGGCACCGGTGAGATCAAGGGCCGTTGCTTGCTCGAGTTTCTTGATGAGACTGGCAACCCGTTGAGCCGTCGCCTCATCGACAAGGATTTCACCGCCAAGGCTGACCTGTGGCAGGTCAATAGGTTCCGCGCCCGGGTACGATTCGAAGGGCAGGAGCAGGCGGTGGCGCGCGCGGTCGGTTTGCGGTTCGTGGCGCAGATCCCCGCCGGTGCCAGCCTCTGGCTCGACGGTGTCATCCTGCGCTGAGCCGGTTGTCGTCGAGAGCGGTATCGGCTGATTCCATCCGCGTCCGGCGGGCTTGGCTCAATCGGCGAGGTCGAAGAGCATCCCTTCCCGGGGAGGGTCGAAGATCTGACGGATAATCACCCGCAGCCGCCGAGTCATGGGGTTGGTGTCCAGGATGCGGCGCAGGTGGGTGACAACCTGGGGCGACCGCTTGTCCGACAGAAACCGCAACAGGGCTGCCACCCATTGTCGGTTGGTGTCGGTTGGTCAGGGTTGTGGAAATCCGGCCAGTTCTTTCGCGGTAAAATCGATCAACTCGGCCGGCTCGGGGAACATGGCGGCCTGAGCCAGGATCGTCATCTTCTCATGAACGGCGGCGATGTCCTCGGGGAATCCGATCGCGTAGAGTTTGTCGAGCAAGAAGTAGTAGGCATTGACATTGCCGAACGTGCAGAGGGCACCCAGTGACCCGAGTGCGTTCTTCTTCCCCTCCAGGCTCTTTCGGCCATACCCGGAGATGTAGTGCGCACTGGACTGGGAAGAACCGATCTGCCGGAGCTGAACGTCGGAAATATCGATTGGGTTCAAGCATGCCCTTCCATGTGGCCCTGGAAGAGCCACCCCCTTCCGCCAATGGGAGAAACCTGGGAAATTCGGGGGTGAACGGACGAGACGGGGTGGGTCAGGGCTGCCCGCTGGGTGATGCGGGGTCGCTGGCGGCCGGTGGCGGGGCCGACTCTCCTGGGGTGGTGGGGGTGACCGGTTCAGGGACCGGGGTGGGGGCGGGCCCGGTTTCCGTGGTCGTTGGGCTGGCGGGCCCGGGGGGCGGTTGGGTGCGCAGCAGTTCGTCGAGCTCGGCTTCGAAGACCGCCTGCTCGGTGAACCCGACGTGCTTCTTGACGATGGTGTGGGACCGGTCGAGCACAAAGGTGGTGGGGATGGCCTGGACATTGCCGTAGGCCACCTGCACCTCTTTGGAGGCCATCAGGATCGGGTAGTTGATCTTGTTGTCCTCGACGAACTTGCGGAGCTTGCCGGCCTCCTTGTCGAGCGAGAGGCCGAGGACGACGACCCCTTTGTCCTTGTATTTGTTGGTGATGTCGATAAAGCCGGGAATCTCGGCCCGGCAAGGGGGGCAAAGAATGGCCCAGAAATCGAGCAGGACGATTTGCCCCTTGTACTGTTCGAGGGAAATGGTCGTTCCGTCGGGGGTGGGAAGGGTGAAGGCCGGGGCCGGCCCGGTCTGGGCGTGGAGGGTCGGGATGCCGAAGCAAAACAGGGCGGCCAGGATCGGCAGGACGGACAACGGATGTTTCATGAGACAACCTCCATGGGGCGTTGGCCCCACGTGGTGCGGGGGCCGCAACGGATCAGCGGGATGAGGGGTCAGCCGAGGCGGGGGCCGCCGTCGGCGTGGGGGGAGCGGCCGTGGGCAGGAACGGTGCTTCCGCCTTGATCAGGTGGAGCGGGCAGGCCCGCACGCAGGCCAGGCACCGCACGCAGTCGGGGGCGTCGAGTTCATCGACCGGATCGAGCCCCGCCACGCAGGCCCGGCGACAAGCGCCACACTTCACGCAGCGGTCCGCCTCCAAGGTGAGACGCAGGAGACTGACCCGGTTGAAGGGGGCGAGGAAGGCGCCGATCGGGCAGGCCCAGCTGCAGAAGGGCCGGGCGATGAACGGCATGGTGAGCAGGAACAGGACGAGCAGGGTGAGCTTCCAGGCGAAGAGCTTGCCGAGCAGGCTGCGCAGGTCGGGGTTGAGAGCGGGCAGGAGAATGCCACCCTGGAGCGTGCCGGCGGGACAGACATACTTGCAGTAGGCCGGTTCGCTGAAGCCGGAGGCATCGACCCAGAACAGGGGCATCAGTATCACCAGCACCACCAGGAACAGATACTTGCCCAGGCGCAGAGCCCGGGGTGGCCGGACCTTGGGCACCGGCAGACGGTGCAGGAGGTCCTGCAGGAGGCCGAAAGGGCAGAGCCAGCCGCAGGTGGCGCGGCCGACCAGGGCGCCCACCGCGGTCATCAGGCCAAGGACGAACAGGGGGGTGCCGGTCAGGATGTTCCAGGCCTTCTCGCGAAGGGGAACGGCCGCCGCCGCTTCGCTGGTGCCGCCCGCGTTGTCGCCGGTACCGCCGCTCGACAGGATGACCTGGGCGGCGCCGACCGGGCAGGAGAAAAGGGCGCCGGGGCAGCTGTAGCAGTTGAGGGTGGGGACGCAGGTGCGTTTCAGGGCGCCGTCGTAGATCTTCCCGGTGAAGAAGCCCTTGAGATGGGCATTGGTCAGAAAGGTGGCGATCGCCTGGACGAGGAGGCGGAGGTTCATCCGATGCCGATGCACTGCAGACAGACCTGCGTAGCCTTGTCGAGGATGCGGGCGGTCTCGTCCAACCAGACGCCCAACCCCATCAGGGCCAGACCGGCGGCGAGCAGGCCCCAGGACAGGCGGGAAGCGGCCGCGGGGCGGGCAGAGGCGGTTGGGGACGATGATTCCATAGGTCGCCATGATACCCCAAGCCCTCCGAGGTTTCAACCGGCCGGCCGGGTCGTGGCAGGAAGGAAAGAACGGGGGAGTGTCGATGGCGGGAGGGCGCGGCAGAAGGCGACAGGCGGTGGATCGGGAAGATCCCTCGCCGGACGGTTTTTCGGGGGTCAACTGGCGGGGGGCGAACGCCGATAGACAACCATAGGGCCCTCCGGTCATGCGGGTGGGTCCTTGGAATCGACCAGGCAAGGAGGGCCTTTCCATGGGCATGCTGATCCCTCTCTTCAACCGGAAACGGAACCCGACCAAGGTGCCGTTGTCGCCCGAGCAGGCGCTGCGCGTCAAACTCCTGACCAACTCCCTGGAAGCCTTGAAGCGCGAGGAGCGCGCCATCGAGGAGGCTATCACCACCAAGTGCCGGGACGAGATCGAACGGTTGAACGCCATCGATTCCCAGATGCACAAGCTGAAGAGCGAGCTGGAAGACCTGAGCGGCCTGCCGTGGCCGGGGCCGTCCTGCTCGAAAGGATGAGGACCCGATGCTGAAACAGGCCGTCTTCCGCCCCACCTATCTCGAGCGTCGCGCCACCCGCGGCACGCCCCACCCCGGGAACCATGCCGATGCAGGGCCGGTCTCGACCCCTCACGCGGGTTCTTCCCAGATTCCCACCGCTCGCCGCCCTGCCACCACCTGGTGGGAGGAAGGGTGGCGCCTCCTGAAAGGAAAAACGGGAACCCTGCGGGGAGCGGGCTGGTGGAAGTAACCCCCTTCTCCATCAGTTTCTCCGAAACGGGGCACCCCTGTCGGTCGGTACCCCATTTCGCCATTGCGTTCCCTTGCCGGTCTGTTTCGGGTTCGACAAAGCTCCGTGGTCGCTGTCGGGACGCTCCGGGGAAATGTCCGGGGAGAGGATGACGACTGGCGAAGGGTGGTTGTCTGCCGGTTGTCTGCGATCTCTTTCGGTGTGGTGCCCGCGCGTATAGGCAGGGAGTGGGCCACCGGCGGGAGGCGGTCGGCGGGTGGCGAGTCCGGAAACAGAACCCGGGCTTCCTTGGCGGAAGCCCGGGTAGTGTAACCGGGAATCGGCGGGGCTCACCTCGCGGTGGGGACCCCGGGTGGGGTCACTCCTCCCCGGTGACGGGGAGTTTTTCGATGTCTTCAGGCCACAACAGGGCGGCAGCGGTATCGGGGGCGGTCGGGCCCTTGTGGGTGTAGACGGCCAGGCCTGTCTGGGCTTTGACCTTGGCGAAGGCATCGGCCCCGGCGGTCTCGCCCAGCAGCTTGAGTACGTCGCCGGTGAAGAATCCACGTTTCTGGCGGGCTTCGATGACGTTGGCGGCGGCAGACTCGTCAAAGCCGATCACCCGCAGCATCTTGTGGGTAACGGTATTCAGATCGAGTCGGAACTCCCAGACGTTGGGATCTTTTCCGAGCTTCTTGGCGATCTTGGCCTTGAGGTCGAACAGACCGGGCTTCTTGTCATCGAGCTTGAGTTTCCCGGTGAACCACAACTGCGGCCCGACGTTGGCAAACAGGGTGTCGTTCTTGAGGGCCTTCTTGAAGAGGTCTTCCTTGAAGGTGATGAAGGCGTTCTTAGCCTTGAGGTGGTCTTCTTTGCTGCACTTCTTCTGAACGTATGCCAGTTTTGACTGATAGTAGGCGGCATACAGGTCGATGGCCTGGCGGTCCATGGTGGCGTAGTTGGTGTTCTCGAGGACGATGCGGTACAGGGTTTTCTTGTCGTCGGGGTAGAGCTTCACATATGCCTTCACGAAATCCATGAACGACTGGGGCTGGAAGAGCAGCATGGCGGTGACGCACTTCTCGAAGGGGGCGTTGAGGGCGCGGTTGGTCAGGATGTCGTAGAACAGGCCGGCGATGACGCCTTCGGTAGCCATCAATTGGCTGCCGTTCTTGAGCACGCCCGTCTTTTTGCCGGTGGGGCGGGCCCAGATGTAGCGCTCGCGGCGGATGGGATCCTGGCGGCTGAAGAGGAACTCCGAGATATTGTACTTCTTGCGGTCTTTTTCTTTCAGTTTGGGGTTGGCAGGTCCGTAGACGGCTTCGAAGGCCTCGGCCCACCCTTCGATGTACCCCAGACCCTGGTCGGTGATGTAGGGGGCATCGTGTCCGTTGGTCGAGATGCGTTCGATCTCGGCGAACTTCTTGCCGTACATGTCGAACATGATGGCGTGGGCGTTTTCGTGGGCGACGACGAGATCGAGGGTGTCGTTGTCAACTGCGTCTTTCACCGAGAAGAGCTTTTTGCCTTCGGCCTCGATGTCGAGAACGCAGATGGCCGAGGTCTCGAGACCGAGGCGGGCGCCGGTCTTGGGGTCGACCCGTTCGATGCCGATGGGGATCATGCAGGGGCCGGGCTCGGGCAGGAAGGACGGCAGCGGCGATTTCGCCAGGATGACAACCGGCGCGCCGACCTGCTGCGACAGGTAGCCCAGCACAAGCTTCTTTTCCTCTTCCGAGAGTTTGTTGGTCTTCTTCAGTTCGTTGGCGATGACCTGATACTTGATCTGGCGTGCGGTGCGGCGCAGCTTCAGCGAATCGGCCAGTTCCTTGCTGTTGAGCAGGTAGGGGCGCACCACTTTGCTGTGGAAGCTGGAAGGTTCGTCGGCGACAGCCTGAAAGGCTTCCATTGACAGGGCATTGGCCAGGAAGCCGATCTCGTTGATCTTGACGGTCTTGGGCAGGTTCAGAGCTTTGCCGAGCAGGTTGCCGAAGAAGCTGCCCTTGCCGGCCGTGACCGGGACGCACATGACGATGGGGGCATCCTGCAGGGGGTCACCGTCGGAGGAGATGGTGGTGACGGGGGTGCGGCCCAGGGCGGGGCCGACGAGCAACCCGACGACGACCAGGGGGATGGCGAGACAACGGAACAACGGATGCATGGTTCCCTCCCTTGAAAACTGGTGTGGACTATTCAATTATACCCGACATGCCCACTGGGGGGGAACCCCAAAATGGCTAATCTCTCCCCCCCCTCTAGCCGGTTTGATAGAGACTCCACGCCATCGACCGCCACCTCAAGTCAGGCAAGAGATTGGGAGGGGGTGGAAACGGGCTGGGAGGCAAAAAGAACGGTTCGGCGCTTGGAGAACCTAAAACCCAAGGACAAAGAGAATCCGGCTCGGGTGTCACTGTTTGGGAGGGCGGGAGGAGCCATTTTCCCCGGAAAAAGGCCCCAGGAACGAAAACCCCTCCACTGGACAATGAATGGAGGGGCAGGGAAGGGGAGGAGAGGATTCAGACGACTGACTTCTCGCGGTGGAAGGTCTGTGCCCCCCGGAAGCGGCGCACGTGCAGATCGTCGATGGGCATCGAGGTCTTGCCGGTGGTGACCAGTTCGGCCAGCAGCTGGCTGACGGCTGGGGCCAGCATCAGGCCATGGCCCGAGAATCCGTTGGCCTGGTAGAAATTCTCGACCTCGTCGACCGGCCCCAGGATCGGCTGGGCGTCGGCGGTCATCTCGTAGAGCCCGGCCCACTGCCGCACGATGCGCAGCCCCGAGAGTTTAGGGAAGAGCGTGGTGAACCGGCGGCTCATCTCGTACATGAAGTGCATCGAGCTGCCGACATACGTGCCGACGGGCTCGTTGGGGTCGCCCATGCCCATGACGACTCCGCCGTTCTTCTCCTGGCGCGAGTAGAGACCGACGCCGAAGCTGATGACCATGGGGTTCCACAAGCGTTCGACCGGCTCGGTGACCAGGATCTCGTGGCGGTACGGGTCGACCGGGATCTCGACGTTGAGCATCTCGCCGATGCTGCGCGAGAAGCTGCCGGCGCAGTTGAACAGCTTGGTGCACTCGTAGGGGCCCTTGTCGGTCATGACGAAGAAGGTGTTGCTCTTCTTCATCAGGCCGGTGACGGTCGTCCACAGGTGGATCTCGACCCCGAGGCGGCGGGCCGCGTTGGCGTAGGCCTGGGTCAGCAGGAAGGGGCTGATGTGGCCGTCGGTCGGGCACCAGGTGGCCATCCTGATCTGGGTCGTATCGAGGAAGGGAACGATCTCGCGGGCTTCGTCGGGGGTGACGGTCTTGACCCCGAGGCCGAGGCGTTGCTGCATGGCGACGTTCTTGTTGAACTGGGCCACATCTTCGTCGGAGTGGGCCAGGATCAGGTAGCCGCCCTGGAAGAACTCGGTCTGGTAGCCGAGCTCCTCTTCGATTCCCTCGAGGCGTTTGACCGAGGCCATGGCCAGGCGGGTGTTGGGTTCAGTGCTCCACTGCTGGCGGAAGCCGCCGCCGCAACGGCCGGTCGAGCCGGCGGCGAGGTAGTGGCGCTCGATGACGCAGATGTCTTTCACGCCGGCCTTGGCCAGTTCGTAGGCGGTGGCGACGCCGAGGATGCCGCCGCCGATGATGATGGCGTCGAAGCGGGTCTTCATGGCTTCTTCCCCTCCTTCGCCGGTTTCGCGGTCTTGGCGGTCTTGGCGGTCTTTTCGGCCTTCTTGCGGTCTTCGGCCTCCTGGCGTTTGTATTCGGCCATGACCAGGGCGAACGGCACCGGTCGGTTGGGCGGCCGGAAGGTGGGGGGGAAGATCTCGGCCATCGGCTTCTTCAGCTCACGGCTGATGATCTGCGAGACGAGGCGGCGGCAGGTGCGGCCCTGGCAGGGGCCCATACCGGCACGAACCAGGCGCTTGATCTCGTCGATGGTGGTGGCACCCTGGCGGATGGCGGCGACCACTTCCTCTTCGGTGATGTCTTGACAGCGGCAGACGATCTTCACGGGCGGCCTCCTTTCGGCGCGACCCGGATGGCCCGGGCGTTCATGGCCTGGTCTTTGGACACCTCGATGGTGATGGTCAGGGTGCGGTCGTATTTCTTGTGCTTCATGACCTTGAGGACCTTGGCCTCGCAGATGGCCTTGCCGGCGCGGTCGAGGGCGGTGACGACCTCGCCCTCCTTCGGCACGGGCAGCATCTCGTAGGGCAGGGTGACGGTGGCGGCGCGGGCGGCGTGGGCCAGGTTGACGATGAAGATGGCGAGGCCCGGGCAGCTGGCGACGCAGAGGGTGCAGCCGTTGCAGAGGGCAGGGTCGAGGACGGGCTTGTCGGTGATGCCTTCCCGCATCGAGATGGCTTTGCGCGGGCAGGCCGAGACGCACGGGTCGCACGGGATGTCCTGGATGCACTCGACGATGGCCACGGGGCCTTTCTTCAGCCGTTCTTCGGAAGGCAGGATGGGGGCGAGTTCCTGGGGGGCGATGATGCCGTCGTTGATCAGCATGCGGCGATCTCCTGGGAGAGGCGTTCGCGGCCCCACCGGATGCGGTCTCCGGTCGAGCCGGCGCGCAGCGATTTCAGCTCGAGGTTGGCGTCGTCGACGATCTTCTGGGCCGCCGCCGACGGGCCGTGGATGCTCTCGTAGGCGCGGGCTCCGGCGATGCGGCCGCCGAGGATGGCGGTGGTCGCTTCCTCGATGCCCGAGGCGTCGCCGGCCACGTAGACGCGGGGGTTGGTGGTGCGCATGTTCCCGTCGTGGAGGGGCACCAGCCCGCCCAGTTCAGGCACGAAGACCATCTTGCACTTCGCCTGCTGGAAGAGGTCGATCAGCGGCGACAGGCCGACGGCGAGGCAGATGCAGTCGCAGGCCACCTCGAACTCGGTGTTGGGAATGCGCTGGTACTTGTCGTCGAGCCGGCACAACAGGGCGCCGGTGACGCCGTCGGTGCCGAGCGCCCGCACGATGGTATGGCCGGTCATGATCGGCACGCCCAGCCGCCGGATCTTGCTGGCGTGGACGAGGTAGCCGCCGATGGTCGGCATCGCCTCGACGACCCCGACGACCTGCACCCCGGCCTGCAGCAGCTGGTAGCTGACGATCAGGCCGATGTTGCCCGAACCGATCATCAGGATCTTCTGCCCGGGCCGGATGCCGTGGACGTTCATCAGGGTCTGGACCGCGCCCGCCCCGTAGATGCCGGGCAGGTCGTTGTTCTCGAAGTTGAGGCTGTTCTCGACGGCGCCGGTGCCGACCACCACCCGTTCGTAGGTGACCTTCTCGTAGCGGTCGGGGGACAGGATGCCGGCCTCGCCGTCGCCGTAGAAGCCGACGGCCGAGGTGTCGAGCAGGACCTGCAGGTTCTTCTTGTGGGCCTGGACGTCCTCGCACAACTTGTCGGCGATCGAGATGCCGCGGATGCCGGCGTCGCGGGCGCTGCTGCCGAAGAACCGGTGGGTCTGCTTGATCAGCTGGCCGCCCAGCTTAGAATTGTCGTCGACCAGCAGGACCTTGCCGCCCAGCTCGGCGGCGACGATGGCCGCCGACAGGCCGGCCGGCCCGCCGCCGACCACGAAGATCTCGGTATGGCGGCTCATGGCTCGATCGCCCCGTGGCCTTTCTGCGTTTTCACCTCCATGCCGGCGGCGAGGGGGGTGATGCAGGTCATGGTGTTGACGACGCCGTTCACTTCCATCATGCAGCTGGAGCAACGGCCGATGGCGCAGAAGAAGCCGCGGGCCCGGTTCTTGTGCGGGCTGTGCCGCAACAGCCGGATGCCGGCCGCGTGCAGGGCGGCGGCGATGGGTTCGCCTTCGAACCCCTCCATCTTCTTCCCGTCGAGCGTGAAGGTGACCTTCTTCCCTTTCTTGAAGGTCAGGATCGGATGTTCCTCGATCCGCAGGCTCATCCCTTTCCTCCTTGGGTTCCTGGTGAGATCGTCGGGTCTGCGACGCGGGGAGATTCTACCACAACCGGCCGGCGGGTGGCGGTGCCACGAAACGGAAGGCGCCAGAAAGCGATCCCCCTGGCGGGTGGCCGGGGGGAGGGGTGGCTGGAATCAGGAGGTTTTATTGCGGAGGAGCGGGCTCGACGCCATCAGGGTCGGCGGCGGTGGAATCAGTGGGGGTGCCTTCGGGCGGGGCGCCGGGGGCGGGTGTGGGGGGCAGGTCGGCGCCAGGGTCGGTGGCGGCGGGGGGCTGGGCGCCAGGGGTGGCGGGCGTGGCGAAGGCGCCGCCGGCGGCCGGCACCTTGGGCCGCTGCATGCGCATAGGCTTGTCGCTGGTGCCGTTGCTGGTGGCGAGGGCGCGGAAGACGTCGGCGCCGGGGGCGGGCTTGCGTTCCTGGATGCGGGTGTTGACGTTGAGCAGGCCCTTCTTGAGGGCGAAGCCGCGGTCATACTCGAAACCGGCCAGCAGGCCGTCGTAGAAGAAGCCCCGCAGAGGGCAGCCCTGGACGATGGCGGCGCGGGCCTGTCGCACGTGATCGGACAGGAAGGCGGCCCGTTTCTGGCCGGTGGCGTCGGCGATGCCGACCATGGCGAACACGGGCACCGGATACTTGCGCAACGACAGCAGCACGTTGGTCAGACCTTCAGGGAAGATGATCTGTCCTTCGTCGTCGAGCTGGGCACCGGGCGGGACGATCTTTTCCACGCTGAGGGCCTGCAGGACGTTGAACTTGACTTCGGTCAGGCCCTGGTAGGCGACGATGATGAAGTCGGCGCGGCGGTTGGCATAGGAGGGCGGAGCCTGGGTGGGCGGCGGCATGGGCGGGGCTTCGGGGACGCCCTTGGGCGAGGCGGGCGGGGCGCCGTTGATGGTGCCGGTCTGGCCGGGGGTGGGCACGCCCTTCCCTTTCTGGCCCTGGCTTTGGCCGGGGGGCGGGGCGTTTTCGAGCAGATCGCCCTTCATGATGGGGTCGAGGAAGGACCAAGCGCCCAGCAGGTCGGAGGTGCGGGCGACCGTGACATCCATGGGGTGGTTGGGGCGATGCGGGCGCACCCAGTTCATGCTGACCAGCACGCCGACCTGGGCGGGCGGCACGCCGGTGGGGGAGGTCTTGTCACCGGTCTTGAGGGCCTGCCAGGCGCCGCGGTGCATGCCGATCAGGTTGATGGTGGCGAGACTGAGGAATTTGACATCGGACATGCCGGGGGGGAATTTCCCGTCTTTGAAGGCCTTGGCGATGAAGCCGTTGGGGTCGCGCAGGGTCACCCAGTGGTCGACGAGGTCGCCGAAGGCCTGGGCGCACAGGCCGGCGTAGTCTTGGAAGTCGGTGATGACGGCGGGCATCAGCAGGCCGCCGTAGGCCGCCACCCATTGCGGCAGGGTGCGGTCCCACAGGATGACGATGGGCACGATGCCCTGCTGGCGCATGGTCGCGAAGCGGGCCCGGTAGTTCTGGACGGCGGCGGGGTCGAGACCGCCCTTGGCCGGCTGCAGGCGGCTCCATTCGAGGGAGACGACGGCGGCGTTCTGGCCCAGCTTTTTCATCCAGGCGATGTCTTCGGGGAACAGTTCCCAGTGGTTGACGGCGGCGCCGCTGACCGACCCGTCGGCGATCTTGCCGGGCTGGCTTTCCCACAGGGTCCAGTCGTTGAGGTGGTTGCCCTCGACGGCGTGCGCCGAGAGCAGAGTGCCCCAACGGAACCCGTCGGGGAAGGCCTCGCCGCCGCCCGGGGCGCCAGCCCAGACGGGGAGCGCACTCAACGCACAAACCAGGATGACCAGGATGCTGGAGCGGGTGAACATACACCGACCCTCCTTGTGTGCCGATACCTCATCATTATACCAGGCCATCCCAGGGCTCTGGGGAGGTGGAGTAATTGCCAGATTCTGAGGTCTACTCCACCACCGTAGTTGAAACCTCCACCCTGTGGCCGGATTCGCCGGAAGACACACATGGAGCAGGCCGGATCGGTCCGAGGGAGAGGCCGATTCGACGTCCCGCGAGGCCTGGATGGCCCGGGCCGCGGGCGGCTCGCGCCTCGCAGATCGCCATGGCTGGCGATTCTGCGAGGTTCGGACGACGAATCGAGCCGAACCCGAGGCCACCGATCCGAGCCTGCGGAATGGTATTTGGGGGCGAACCTCATTTTCGCCAGGGCATTCTGGCGCCAGGGGGAACGGCGCCGGTCCTCTCCCCGGCAGGGCAATCGCATTAAATATTTCGCGCTGGAAGCCCGTTTCCCAGTCTCCCTCTCTGTACGATTGAAAAATTGATGCGGGTTTCCAACGAGGGCGAGGTACGGCAGTGCGCGCGGTTTTTGAGCAGCCCCACTTCCAGAGATGTACGGTTTAGTGCGATTGCCCTGCCATCCGGGTGGGGATCGCCCTTCACGTCGGGCCGGCCGTTGTCGGCAACATCGGCTCCGAACGGAAGATCGAGTTCACGGCGATCGGGGACACGGTCAATACGGCTTCCCGCCTGGAAGCCTTGAACAAGCAGTACGGTACGGATATCATTGCCAGTGAGGAAGTGGTCCAAGCGGCTCGCGGAGTGTGTGCATGGAAAGAACTCGGGGAACAATCGATCAGGGGCAAGGAACGTCAGGTCCGGTTGTTCACCCCGGCGGCCGATGGCATACCCGCGACCGAAGGAGGGTGATCATGCGAACGTCGGTTTCAAAGTTGGTGCTGGCGGTGACGGTGTTGTGGTGCCTGGCCGGGCTTCCCGGGCAGGCCCGGGAGATCGCTCTCGTTACCGGCATCGAAGGGGAGGTGCGAGCCACCCTCGGGAAAGGAAAGCCCTGGCAGCCCCTCCTCGGAGAAAGCCTTCCGGAAGGCACCTTCATCGAGACCCCCCAGGGAGGGTTCCTGAGAATCCTCCATTTGGGCATGAAAAAGGAAGTCACCATCCCGCAGGGCCAGCGGGCTGCGCTGACTGCCACCGGCATCAGTGGGGCCACGTTCCAGACGGAGGCCAGCATTGACGACCTGCCTGAATCCCTGGCACTGAATGCCGCCAGCCACGAGCAGTTGGGAGCGGTCGATTTCGCCACCCTTGATTCGGGGGCAGGCCCAAGGCGGGCCCAAACCCTAGGGAGAAGCACCTCTGACGAAGCCGCTGAGGAACGGGAGGCGACCAATGGCCAGAGCCGAGAAGAGGGCCTGCCATCGGCAGATACGAGGGCGAAAATGG
>CALLCO010000187.1 GCA_937998695.1 Candidatus Ozemibacteraceae bacterium
CAAGGCGATGACCACCGACCAGTTCAAGGCCGTCGTCGATGTCAACCTGGTCGGCAGCTTTATCACCATCCGCGAGGCCGCCATCCGCATGGTGAACAACGGCTATCAGGGCCTGCTGGTGCCGATTTCCTCGGTCAACAAAGTCGGTCAGACCGGGCAGTTGAATTACTCCTCGACGAAGGCCGCCATCGCCCTCTGGCCGAAGATCATCGTCGGCGAGTTCCAGATGCGGGGCATTAAGAACATCCGCTGTGTCGCCATCGCCCCCGGCTATGTCGGCACCCCCATGGTGCGAGGCATGAACCAAGAGGCGTTGGCCGGCATCCTGCAGGGCGTCCATATCGGGCGCCTGATCGAGCCGGAAGAGATCGCCGACCTCATCGCCTACGCCGCCCAGAACGACGCCATCGACGCCACCTGCCTCGAGATCACCGGTGGGTTGATCTCCAACGGCCTGGCCAAGTAACCAAGGAGGACCATCCATGAGCAACGTCAGCATCATCGGCGCCTACAACACCAAATTCGGAGCCCTGATCGAGGTCAAAGACATGATCTCGTTCAAGCGCAAGATCGACACCCACTCCTTCTACGACCTCATCATCGAGGCCGGGCGCGGCGCGATCAAGGATGCCGGGCTCGAAGCCAAGGACATCGATGCGGTCTGGATCGGGTCCTGTTCCCCGTCGCGCTTCGTCAACCAGGAGCACGTGGCGCCCATCGCCACCGCGATCGATCCGTCGTTCCGGTTCAAGCCGATGACCCGCACCGAGTGCGCCTGTGCCTCGTCGTCCGTGGCCATCTACGACGCGGTCTACGCCATCGAAGCGGGACGCTACAAGAACGTGCTGGTCATCGGGGTCGAGAAGATGAACCTGCTCGACACTCCGTCGATGACGGCCACCCTGGCCACCTGTTCGTATTTTCCTGAAGAAGGCGGAAGGGGGGCCACGTTCCCCAGCCTGTTCGCCGAGCTGGCCAAAGCGTACAAAGCGCACTACAAGCTGTCTGACCAGGAGCTGCGCACCCAGCTGGCCCATGTGGCCGCCCTCTGCTACCGCAATGCGGCCGCCAACCCATTGGCGCATGTGCAGAACGGCCCGGCGACCGCCGAGGCCATCCTCGCCCTGCCCGAAACGGGCCGGGGTTCGAACCTGATGATCGCCGCCCCGCTGCGGCTGCATGACTGTTCCCTCGTCTCGGACGGAGCGGCGGCCGTGGTGCTCACCACCACCGAGAATGCCAAGGCCACCCGCAAGAAGGTCGTCGAGATCGCCGGCATCGGACACTCGGTCGAGTATTTCCCGCTGTCGCAGCGTGCCAACAAGCACCTGCTGGAAGCCGGGAAGAACGCCGTGACCAAGGCCTTCCAAGAGGCGCGCATCAGCACTGCCGATATCGACATCGCCGAGGTGCACGACTGCTTCACCATCAACCAACTGCTCACGACCGAGGCCCTGGGCCTGTCGGAGCACGGACGTGCCGGATATGACTACGCCGCCGGTCGGTTCACCGCCGAAGACAAGGTCAGCGTCAATCTGTCCGGCGGCCTCAAGGCCAAGGGCCACCCCGTCGGAGCCACGGGCGCTTCGATGCACGCCCTGGTCTACAAGCAGTTGATCGGCGAGCCCATCGGACTGGCGCCCAAGAAAGCTCCCACGATCGGCGTCACGTTCAACGTCGGTGGTTCGGCGGTCACCAACTGCGTGTCGGTGTTGCGTCGCATTAAGTAGCCTTCCGAACGGGGAGACCCGCCTCCTCGCTATCCTTCCCTTGGACCGGCCGGCGACCACAGACCGCTGGCCGTTTATCTTCGCCTTGTCCGTGGGCGTTTCTGGTGATATGATCGTCCAGGCCCGCGGACTCAGGAAGACGACGATTCGGGCCCTGGGCGGTCCGGCTGGCTTCGGGAGGACCGAAGCGGGCGGCCGCGGCAGTGCCTCTTTCCACTGACGGTGGCAACCGGTTGGTTCTTCCGCTCCGACAGCTCCCTTGGCCCAGGAGGAGAGTGTCCCGTTTCTCATGATGAGAACACAGCGACGATTCCAACTGTTGGCGGCGATGGCCGTCGGGGTGGTGGCGGGCCTGCTGGCGGTCACGTTCCGGATTGCCCTGCACCAGATCGAACAATGGCGTGGGGAGTGGGTGAAGGCCTGGCTGGCCGTGAACGGGCCCGGTTGGGCGGTGATGGTGGTGGGGGCCGTCGTGGTGGTCGTGGGGACGGCCCGCGCTACCCGCATCCTGGCGCCGGCGGCGGCCGGCAGCGGGATTCCCCATCTGAAAGGCGTATTGATGGGGGTGCGGATCCTGGAGCCCCTCCGGTTGGTCGTGGTCAAGTTTCTGGGAGGGTGCCTGGCGATCGGTGCCGGGTTGTCCCTGGGCCAAGAAGGGCCCACCGTGCAGATGGGAGGGGCGGTGGGGCAAGGTGGGCTATGGGGTCGGTGACGTCCTGCGTTGGCTGATCCCGGCGGGCGGGGTGAATGCGGCCGGTTTCGCGGTGATCGGCATGGCCAGTTTTTTTTCGGGGGTCGTCCATGCCCCTCTCACCGGCGTCACGCTGATCATGGAAATGACCAGCAACTTCAAGCTGGCTTTTCCGATGATGGTCGCTTCCCTCGCGGCGTTCATCGTGTCGGAATGGGGGGGCGGGGTCCCGGTCTACGAAATGCTGTTGAACGAGGATCTGCGGCGGTCCGGCCCGCCGCCGGTCCTTTTCCAGGAGCCTATCTCGCTGCATATCCAGGTGGAAGCCGGTTCGGACCTGGACGG
>CALLCO010000188.1 GCA_937998695.1 Candidatus Ozemibacteraceae bacterium
CGGGTGGCCATCCTGAAACGGAACGACCGGGTCCTGCTGCTCCGGGCAGGCCATGCCCTGCCGGGCAGTCCCTTCGTTCTGACCCGCATCCAACCCGATCGGGTGAAGATCGTCGATACGGAGAATGCGGGCCGGGAATTCGAAGTTCGGATCAGTGACGAACGGACTCGCGTCCAGATGGCCAAGGCGTTGCAACGGCGGGAACCTTTCGGGTCCGCTGCCGAGGATGGTCCGCCGCCTGCGGCGGAAGATGCCTGGATCACCCTCCCGGATACTCAACGGACACTGGGCGCCTATGGGGTGTATTTCCCCCCTGGGAGATCCCTTCCCAAAGCGGCAAAATGACCATGATGGACTACCCAACTCTCAAGAAATTGTTCAAGGACCGCGACAAGATGGTCCGGTTGTTCTGTCTGAAGACGGCGTTGCGCGACAACGTCCCCGGGATCGAGGAGTTCCTGAAAGAGGGCCTGCGCGACGAGCGTCCCGAGATCGTGGCGGCCGCCCTCAAGGGCGCCCGCCGGGTCGAAGAGGCCGAAATCAGCGGCATGGTGCTGACCTACCTCGAGTCGCCCAATCTCCTTCTTCGGACCGAGGCGCTGTTTGCCCTGGAAGGGAAGCGTTCCCCCCAGGTTAAGGGCGCGTTGTGCGAGTTCCTCAAACGCGAAGAGGATGCCAACCTGCTGGCCTCGGGTATCCGCATCATTGGTACCTATCGTTCGCCCGAGTTCATCCCGATGCTGAAAGCCTTTCTCACCTACGAGGACGAACGGGTCCGGGCCAATGCGGTCGAAGCCCTGGGGGATATCGACCATCCCGAGGTGCCCGACATTCTCAAGGCGCTCGTTTCCGACCGCAACAATCGAGTGCGGGCCAATGCGATCAAATCCCTGTGGGAACGGGGGATCCGGTTCGGCCTCAACACCCTGCCCGACGAGCTGCGGTCCCCCAATCCGCGCAAACGGGCTTCGGTCGCCTACATCCTGGGCATCGTAAAAGAGGAACGCTCGCTCGATCTGCTGCTCGGCCTGCTGGGCGACATTTCCCCCACGGTGCGCAACCGGGCGGTCCTCAGCCTGGGGCGGGTCGGCACCGCCCGGGCCATCGGGCACCTCCTGACCGCCTATCCCAAGGAGGAGGAGCCCGGGATTCGCGACAACATCGTCAACGCTTGTCTCAACATCAACGCTGACCTTGCGGTATCCCGGCTAGTCGAAAAGTTTACCAGCGAGGAAGACGCCCGGGTGCGGGCGAATCTGATCAAGAGCATCGGGGTGACCCGGCATCCCAAGACCCTGGTGCTGCTGTCCCGCGCCCTCCGCGACAACGATGCGCGGGTGCGGGCCAATGCCGTCGAGGGGGTCGCCATGCACGATGACCAGTCGCTGGCCGATCTGATCTATCCCCTGCTGAACGATTCCCACAACCGGGTGCGCAGCAATGCCGCCGCCGCCCTCTGGAAACTCGGGGGCATGGGGGCGGTCATCACCCTCAAGCAAATGCTGCGCTCGTCGCACAAACAGATGCGGGCTTCGGCGGCCTGGGCCCTGGGCGAGATCGGGGCGGTCCAGTTCTCCGACCTGCTCCAGGATCTCAGCAATGACGCCGACCCCGACGTCCGCAAGTGCGCCCTGAAGGCACTGGCCAAAGTCGCGAAAATCGCTTAGACTGAAGGCCGTCACTCCACGGAGGGTAGAGGATGAACGGCACGGTCGAGGTCCGAGCGTCGGCGATCCGGTGGGCGGTGCTGCTCCTGCTGTGCTGCCCCCTTCTGGGCCTGGCCCAGGAGGACGCCAAGGAATTGACCCGGAAGGGTGCCCTGGCCATTCGCAACGGCAATTACAGCGAGGCCAAGGACCTGCTGGCCCGGGCCATGAAGCTCGATCCCAAGTGGGCCGAACCGCATTACCACGCGGCCCAGCTGCTCCGCCTGGTCAACAAACGAGAGGACATGAAACGGCAGCTGAAGATCGCCTGGGAACTCGAGCCCGGAAATGCCACCTACCGCGACGAGTATTCCAAGGTCCTCAAGGAGGAGCTGCGGCTCGCGGAAGACAAGAAAGACGCCGCTCTGGCCAAGAGCCTTCGCCAGGATATCCTCAAGGTCAATCCCGAAGAGCTGGAGATCGGGGTGGCCATCCTGCGGGAGCATTTCACCGCCAATCGCACCGAAGACGTGCGGCGTCTCGGGCTCGAGCTGCTCGACAAGAACAAGAAGGAGCTGCCGAGCTACCGTTCGGCCAGCCTGGGCGAAGTCTTCCTGATGCTGGCGAAGACCGAGTTCGCCGCCAACAATCTGGCCAAGGCCCGCGAGTATGCCGACAAGGCCACCCGCTATCCCATCGATGCCCCTGAACGGGCCAAGGAACTGCTGGCCGACGTCAAGAAGGCCCAGCGCGACGGCGCCCTTGGCCACCTGAAGCTGGGCAAGGCCCAGCTCGGCAAAGGCGATCTCGAGGGCGCCAAAGGGGAGTTCGAGGCAGGTCTGGCTCTCGATCCCGACAACGAGGAGCTCAAAGCCGCCCTCGAATCGATGGAGACCTCGAAACAGGCCAAGAACCTGTTCGCGCTCGGCATGCAACAGGTGTCAGCCGAGAAATGGCTGGAGGCGCGTGACCTGCTCGAACAGGTCGTCTATCTCGATCCCGCTAACTCGGAGGCCAAGAAACACCTGGCCAAGGCGGTGGCAATCGAAGAGGAGCTGATGAAGAAGCTGGGCCGGACCGAGCGGTTGCCGCGTTCCAGCACCGAGCGGGCCAAGCTCGTCGAGGCCAGCTACAACGAGGGGCGGCGCTATCGCGAGGCCAAGAACCTGAAGGATGCCCGCAGCGCCTTTGACAAGGCTCTGGCCATCATCACCCTTGACGCCAAGCTCGAAAAATACCGGCCGGATATCGATGCCGAACTGGCCCAGATTTCCACGGTGGACAACCACCGCGACCTCTGGGACAAAGGGCGTGAGCAGTATCGCAGCGGGGAATACGAGGAAGCGCTCAAGACCCTCGAGCAATTGCCGCCCGATTATGCCGTCGATCAGTTGAGTTACCTGGCCTACTGCCATTGGAAGACCGGCAACAACGAAAAAGCCAAGGAACTCGCCAATCTGCAACTGGCCAAGCAACCCGAGAACAACCGGGCCAAGTTCATCCTGGGCAATCTGTATTTCCAGTCGGGCGACTCCGCGGCGGCGTTCAAAATCCTGCAGGAGATCAAGGACGCCGACCCGGACTATCCCGGCATCGACGACATTCTGTACAAAGCCGGCACCTTCAAGTGGGGCCCGGTGGTCATCCCGCTCGTCATCATCGGCCTGCTCCTGTGGATCGGCTATATCATCTACAACAACCTGCCGGAATACAACAAGAATGCCGCCATCAAGCGGGCGCGCCATTTCCTGAACAAGGGCATGTACAAAGAGTGCATCAACGAACTCAACGCCGTCAAACGGTTGCCCATCCTCACCCCGTTTGACGGCATGCTGATATCGCGGATCATGGCCCAGGCCTACCTCAAGACCGCTGCCTATGACCGGGCCATCGGCGAGTGCAAGCACCTGCTGTCGGGCAACCCCCAAGACGAGGAGGCTCACCGCTGGTTGGGTTTCGCGTATCTGGGGCGACGGATGATGACCCCCGAAAGCCTGCCCGAGCTGCTCAACCTCTACAAGACCGAAGCGAAGAACCTGGCCTTGGTTCAGCTCCTGGGGCAGCATTACACCTCACAGAAAGTACTGTCTGCCGAAGGGGTCCAGGTGCTGGAGCGCTGGCTCGAACTAGAGCCCAACAATCCCGACGTGCTCAAACCCCTTGGCAAGTACTACCTGCAGAAGGGCCGCACCGACGAGTTCGCCATGAAGGTCTTCCAGTCCATGCTGTCGAGCCAGAAGGCGGAGCCCGAGTTCTACCTCGGGGTCGCTAAGCTTCACCTGAAAAGGCAGCAGTATGAGGAGTGCCTCAAGCTCTGTGAGCAGGTCCTGTCGATGGACATGAACAACGAGCTGGTCCACTCCGTTCTGCGCGAATGCTACCAGAAGATGGGCAAACTGCCAGAACTGGTCGAGGTCTATCGGGCCTTCCTGGCCGACAACCCCTACAACGTGGCCTTCCAGAAAGGCTTGACCGAGGCCATGAACCTCATGCAGCGGCTGGGGCAGAATGTCGGCATGGGCGGGTCGGCCCCACCGGCCGAAACCCCGGAGGCGGAAGGCGGAGCGGGGACTCCGCCGCCCGAAGGGGCGGTGGTCTGCCCCCACTGTCAGAAGCCCAACACCGCGGCCGACTATTACTGCCAGCATTGTGGAAAGAGCATTGCCTGAGCGGTGTCCCCTGACGCCGGAGCGAAGCCGGCAGTGGGCTGTCGCTCGCGGGTGGGTGCTGACCGTGCTGGGGCTCGCCTGGCTGTTGGCCGGGACCGGCATCGCCCACGGGGCTCCGGCGGCCGATTATTCCACCCTCAAGAAGTTCCTGACCGCCCGCATGTACTGCGAGGCCTACCTCGAAGTGCTCAACCTTGAACTGGCCCGCAGGGACGAAGATCCCAAGCTGACCAAACTGAAAAAGGAGCTGTTGCCGGGGACTCGCAAGGAGGCCGAGAAGCGGGCCCGCCTCAACCCCGACGACACCGCGGTCTTCACCATCCTCGCCGACGTGGAGTTCCAGGAAGGGCGCCTCGACGAGGCCACCCGTCGCATTTCCACGGCTCGCCAGGGCAATCCCAATGCCCTCACCCACCACGTCTTCGCCCGGATCCTCTTCCAGAAGGGCAACATCAACCAGGCATTCGACGAGATGGAAAAGGCTTTGCAGGCCGACCCCTCTTCCGAGGTCATCTTCGAGGACTTCCAGTTCCTCTACAACTGCAAGAACTACGGGGTCGCGTCCGCCAAACGCCTGGGCGGGGGAGCCGGTTTCCCCCGGCGGGCCACCCCGGTGGCGGCGGCCGGCGGATCGGCGGCCACTCCCGACAACCCCTTCGAGAACGATCCCACCGCCCTGCCCGACGTGGTGACCCCGCCTGAACCCCGTCCCGGCAAGGATCCGATGGTGGCGGTCACTCCGCCCAAAGACCCCACCCCCCCCGTGGAACCCTTCCCTGATGAGCCGGGGTCCGACGAACCGGGCCCCGATGACCCCGATCTCTTCCCGCCGGAACGGCCACCCGAGCCCGCGCCCCCGCCC
>CALLCO010000189.1 GCA_937998695.1 Candidatus Ozemibacteraceae bacterium
CAGGCGACCGGCTACCCCAGGCGACCGGCCACCCCAGGCGACCGGCTACCCCAGGCGACCGGCCACCCCAGGCGACCGGCCACCCCAGGCGACCGGCCACCCCAGGCGACCGGCTACCCCAGGCGACCGGCTACCCCAGACGGGAAGGCGCTTCGGTCAGATCGGCAGGCTCCAGCAGGCTTCAAGAACCAGGTTTGGCGAAGACCCGGCGGAGGCGACCGATCGCCTCCTCGACATCCTCGCGGTGGGCGAAGGCGCTGAAGCGCAGATAGCCCTCACCGGCGGGCCCGAAGCCGGAGCCCGGCGTGGCGACGACGTGTGCTTGATACAGCAGCTCGTCGAAGGCTTCCCAACTCGTCTTACCGGGAATCCTTGCCCACAGGTAGGGGGCGTTGACCCCGCCGAACACCTTGAAACCGGCCTGTTCCAGCGTTTCCCGGATGAGACGGGCGTTGCCCATGTAGTGGTCGATCTGCCGGCGGGTGGCGGCCAGCCCGTCGGGGCCGAGGGCGGCCAGGCCGGCGGCCTGGGCAAAGACCGAGGCCCCGTTGAACACGGTGGTGACGATGCGGTTGAAGTCGTCGTGGACGGCGGCGCCGTCTTCGTAGCGGAGGTCGCGGGGCACGACGGTCCACCCCAGGCGCACGCCGGTGAAGCCGGCCGGTTTCGAGAAGGAGCTGGTCTCGATCGCCACTTCCCGCGCCCCCGGAATCTCGTAGATGCTGCGGGGCAAGCCCTCGTCGCGGATGAAGGCGCTATAGGCGGCATCGAACACCAGCACCCCGCGCCGCTCCCGCACGGCGGTGACGAGCTGCGTCAGTTGCGCGCGCGTGGCCACCGCCCCGGTCGGATTGTTGGGCGAGCAGAAATAGACGAGACTGCGATGGGGAATGGCTTCCAACACCGGGAAGAAGCCGTTGTCGGCGTGGCAGGGCAGGTAGGTGATGCCCGCGAACTGGCCGCGCGCCTCGATCAGGTCGCCGGTCATGCCGGTGATGACGGCGCTGTCGACGTAGGCCGGGTAGGAAGGATCCTGGACGGCGAGGTGGGCCGCCGGTCCGAACAGCAGCTGCAGGCGGCCGATGTCGCATTTGCACCCATCGGAGACGAAGACCTCCTCAGGGGCGACCTGCCCGCGATAGACCACCTCGGCGATCTTCTGCCGCAAGGCGGTCAGCCCCTGCTCGTCGCCGTAGCCGGCGTAGCCCTCGCGGGTGCCCATGGCGGCCGCCCGCTCGCGGACGGCGGCCACGATCGGCGCGACGAGGGGCTCGGTGGTGTCCCCGATGCCGAGGCTGATGACCCGCACGCCGGGATGGGCGTCGGCGAACTCGCGCCGGCGCCGGCCGATCTCCGAAAACAGGTAGCGCGATTTCAGGCGGGCCAGGTGAGGGTTGCGAGTGAGCATGTCAGGCTCCTTTCAGCGAGGGGAAGTCGGCCGGAAGATCGGGAGGCATGGTACCGTCCCCGCCGGAGAAATGCAAGGAACCTCCCGCATCAACGGGCAGAGGTCAGGACGAACCCACGACAAGCCTCGGGTGGGCAGGAAGGCAGCGCGACAAAGGTCGGGGAACCCCAGGGAGAAAAGACCAGCCAAAGGGGCTTCGCCCCTCACCCCACCAGGGCAAAGGCCCCGCCCCCTTGTTCTGGCCTGGGGCACGTGGAACGTTTCCCAGGCAGCAAGCTGGCGGCGCGAGCCATCGATATTTTATGCGGTTCAGGGATTCATGAGACCCCCTCCAGCAGGGTTGCCCAGGCGGGGGGGTCGCTCGGGTCGAGGGGTGTCTCGTGACGGGGACGGGCCAGCAGGCCGGCCAGGGCGGGCGGCACTGGCACAGGCTGGCCGATGAGGGGTTCGACGATCGTCTCGAACTTGGCCGGGTGCGCGGTGGCCAAGACGAGGGCCGGCCGCCCGGGAAACCGCGTACGGCGGACATGCTCGGCCACGGCGGTGTGGGGGCAGAGCACCTCGCCGGTGGCGGCGAACGTGGCGCGGATGGTCTCGCGGATCCCGTCGTCGCCCACGGAAAATGCTTGTACTTGTTTCCGTATATTGTCATCGCCGCCGAGCAGGGCCCGGACCCGCTCCCAGTTGCTGGGAGCGCCGACGTCCATGGCGTTGGCCAGGGTGGGCACGCTCGGCCGGGGGGTGAAGACGCCCGTCGCCAGGAACTCGGGAATGACCCGGTTGGCGTTGCAGGCCAGAACGATGTCCCCGAGCGGAGCCCCGGGGCCGGAGCTGGCCTGGCGGCAACCCTGATCTTCGGCGGGGGAAAAACCACCCGATCACTGCATACCCGCCTGCCGGTGGTCTTCGTGAGCGCCACCCTGCCGGTTCTGGCCTTAGGCGGTCTGTTCATGGAACGCTCCCATGCCGAAGCACGGCTCAGGCTGGAAGCCGATCAGGTGCGCCGGTTGCCGCGCACCATGAAGGCCATCGACGAGACACGCGACCTGTATCTGGCCTGGCTGATTTCGGGCATGGAACGCACCTTCCAGGACCCCCGCCTGCGAGCGGCCCTGCGGCGGATCGAAAAAGCCTCCAGCAGCGAAGGTCAGGCCACGTTCGACGCCGTCATGTTCAACCTCGACCGCCAGAACATGGGGCGGGGTCTTCCCCTCGGCCAGGTCCTCGTGAATGGACCCCACCGGATGAATTTCGTCTACCATCGCTCTCGGAGCCGAACCGAGCAGGTGGTGAACTTCCTCAATGCCATGCATCGGCTGGCCTTGCGCGCCCTGGAAGGGGGCGGCGAGGCAGCGGTGTTGACCCTTGCCCACCGCGGCGCCAACGCCCAGGATCTCGTCCTGTATGGTGAACTTCCCATCGGCCTCCGCCGCGCCACCTTGACCGCGGGGACCAACCGGCGCCGGATGCTGCTGGCCGTTCTGTTCCTGTTCACCCTTCTGCTCGCCCTGCGGATCGCGCGGCGGTTCCTGGAGCCGGTCACCCGCCCTGGCCACCGCGCCCGATCGCATCCTGGGCCAGGATTTCACCGCCCGCCTTGCCGTCGATCGCGGCGGGGAGTTCGGGCGGCTGGCCGAAGCGTTCAACCGGATGGCGATCGGGGTCGAGCAGGGCCGCCTGCTGAGCAAGTTCGTCTCCGAATCGGTGCGGGTGGCCGCGGCCGGCGGCCTGCAACCCGGTACCCATGGCGCCGTGGGCGGGATCGTGCTTGAAGCCCGCACCTACGAGCTGATCCGCAGCTCCCCCGATCGCGCCCTCACCGACACGATGGTCCCCCTCGAACTCCCCCCCATCAAAGGGAAAACCCGCTCGGTCACCGCTTATCGCCTCTCCCCGCCCCCTTCGCTCCCCTGACCCCTGACCGCACGTTTTTTCCCGAACCTGCCGGCTCTTCATCGATGGCCCGCCTGGCGGATCTGCTCCCTGGGGATCCCGAAGTGGTATCCAAGCCGGCACTGGGGCCCAGGGCCTTCGGCGTTGGTTGGGAAATGAGGCGGACCAGCGTTTCTGTCTGGGGTGCCCGACGGCAGGGCCCTCCTTCCGGTCGGGGGAGAGGAGGGCCCGCCTGTCACCAGGCAATCGGCTTGAGGAGACGGGTCACCAGAATGGTGGTGGCTTCGATGGTCCGGATCAGGTCGGACCGGAATTCATCGAACAATGGCTTTTGGGGGAATGTCTTCCCGGAGGCCCAGTCTTCGAGGAGGGATTCGGTGAACCAGGAATCGACCTTGAATTCATCGTTGGAGGCAGGATCGAACGTCGGATCTTTGACCAGCCTTGCCTCGAACGTCTTGCCGATCACCTTGTCGAGCCGGCGGGCGTGTTTGTAGGACGCTTTCGCCACCCGTTTCAGAATGCTCGCCAGGAACTGCTCATCGGAAACGGCCACCACCGGGTCGGCCCGGGCAGCCTCTCGGGATCGCCCGATGATGGCGTCGAACTCGGGGAGCACGGCACCAATTCGGTCGCCGGCCAGAGTCATGAAGCGGTAGGCAAACGCTTCGTAGGCGAAGTGGCGGTTGGACAGCAGTTGCATGTTGTCTGCCAGGAATTTTTGCTTGTCTTTGACCACTGCATATTTCAGGTAGGTGAACACGGTGGCATAAGGCAAGGCGCTGGCGTGATAGGGCATCGCCACATCTTGCAGGTAGTGGAGGGCACAGCCCAGGAATCGGGCACCCCAGAACCATTCGCGGCGCGCCAGGGCAAAGGAAGCCAATCGCTGGAAGAGGGAGAAGCGCAGCAGAGTCATGCTCTGCTTGAGCGAAGGCCGGGCGCCATAGGTCACCAGGTTTTCGTTGCCGAAATACATGTGGAAGGGGGCCTGCGAGGAGAGTTTGTCGATATCGCCGTAAGGAATGTCGGTGTAGCGAGGATCTCCCTTGCCGAACAGGCCTTGATCCATTCCCCAGTCGGGCTCATCGGAAAAATACTGGAGCCACGCCCCGAAGGATCGAGGTGCCAAGGCAGCAGCCGCCGAGGGCATGGAAAATTTCACCGATGCCAGGCCGGTCTCCTGGATCCCGAGGAGGTATTTAAATCTGGATTCGGTCAGTTGCTCGGCGCCGTCAGGCGAACCCAGCCATGACTCCATTTCAGGGGTCAGAAGCCATTGGGGAAAGGGGTAGATCTGTTTCTTCCAGGTGTGGAATTCGGCCAGCAGCGGTTTCAGCCCTTTCGCGTGTCGCTTGACGAACGAGGCCAGAGGCATAGGTTTGACCGGCTGTCGGAGCACAGGCATGTCTTGGCGGAGCGCTTGAACCACCAGCGAGGTGAAGGTGTGGTGTTGGTCCCACGCGGGGAGGGGGCGTGCCAAAGCCAGCCCCCACACCAGAAGGCAGAGGATCAGGAGCCTGCCCCGTCGGGCAGGATCAGTCACATCGACGACCCCCGCCGTCTCCAGCCGGCCGTCGACACGACACACCCCACCCGCCAGCCATTCGTTCGCTTTCCCTCTCGACATGGTTCATACCCCCTTGGAGAAGCTAGGCTATTTTGATTCTACCCTGAACTCCACCCCCTCCGGGATAGCCGACCGTGTTTGTTCCCAGGGTCATTGGAAGCTCACGCGCTTGCGAGTTTTCCGGAGCCAGTAGGCGGCCCGTGGCGAGGCGTTCCAGATGTCACGTGCCCGGGGATCGCTCCCCGGGCACGGATGAAACGGTCGATTGGGAGAGGGAAACAGGCTTAGCGGGCGGGCGCGTCTCCGTGCAGGGCGGCGAAGGTCTCCATCTGCGCGACATCGCGGGCGATGGCCCGCACCACCGGCAGATCGCCCGGCACACGAGCGAGCGCATCGGCGGTGTCGGTGCGGCCGGCGGCCCGATCGGCCACCAGGCGGCGGGCCAGCTCCAGCTCAAGGGCGCGCAGGCGGACGGCCACGTCGTTCCGGTCGGCGAACGGGGTCAGATCGGCCAGCGCCGCGACGGCAGAGGGGGTGTCGAGGTCGGCGACGATCTCCTCACCCACCGGAGTCACGAGGCCGTAGGTGCCAGCCTTCTCGATCAGGTGCAGCACGGCCGGCACGTTCTGGGCGCAGATCGACGCGATCTTGTCAGGGGTCGGGATGAAGGTGGTGGCCAACTCGAAGGTGAACGACAGCGACTTGTGGGTGGCGTACAGATAATCGTCGGTGTCACCGCCCGAGGGGTAGAGCTCCGAGCTCTGCTGCGAGGTATAGCGGTTGAAAGCGGCCATTTCCTTCCCGAACTTGGCAAAGATGGCATCATGCTCGCATTTTTCTTTGTTGGTCCAGCTCCAGGGGTAGAGGATCAACTCGGAATAACTGTGGAAGGAGATGTCGGCAGCAAACTTCTCGCGGGCAGCCAAATCGCGGATGGCCTGGGTCTCGAGTTCGCTGAACGCGCTGGGGCCATGGTAGGTATCGGCGCTGGGCGAGCTGCTCGAACCCGCCGTGGCCCATTTGAAGCCGTAGTTGCGATTGGGGTCGACCCCGAAGCTGCCATCCGCGTTCTTGCGGCGGTTCTTGCGCCAGTAGCGGTTCACCGTCTGGCTGTAGGTCATGCCGTCAGGGTTGACCATGGGCACGAACCAGATCTCGCGCTCGTTGACCAGATGGGTCAGCCGGTCGTCCTGACCGTACCCTTCGAGGAGGGCTTTGGCAGTGGCCATCGGCACTTCAACCGAGATCCATTCGCGGGCGTGGTGAGCGCCCATGATCAAGACGGCGGGTTCTTTCTCATCGATTTGAGGGTGATCGCTGATCTTCAGCGCCCAGATGTCGCGGTTTTCGAAAGTCTTGCCGATCGACTCGACCCGGCAGATCCTGGGGTATTTCTCGACCCAGGACTGCATGGTCTCGTACATGGTCTGGTAGGTAAAATACTGCTGACCGACCGTCTCACGGGAACGAATGTCGGCAATGTATCGGTCAAGGTCGGGAATGACCGGAACCACCCGTACCCCGCCTTTGGTCAGGGTTCGGGCTTCCGGGGCGTCGATGACGACTTCGAGAAAATCTTTCCCGTAGCGCGCGATGTCGTACCCCTGGCGGTGGTACTCCTGCATCTGCGCGGGGCTCAGGCCCTCCAGGCGCACCAAGGTCTTGGCGGCAAAAACCGGAGAAACGGCCAGAGCGAGAAGAACAGCGAACAGCCAACAAAGTGAGGGGGGACGACGACTCATACTCTTATGCTCCTTGCTGCGTCCAGGAACTGAAACACCGTACCCCCATCAGGGATTACTCGTTACTCATTCCATTCTAGGACTTCGATCAATTTGACGCAAGAGAGAAAACGGAATTTCTTGCCTTTTTTTCAGCACCTGAATGGCAGGCATGAATCCAATTTCCCCGCCGCCTTCCCCCCCTTTTGCCCGGCTCAGAGCTTCCTGGCGCCTCAAGGCCGGACCGGCCGTGGTACAGACCTCGCTTCTCGCGCAGGGTCCGTTCCCGTAAGCTTCGATGGCCAGTGAGGGAACGCGGATGGCAGGGAGGAAAGTCCCGGGTATGACCTGCCCCAACCGCGTGCCCCCCGGGGCAACTTGGGATGTTCACATGCGATGAGGACTTTTCCCAGTTTCCTCGATCACCCACTCTTCTGAGTGAGGCTCACCCTCCCGATAATACTGGGGGCTCCTTCTGTAAAGTTATGAGCTCCGACCTTTGCAAAAATCCGAACTTCGGCCTGGTGGAACCTTTTGCGTAAACGCCTCCTACCGTCGCTCCCCAGCGGCCCCCGGACACCCATGACCGGAGGGCAGGACCGGCCGCCCCGTCGGATCCCTGGGGGTCGGGCGGCTTTTCTGGTGGCCATCGGGGTTCTGGTCACGGTCCTCGGAGGCCTCGCCGGCCCCTCCCTGGCTACCGGAAGCGAGGAGTTCGGCACCCTCGGCTCCGACCCCACCACGGCGCTGTATGCGGGAAACGTGCTGCTGAACCAGGGAAAATACGAGAAAGCGCTGGCGGTCTTCCAACCGACGGCCGACACCGATCCGGCCGCCGCCCTCGGCGCGGGCCTCTGCTTCTGGAAACTAGGCAAGCCGGACGAAGCGGCCCCGCTCCTGCGGCGAGCCAAGGCGGCCTTCCCCACCAATGCCTCCCTGCTGCGGGCACTGTATGCCGTCGATCAGGAGGAGATCCGCCGTCTGCGCGAGAAACTGTTGCGCGTCGAGGAGCCCGCCACCCGCCGTGAGCTCTACCGCACACTGGCGGTCTTGCACGAAAGCACATGGCAATGGGAGGAGGCCGCCCGCACCTTCCTGCTCAGTCTTCCTGCCCGGCCAGACGAGACCCAGTTGATCCGCGCCGCCTGGTTGCACAAGATGGCCAAGAGTTACCGCTCGGCCGCCGACGTCTATCTGAAGGCGGCCAAGGTCTCGGCGCAGCCACAATATGCAGGCATGTGGGCCGTGGAATGCCTGATCCTCGCGAAGCAGTTCGACGAGGCCGAGAACCTGCTGACCCACCTGCGGGAACGGCACCCCGGGCCCGACGTCGAATGGCTGTGGGCCGACCTCCACCGGGCACGGGGCGACCGGGCCAAGGCGGCAGAAGTGCTAACCGGGCTGGCCCGCCACTACCAACGGGAGATCAAGGCGAAGCGCGATCTCGACGCCAACCGCTTCCTGCTGGCCAAGGCAAACCTGCTGGGGGCGAACCCCGAAACCGGCAAGCAGCAACTCGAGAGGCTGGCCACCCGTCGGGTCACCCCCGACCCCGAGTTGGACGACCTGCGTGCTTCCTATTACGAAGAGCGCCGGCAGTATCTTCCCGCCATCGCCCTCTACCGCCGGCATCCGAACCATCTGCCGATGCAGGTCAAGCTGGGTCACGCCCTGGCGAAGTCGCATCGCCCGGCAGCCGCCCAGCGGCAGTTCGCCGACCTGATGGAACGTTTCCCTCACCGCCCCGAAGTGATCGAAGGATGGCAGGCCTACGGCAATTATCGCACCTGGGCCGCGTCCTATCGCCTGACCCGTCTCGACTACGGCGACTACCAGGATCCGCGCGACCTGCACACCGTGACGATCAACCACGACAGCGAGAAGGCCAACAGCACCTTCGCCTTCACCCGCACCGACACCCACGTCTCGCACGGCCACTTCGACTTCGCCGAGAACCTGCTCGCTCTGCGGCTGCGCCGGCGGCTCGAGGAAACCGGGGTGGCGCAATTGCACTTGATGGTGTTCCAGAACAACGACTGGCTGACCGACAACGGCTGGGTGTTCGGCGGGAAGTACTCGCGGGTCGCGCGCAAACGGTTCCACTGGTCGGCCGAGCTCGACACCTCGAACTACCCGGACCTCCATGCCATCCAGGCCTCGCTCGCCCTGACCTTCCACCATACCCTGAACTGGGCCTCGACCATCGGCCTGGAGGGTTCGTTCCTGCAGGGGGCCGAGGCCGGCCGCGCGGAAACCCGCACGCCGTCTGGGCTCAGCGCAACCATCGAGTTTCACGACCACAACGCCACGGTCGCCTTGACCGGCCTGTTCGGCCAGCGCATCCTGCATGTCGACTCGGAAGGGCTGTTCGCGCCCTTGCACGGGTTCGACACCTACCGGCAGGGGGGGCGGCTGAGTCTGCGGCAGAAGGCGCAGAACCTCGATCTCTTCCTCGACCTCGGCGTCCACGAGGTGACGGCGAAATACCTGCGCCAATCGAAGGAACCTCTCTGGAAGGCCGCCGAGGTCGACTACCGCATGCAGACCATCAGCGCCGGAGCCAGTCTCCGATTCTTCTGACCGAATTCGATTCACTGGCCGGCCAGAAAGCGAGTATGGTCTCCCCTGGTCGACGAGGTTCGGCTCAGCCGAGGGGGGAATCCGGATCAGTGATCACGACGGGGCGGAAGGGATTTTCCCCAGAAAGCCTCGCCCGGGCCGGACTGAGTCACCCATCATCCCGGCAACGCCCAAGCCGGGCCGGCCCTGGCGGACCGGCTTTCGATGCCGACTTGCCGAACCATTCTGACATCTTGGGAATCCCGAACGCATGGTAAAATGAGCGTCACCGGACAAAACATCCCGTGCCTTCCGGGAATCACATGAACCAGCACCTCGTAGCCAGGCGGATCACCCCAGCCCGCCCCCCTCTCCCTTCCATCTCCTGACTCCCCATTCCGACCGATGACTCCTGAACAACAACGGCTCCACTGGCGAATCCGGACGGCGGGGGCAGGCATGGGTCTGGTCTACCTGGCCGTATTCCTGTATCAGAACCTGGCGGTCCATGATGGACTCGACCCATGGGGTCTGCCGCAGGGACACGATTTCGTGATGTTCTACGCGGCCGCCGTCCTCGTCAACGCCGGAAAGGCGGCGCAGGCCTACGTTCCGGCCATCCTGTTCGAGGGCTACCGGACGGTGCTGGGGGCACCCACCTTGGATTTTCCCAACCCCTGTTACTATCCACCGTTCACTCTCTTGCTGGCTGCTCCCCTGGCCTGGCTCCCCTACTTGTGGGCCATCATCGTCTGGTCCCTGGGTTCCCTGGCCGGGTATCTTCTGCTCCTGTCGCGGGCGATCGCCCCCCATCCGCTGTCCCTGTGGCTGGCGCTAGCCTTTCCCGGAGTCCTGATGAATCTGGTCTACGGACAAACCGGTTTCTGGACTGCCTTGCTCCTGGGGGGAGGTCTCCAGCTCATGACGCGACACCCGTTCCTGGGAGGCGCCATCCTTGGCCTGGCCACCTTCAAACCCCATCTGGTGGCTCTCATCCCCATTGCCCTCATCGCCGGCCGGTCGTGGATGGCCGTCGCCGGATTCGTGGCGACGGTGCTCGCCCTGTTGTTGACCAGCCTTGGCATGCTCGGCCTGGATACCTGGCAGGCGTTCCTCGAAGTTCTGCCCATGCCGCTTCGAGCATTGCAGGGAAATCCCCCTCGGTGGGCCCAGATGGTCACTCCTTTCGCCGGAATGCGATTGATGGGCTTCGGTCCGGAAGTCGCCGGGATGGTGCAAGGGGCGGTCGCCCTTGGGGTCGTCCTGTTCATCATCTGGATGTGGGGAAATGGCCGGACCCCACCGGCGGTGCGGGCGGCAGCTCTTGCCCTGGCGGCTTTGCTGGCCACCCCCCACGGGTTCGAGTACGATCTTCCGCTCCTGGCCCTGGCCCTGGCCTGGACAGGAATGGAGGCGCACCAGAAGGGATGGAGGTCCGGGGAGGCGGTCCTGTGGTGGCTGCTCTGGTGCGTACCCTTTCTCGGCCGGGGATTGGCCTCGGGGGCAGGCATTCCCGCGACCCAGATCTTTCTGCTTGTCTTCCTGGGCAATCTCCGGCACCGGGTGGAACCCCGAAACGCCCATTAAACAAGCACCGCCCGGCCGGTATGGCGGCCGAGCGGCGGCTAGAGGGCAACTGCGGCTATGGGGCCACGTTGAACTGGATCTGCATGATCTTCCAGGCGTCGCCGTCGCGGGTGATGTTGACGGCGATCTCGACCTTGTCGTTCTTCTCGAAGACGGCCTTGTACTGCAGCAGGCCCACGGGAGCATCGGCCGGATTAGCAGGAACCACGGTCTTCTCCTTGATCAGTTCGCGGGACTTGTACTGGCCGTACTGGTTCATGTACATCCCGACATACATCGTCTGGAAGGCCTGCTCGGTGCAGATGGCGGCCATCGACGAGGCGAAGTCGGCGTAGAAGGCTTTGTCGTCCTGCTTGTTGTAGCCTTCGAGGGCTTGGTCGATCATGGCCTCGAGCGACTTCATCGTCTCCTCGTCGGCGAGTTGCTGGGCGGGCAGGGCGGAGGCCCCCATCAGAGTCAGGGCCACCAGGGCCAGGCAGAGCAGGCGGGTCATGTTCGATCTCCTTCTCGTCACGGTGATGGATTTTGAGGCCGGTATCTGCGAGCCTCGTGCGGGTACGTACAGGGATCTCGGCTCTTTTGTCAAGAAACGGCTGGCGGACGGAAATTCCCTCTGGACAACGCACCGGCGATCTGGTATAATGCGCGCATCCGAAATTCCTGGGAAGGCGAGGAAAATGCTGTTGAGCAGCCGATTTGCGCCGATGCCCCGCGGGGGGGTGCGAGGGTTACCCTCCTGGGATGCCCTGCCGCCGTCGGTGTGGCCGCCCCAGGAACCACCCGGCCTCGCGCCCCTGCCCTCCACCCAAGAACAGAGAAGAACTCCCCCTCAAAGGAATGACCTGAGGGGGAGTGCCGTTTTAGGGCGGGTTTTCCCCTAACGGACGAGAGGAGGAGATCCCCATGGCCCGCACCGTGCTCACTGAACCGTCCCGCGCCATCGCCGAGTTCCGGCTGCTGCCGGGGCTGACCCGGCCCGAGGCGGTCGCCGACCGGGTTTCCCTGGCCACCCGCCTGGCGGTCCTTCCCTGCGGCGGCGCCGTGAGGCTGAACATCCCGCTGGTGGCGGCGGCCATGCAGGCCGTCTCGGGCGTGGCGATGGGCATCGAACTGGCCCGCCACGGCGGGGTGGCCTTCCTGTATGCCTCGCAGCCGGTCGCCGCCCAGGCCGAGATGGTCCGCCGCATCAAGAACCACAAGGCGGGCTTCGTCCAGCCGCAGACCGTGCCGCCCGACCTGCCCATCGCACGGGTGGCCGACCTGGCCGCGGCCAAGGGGTTTTCCACCTTCCCGGTGGTCGATGCCCAGGGCCGCCTGCTCGGCCTGCTGACCCGGCTCGACTACGCCCCGGCCCGGCATGCCGCCCTCCCCGCCCGCGACCGCATGATCCCGCGCGACCGGCTGGTGGTCGGGCGCGAGCCGCTCACCCTGCGCCAGGCCAACGACCTGCTGATGGACAGCCACCAGTCGGTGCTGCCCATCGTCGACGGCGACGACCGATTGCGCGATCTCGTCTTCCGCAAGGACATCCAGAACCACCTCGAGCATCCCGACGAGGTGGTCGACGCGCGCAAGCGCCTGCTGGCCGCCGCCGCGATCAACACCCACGACTACCGCGAGCGCCTGCCCGCGCTGGCCGAGGCGGGGGTCGACGTCGTGGCCATCGACTCGTCGGATGGCCACTCCTGCTTCCAGGCCGAGACGCTGGCGTTCGCCCGCCAGGCCTGCCCCGACCTGCCGGTGATCGGCGGCAACATCGTCACCGCCGACGGGTTCCGGTTTCTGGCCGAGGCGGGGGCGGCGGGCGTGAAGATCGGCATGGGCGGCGGGTCGATCTGCATCACGCAAGAGCAGAAAGGCACCGGACGCGGGCTCGGCACCGCGATCCTGGAGGTGGCGGCGGCCCGTGACGAGTGGCACCGGCGCACCGGCGCGTATCTTCCCCTCATCGCCGACGGCGGCATCGTCACGGCAAAAGACATGGTCATCGCCCTCGCCCTCGGGGCCGACGCCGTGATGCTCGGCCGCTACTTCGCGCGGTTCGAGGAGTCGCCCACCGAGAAGGTGATGATCAACAACCGCGTCATGAAGCCGTACTGGGGGGAAGGCTCGCCCCGAGCCCGCGAGTGGCGCGGGGCGCGCTACGGGCAGGCGACGTTCGCCGAGGGCGTCGAGGGCTACGTCGAGTATGCCGGGCCGCTGCGGGACAACGTGGCCGAGACGCTGGCCATCCTGCGCTCGTCGATGAGCTCGGCGGGCGCGCGCGACCTCGCCGAGCTGCACCGGGAGGCGGTGGTCGAGGTGGTCTCGGCGCTCTCGATCCGGGAGGGGCAGGCCCACGACATCCAGGTGGCGGGCCCGCCGACGGGCTTCGGGGCCAAGGCGTGGGGGGTGTGAGATGCCGGCGACCATGATTCTGGGCGCGCAATGGGGCGATGAGGGGAAGGGGAAGATCGTCGATCTGCTGGCCGCCCGCATGGATGCGGTGGCCCGCTTCCAGGGCGGCGCCAACGCCGGCCACTCGGTGGTGGTCGACGGCCGAACGGTGGTGCTGCACCAGCTGCCGTCCGGGGTGCTGCACCCGCACTGCCGCAACCTGATCGGGCCCGGCTGTGTCACCGACCCGGCGGCATTGCTGCGCGAGATCGACGACCTGCGCCCGGTGGTGGGCGATCTGGGCCCGACCCGCCTGCTGGTCTCGGCGAACGTCCACCTGGTGACGCCACTCCACCGGTGGTTCGATGTCATGCAAGGGGAGGCCATCGGCACCACGGGGCGCGGCATCGGCCCCTGCTACACCGACAAAGTGGCGCGGGCCGGTTTGCGGCTCGGCGACCTGCTGGGCAGCGACCCCGGCCCGCGCCTGCAGGAACACCAGGAGCGGTTCGAGGCGCTGGCCCGGGCCTTCCGGCTGCCGCCGCCGCCCGCGCCCGAGCGGTGGCAGCCGGCCTTCCGCGAGGCGGTGGCAGCGCTGCGTCCGGTGGCCGGCGATGTGGCCGGCGCCATCCGCGAGGTGGACCAGCGGGGTGGGCACCTGCTGCTGGAAGGGGCGCAAGGCACGATGCTCGACCTCGACCACGGCACCTACCCCTACGTCACCAGCTCGTCGACGACGGTGGGCGGCGCCCTCAGCGGCATCGGTTGCTGGGTGGAGCTCGATCGGCGGATCGGCGTGGCCAAGGCCTATGCCACGCGAGTGGGCAACGGCCCCTTCCCCACCGAGCTGACCGACGCGCTCGGCGAGGAACAGCGCCGGCGCGGCCGCGAGTACGGGGCGACCACCGGCCGCCCGCGCCGCTGCGGCTGGCTCGACCTGCCTCTATTGCGCCAGGCCTGCCTGGTCAACGGGTTCAACCGCCTGGTGCTGACCAAGCTCGACGTCCTGACCGGCCTGCCGACCGTGCGGGTGGCGACCGCCACCGACGCGGACGGGCGACCCATCTATACCGACCTGCCCGGCTGGACGGACCCGTTGGCCGGCCTCACCCGTCGTGACCAGTTGCCGGCCGCCTGCCGCGCGTTCCTCGCCTTCGTCGAGGAACGCCTGGAACTGCCCCTGGCCGCCGTGTCGGTCGGCCCTGACCGCCAGGAAACCATCGTGGAGGAAACCCTATGGCACTGAAGAACCCGGATCCTGCGCCCCCCCTCG
>CALLCO010000190.1 GCA_937998695.1 Candidatus Ozemibacteraceae bacterium
AGCACGAGGGGAAGGGCGAAGCGGCGTTTCATCGTGGTGACCTCCGGGTAAGATCTTGGCGATATTCTACCACCAGAATCGGTGGAGGGAAGAGGCCGTATGCCAGGGGAAACGCCCACCCAGCCCACCGGATTGGGGCGGCGGCGGGTGGGCGCCCTGGCGCTGGAAACAGGCCTGCCGGCGAGGCCGACATGGGCTCAGTATCCTGTGCAGTATTGGAAATGCATCGGGTCATTGGGAAGCTGATAGAACCCGTATTTCCGGAAGACCTCGGCCAATTGCCGCTGGCCGTCGGTCATCTGGCTCGAACCCATGGGGTTTTCAGAGGCGTTGAGATCGACAGCGATGCCCCAGGCATGGGTGCTCGGGGTCGAACCGCCCCGTTTGTTGCGGTTGTTGTAGCAGCCGTCGAAGGTCTTGATATGCTGTGACAGGCCCCGGGACTTGATCTCATCGAAGACGGCCTTCAGGCGGGCCGCGATCAGCCGGTGGCAGGTGACCGAGACCATCCGGCCGCCGGGGCCGGCCGCCATGCTGACCGTGGTCTGGTTCGTGCCGCGCGAGCCGAACACCCGCTCGATCCCGGCCCGGCCGTCGGGGCGCTCGAGGGGAGGCAGCCCGGCGACCCCGCCGGTGCCGCCCGAGTCGGTCCCCGTCGAACCCGACCCGCCGCCGGTGGTGCCCGTGGAGGTGCCCGACGTGGTGGTTCCTGTTCCCGAACTCGTGGTTCCGGTGGAGCCGCCACCCGGGATCGTGAGCACCCACCCCGGATAGATGAGGTTGGGGTTCTTGAGCAGGCTGGGATACTTGTCCTTGTTGGCCTCGACCAGCTCGGTATACCGGCTGCCGCTGCCCAGGAAGCGCTCGGCGATCGTCCAGAGGGAGTCACCCTGAACGACGGTATAGGTGCCCGGGGTCGGAGACGATCCGGTGGACCCTATTCCGGTCGAGGTGCCCGTGCCGGTGGTGGTGCCGGTGCCGGTCAAGCCCAGCAGTTGCGCGATCATATCGAGCAGTGTTTTCAGGGAATTGAGGAATTTCTCGATGGAAGCTCCAATGGAATCGGCCGTGAGGCCGGCGGTCCCGGAGGGGGTGCCGGTGCTCGAGGTATCGGCGACCGCCGGGGCGGTCGCATCCGCATTTCCGGTGGTTTCCGTGGTGGCGGGAGGCGACACGGTGGGCGTTTCGGTCTGGACCACTCCGCCACCGGTAATTTCCTCATCAGACGAGAGGATCGCGTCCTGCCCGCCGTCCTCGGCCCATGTCCTCGACGGGAATGGTCCTCCCATCATGACCAGGGCGGTTACCACCACGGTGAGCAACATCATCATTCGGCGTCTCATCTTTGGCCTCCTGTGCATTGGCCTTCCTTTGCAAGGCATCGGCTGAAGAAAATACGCTTCATACCCGTGCGGCGTTACATCCCGGAAGCCTTATTGCCCGATTCGCGCGTATGCCTCCCTTGCCTGGGAAAAACCCGGGGTGGTATCCTCGGTAGGTTTCCGCTCATTCCTCTCCAAGAGGGTTGGCCGACAACTGCCTACCCGTGAACAAGATCTCGGACCCAAGACAGTCGTGGGGCTCGATGGCGGGGTTGGCCCTCACCGCGACCCCCACCAAAGGACTCGGCCGGGGAATCACCGATCGACCCGGCCGGTAAGGAGTCGACCATGGCGCTTCCCAGGATTGGCTACGACGTCGGGAAAGAAAGTCTGCGCAACAACTGCTTCTGCTTCCTGCAGGAGCATGTTGAAAAGCATCCCGACCGGGTATGCATGAAGTGGGTCAACACGAAGAACAAGTTGTGGTTCGACTACAACCCTTTCGCCCGGACGCTGACGCACGACACCTTTACGTATAAAGATATTTATGACATGGTCGTCCATGTGGCTGCTGGCTACCAGAAGCTCGGCATCAAGAAAGGCGACCTCGCCCTGGTGTACGTGCCCATGATTCCATGGCTCTATTCGGGGATGTTCGCTTTCCAGATGCTGGGGGCCACCTGTATCTTCCTCGATTCTTTCGCGCGGGCCGAACAGCTCGGGTTCGTGGCTGACCTCTGCAAGCCCAAGGTCTGGCTGTCGGGCGAGCGCGGATTCGCCATGGGCGCAGGGCAGCCCGCCCTCGAGGCCATTCCCATCAAGATCAACATGGGCCCCTGCACGAAGACCTGGACCGCCCGCTTCGAGGAGCTGCTCAAGACCCCCGAGGTCGCGCAGCCGGTACCGCTCGAGCAGGAACACACCGCTCTCATCACGTTCACCACCGGGTCGTCCGGCACGCCCAAAGGGGCCGACCGTTCCCATCGCTTCCTGGCGGCGCAGCATTACGCCATCGACGCCTGCCTGCCGTATGAAGAAACCGACCTCGACCTTCCGGTCTTCCCCATCTTCTCGTTGAACAATATCGCGGCGGGAGTGCCCACCGTCTTGCCCGCCATCAACGTGGCCGAGCCGGCCGACAACGATGCCTACGTGCTCTACACGCAGATCAAAGGCGAGGGCATCACCACCCTGACCCTGAATCCCTCATTGCTCAACGGGTTGAACAAATACTGCCTCGAAAAAGGCCTGACTCTGCCAGGATTGCGGCGCGTCGCGGCCGGTGGCGCCGCCGTCTCACGCGACGTGGTGGCCGAGTTCGCGAAGATCGCCCCGAACGCCGAACTCGTCGTCATGTACGGCTCGACCGAGGCGGAACCGATGTGCCACATCACCGGGAAGGAGATGCTCGCCCAACGCAGCGTCACCGAGGACGATCCAGAACTCGTCGATGCCGGCGTCAACGTCGGCCACTTCGCCGAGGGGTTGCAGTACAAGTTCATCAAGATCGTGCGCGGCCCCATCGAGATCGCCTCCGACAGCCAGTGGGCCGACCTCGAAGTGCCGCGCGGCAGCGTCGGCGAACTGCTGGTCGCCGGCGAGCACGTCTGCCGCGCCTACTACAACGACCCCGAGGCTTTCAGGAAGTCGAAGATCCGCGATCACCACAACGTCGTCTGGCATCGCACGGGCGATCTCGGGCGGCTCGACGAGAAGGGCAACGTCTGGATCGTCGGCCGCATCCACAACGTCATCGAGCGCGCGGGCGAGTATCTCTTCCCCGTTCAGCCGGAGGTTGTGCTGAAGCGCCAACCCTACACCCGGCTGGCCGCTTATCTCGGGGTTCCCGATGCGAAGCTCGGCGAGAAGACCGTCTGCGTGATCGCCCCGAAAGACGTCGCCGACATCAAGAACGCCAAGCTCTGCGCCGAACGCGAAGCCGAGATTCGCCGTGTCATGGCCAAGAACAAGATCCCGGTCGATCAGGTGATCTTCCATCCCGACATCCCCATGGATCTGCGCCACCGCTCGAAGGTCGAATACGGCATCCTCCGCGACGAGCTGAAAAAGGCAGGGCTGGTGTAGGGCTGCGCTTGCTTGCAGGTTCTTCTGATTGGCCTGGCGGGGGTGTCAGGAAACCGCCGAATCGTTCTCCCGCGTGCTCCTGACCCTCGGGCCGTTCTTCCCAGAAAGCCATCTGGCCATCTGGACGAGCTGTTGGCCGGTGGACCCGCCGGGACCCATGGATGCGGATGACCTGGGGCCACTGCCTTCGGCCATGCGGAGTCCATTAACCCAACTTAACCCAAGACCATGGTGAGTGGCCTGGTATGCCGTAAAGCGGGAATGGGGGCGGAAGAGATTTCCTTCCAGGTGAACTGGGGGCTTTGATCGGGCCGCCTCGAACCTAAGTTTCGCCGTCGCCGTTGTCGTTGTTCGGGCTACGGAATCGTTGTCGGGAAGAGCATCCACGAAGGGCGGGGGTGTAATGTCACGGGCTCTTCCGTTACCCAGAGGGCGTCTAATGGGCGACCCCCAGGGCAGTTATGGGATCTCGTTGGATCGAAGAACATGGCAGCTTCAAGCTCTGGAAGGAGCTACCCGGCGGTCGACGGAAGCTTCTCCTGGACCGGGATGCTGGACTTCTGTTTCAGGTGGGCGAGAATCCGTCGCCCTTCCTGCTCGTCATCAGTCACGAACAACAGCATCTGCCCCTTGGGCGAAGACCAATAGATCGAAATCCGAAACCGGGTAAACCTTTTGTTTCTGTAATATAGTAATGCCGGCCATAAGTGTAATACTTCTCCTGTGTCCATAGGAACGTGCCTCCCTCATCGATGGGTGTGGCGGGCCGCACGAAAGGGAGGGAGAAGGGGAAGGGAATCTGGAAAAAGCTCAAAGCACTGGCGATCGTCCGCTGTCGGAGATGGATGATCGTTTCCATCTGATACCCCAGAATCAGCAAAGCCACCAGAATGAGGGGAAAGGTAGCTATCAGGTAATAGAACTCTTGGAACGCGGGAAAGAGTCCGGCGAACAGCAAGGGAATGGACAGGAGTTTCACCCAGAGAATTTCGTGGCCAAAGACGATCTCTTCATCGGTCATGGCGACCAGATTCAACATGAGATCTCCCCCTTGGTTGGTGATTTCTGTTGGATTGTATCAGAAGAAGCCCGCTAGACTCCCCCATCACCACGCGGGTCAGAGTTACTAATGAGTCTCCTTCTGCCCTACTCCCCCGAACTGAATCCCGACGAACTGGTCTGGAACTGCGTAGAGAGCAAGGTATCCCGCCGCGGCGGAAGATCCCAAAACGAGTTGAGGTGAGCGGCGGAGGCGGAACTTCAGCGCCTCCAGCGGTCCCCGGCAACCGTTCAGGGCCTTTTCAAGGAAAAACACGTTCGCTATGCCGCCTTATGATGAGCCTGTTGCATGAATTGGCTTGTTGTTCGTCGTGTCCATAACGCTCCTGATCTGATCGGCATCTCCGAATGGACTGTACATGAAAATGGGCTGTTTTGGGCATTCGCGCAACAGGCTCGTAAATCGGGAAAACTCTATTTTGCCAGCCGCTGCTTCCTTTGCCCAAGCCGATCTCCAAGGATTGCCGGCTCCCAAAAGCAGGTGGCAATCTGCGGTAATTGACCGAACTGTTCGCGCTGCATGCCCATCGCTCCCCCGGCCTGATTAGACAATTACCAACGCCCAGTCATCCCCCCACCTCGTAACCAAGAGATCAGGCACGGTACACTCCGATAGGTGCGCGCCTTCCTCTGGCAAAACAGATGCTGGCCCAAATGAAAATAACCTCAGAAGTGTCCCCAAAAAACGTCACCCCTGAGGCTATTTTCTTGGAAAAGCGCTCCCAGAGCGCATCTATGGAGGTGGCGGGAATCGAACCCGCGTCCGAAGAGGATCACAGACACCGTCTACCATCATGTCCTGCGTTTTTTTGGTTTAAGGCTTTCGTAACCCGCAGGCCGGTCTCTACTCACCCGAGCCGTCTGGAACGTCTCGATGCCGTGGGCCAGGGGCCCCCCACGTCACCCAGCCGGATTTGTCGTCGGTTCTTCGGGAGCCTACCGGCGTCGTCCCCCGGGAACCGTCGGGCCTAATTAGGCCGCGAGTGCCAGGTCTTCGTTGGCAGTTGTTTTTTTGATCGATTTTTTACGAGGCCCTTCGACCAACCTCGGATGGCAGGTGGCAGCTCACGCTCCCCGTCGAAACCAGGACACCCCCGGGTAAAACGAAAACTACCGTCGGAACGACCTCCGACACCAATAATATAGGAACCCCAATCAAGCGCGTCAAGGGACAATTTATGCCATCGAACGAAAAAACGCCCCGGGGATATTATCTATAGATAGTATAGTGGGGGATAGACCAATCCCTGTCGTTTTTTTCTGCCATAATTGAGCCTGTTGCACGAATGGCCAAAACAGCCCATTTTCATGTACCGCCCATTCGGAGATGTCGACCGGATCTGGGCTACTACGTACACTGCGAGCAAAAAACCGATTCATGCAACAGGCTCGAATGGCCCGCAGGAAGGACCGATCGCGCTTCAGGTCGGCGATCAGTCACTGATGCTCGGCGAGAAGTTCGTCAGGAGAACGAACATCCGGTGTCGGCGGGAATTCCTTGGGCTTTTTGGGCGCGGGACCTCTCCCAGCGGTTTGGGGGATGGAACGCGACAGTTTCCGAACGATCTCACACTCCTATAGTTCTACCATGAATCCGCCGGAAACGGAACCCACAGGTGGGGGGGCGGCGAGTGTATGAGGGATGGCGGCACTCGCCTGGATCGTTCCAGTGGTGGTTTTCGCAGAAAAGAAACAAAGAATTCAAGTTCGAATAAATTTCGCTTGATTTTCGTCTTTCATTCGCTTATATTTGAATGGAACGCACAACGTGCGGAGGTCTGATATGTCGCCTGATCCTTTGACGCCGAAGCAGAAAGCCGTGCTGACCTTCATTCGCTCTTTTTTTGCCCGGTGGGGGTATGCGCCCACCATTGCCGAGATCGGCGAGGGGTTGCACCTGTCATCGACGGCCACTGTCCACAAGCACCTGCAAGCCCTCGTCGACAAGGGTCACCTCGAGTCGCTGCCGCGTCGGTCGCGGGGGCTGGTGGTCAAGACCGAGCAGATTCCGGTCGGAGGTGGGGTCGAGGTGCCCCTGTTGGGCCGGGTGGCGGCCGGTCAGCCGATCGAGATCAGCGAGCTGCCCGAGACGATCTCCCTCCCCGAATGGATGATAGGACGGGGCGAAACCTTCGTACTGCAGGTGAAGGGCGAATCGATGATCGACGAAGCGATCAAAGACGGCGACCTGGTCATCGTCGAGAAGCGCGACACGGCCCGCAACGGCGAGATGGTGATCGCGTGTCTCGACGGCGAAGAGGTGACCCTCAAGCGGCTGTATCGCGAGGGCGACCGCGTGCGGTTGCAGCCGTCCAACCCGGTGATGCCGCCCATCATCGTGGCTGATCGCGAGGTGACGATCAAGGGTGTGGTCATCGGCATCCTGCGCAAATATCGGCAGTTCTGAACCTGGACGACAGCCACCCCCGGGTCTGACTGACCCGGTCGAACGAAGGGAGTGACCCTCGCGTGTCGCTCCCCAGAGGGGTACCGCCGCTCTGACGGTGATTTCAGAGAAGGAGAGAGCCTGTTGCATGAATCGGTTTTTGCTCGTCGGGTACATAACGCCCCTGATTCGATCGGCGTCTCCGAATGGGCGGTACATGAAAATGGGCTGTGTTGTGTATTCGTGCAATAGGCTCGAAGAGTCCATTGAATGAATCCGACTTTTGGCCAAAAGAGACAATGTGACCCTGGTTTGACAAGGGGTTGCCGGGCAATCGCACCGGGCAGAGGCCGTATTTGGGTCTGCGACACCCAGAGGCCAAAACGACGGCCGTGGCCCGGAGGTAGACCGCGACCTAGTCGCCGTATTTGGGTCTGCGACACCCTGGAGCAAAAACTGTCGTGGTGAAACGTATCGCCTGCCTCGATCTCGACGCCTTCTTTGTCGAGGTTGCTCTGAAAGACCGTCCCGACTTGCGCGGGAAGCCTGTCGCCGTGGGGGGCAGCGGCGGCAGGGGCGTCGTCTGTTCGGCTTCGTACGAGGCACGGCGGTTCGGGGTGCGCTCGGCCATGCCCACCTGGATGGCCCGCCAGAAATGTCCCCACCTGCACCTGCTGCCCGTGCCGCGCACGGTCGAAGCATTCTCGGCGCGGGTTCGCGAGCGGCTCGAACTGCTCTGCCCGGTCGTCGAGCAGGTCTCGGTCGATGAGTTCTACCTCGACTACACCGGGTGCGATCGGCTCTTCCCCGTCAATCTCGAGGTGGCCGACCGGCTGACGCGGGCCATCGCCGACGATCCGGGGCTGCCCACAACGATCGGGGTGGGTACCAACAAGCTGATATCGAAGGTTGCCTCCGACCTGGGCAAACCGCGCGGCGTGCTCGAGGTCTTCCCCGGGTCCGAGCGGGCCTTCCTGTCGCCGCTGCCCGTCAAGCACATTCCCGGGGTCGGCCCCCGTTTGCAAGAGACGCTGGCCGCTATGGGCGTGACCCGGGTTGGCGAGATCGTCCAGGTGCCGGTCGAAGCTTGGCAGGCGGCGTTCGGCCGCACCGGCGAGACCCTCTTCCTGCGCGCTCTCGGTGAATGCGGCACGCCGGTCGTGCCTCCGGCGCAGCGGGCGCACCGCAAGGGAGTTTCCCGCGAAACCACCCTCGGCCAAGACACCACCTCGCGCGACCTGCTGCGGGCCCTGCTGTCGAAGCTCACCGAAGACGCCGCCCTCGAACTGCGCACCGCAGGGCTGACCTGCGGCGGGATAGCGGTCAAGCTGCGCTATGCCGACTTCTCGACCTGCACGCGCGCGGCCCGGGTCACCCGCACCAACCACGACGGGCCGCTGTTCCGGGTGGCGGCGGGGTTGTTCGAACGCTTGTTCACCCGCCGGTTGAAGGTACGGCTGATCGGGGTGCGGCTCGACGACATCCAACCCGGGGCCCCCACCCCCGACCTCTGGGATACCCTCACCCCCGACGTGCGGCGACGGTTGCCCGCCGTCGTCGACGAGATCCGGGCCCGCTTCGGCTGGAAGGCCATCCTGCGCGCCCGTTCCCTGGCCCGCCCCGATGGCGCCTCCCCCTGAGAAAAGTTACCTCCCCATGGCCGAACTGATGCACGACACCCCGACCGACACCACGTCTGAGTCCCCCATTTCATCATGGGCTTCCCCCCGAAGCCAGACACCACCCCTCAACGAGGGTCAGGGGGGGCGGATGGTCCCGCGTGGCGCGCACCAGCCTGGGGCGCGCGGGGCAGTTCTTTCCGGCTGGGGTCGGGGGGCGCGAGAAAGCACCGATCCCGGTGCCCCTGACGCCCCGGCGTCCAAAACCCATGATCTCGCCGGCGATGGCGGGGTCAGACCAGGGAAGGCCAACACCCGCCTGGTTGACCTCATTTTTGAGGCAGTGGCCATGAAGCTTGAAGTGACGCGCTGCGAGTTGCGTGAGTGCGAGCGTGGACTGCAGCGCTTCGCCCTCGCCTACGGCTGCGGCATCGAAGACCTGCCTGTCCTCATGGCGAGGCCGGTGCCGCCGGTCTCACGCGAAGACGCCCTGGTCTGGTGCACCGAACTGCTGCGGCGCGGGCGCCTGCTCGATGACATTGCCCACCTCGCGGTGCTCGAATGAGCCATACCAGGCCTTCTTCGTCCTCTGTCATTGTCGAAGCTGGGGGAGGTCCTGTCGCTGCCTGGCTCCCTTTGGGGGAGACACGTGCGCCTGCTCCATGAATCGGTTTTTGGGCTTGCGGTACACGATGTTCTTCTCTCATCACGGATGACTGGCAGACGGTACAGAGAAAAAGGGCGTTTTTGGCGTTCGCGCAACAGACTCACATGGGAAAAACACAAAATCATCGGGAACGGAGGACTAATCCTCCGCTACGATCGACGTTGAAGACTTCCTGGCGTAGCCATCGGAAGGCAACAATGGGCCAGGGGTGGGCGAACCAAGGCAAAAAGGCGGTAGGGTCTCACCCCTCCGGAGGACGGAGCGCTCGCAGGCCGTTGGCGACCACTAGTACCGAGGCGCCGGTGTCGGCCAGTACCGCCAGCCAGAGAGTGGCATGGCCGGCCAACGAGAGGGCGAAGACGGCCAGTTTGAGTCCGATGGCCAGGGTGATATTCTGCCGGATGATAGTGCGGGTGCGGTGGGCGATGGCCAGCAGCAAAGGCAGGCGCCGCAGGTCGTCGTGCAGCAGCACCGCGCCGGCGGTGGCGAGGGCGGCATCGGTGCCCTTGGTGCCCATGGCGACCCCGACATCGGCCGCGGCGAGGGCGGGGGTGTCGTTGATGCCGTCGCCCAGCATCAGGGTCGGGCCGTGGCGGGCGGCCAGGTCGGCGAGGCGCGCCCCCTTGGCTTCGGGGTCGAGCCGGCCGGTGCTTTCCCTCACCCCGACAGCGGCTCCGAATTCCCGGGCGGTTTCGCTGCGGTCTCCAGAGAGCAGTGCGGTGTGGGTGATGCCATGGTTGGCCAGGTCGGCCACGACCGCCGCTGCCTCCGGGCGCAGGCGGTCGCCGAGTGAGGCAATGGCCAGAGGCCCATCTTCGTCGTAGAGCACCGACACCGTCAGGCGGGCAGCCCCGGCCGGAGGAACCACCGGCGGCAAGTCGGGGCAGAGGGCGCCGGCCCATTCGGGAGCGCCGAAGCGATACGGGCGCCCGTTGATCCGGCCTTCGACGCCCTGGCCACGTATCGCGGCGAACCCCTCGATGGCGGGAAGTGCCAGCCCCGCCTCGCTCGCCCGTCGGATGAAGACGCGGGCCAGGGGGTGTTCAGATCCGGCTTCCAGGGCAGCGATCAGGGCCAGGGCGGTTGGCCGGTCGACCCGCTCCGACAGCGGGACGAGGTCGAGCAGATCGGGTTCGCCGACGGTCAACGTGCCGGTCTTGTCGAAGGCGACCACCCGCACGCTGGCGGCGGTCTCGAGCACGTCGCCGCTGCGCACGAGAATGCCCCGGCGGGCGGCGGCGGCCATGGCGGCAACCAGCGTCACTGGTGCGGCGAGCACCAGAGCGCACGGGCAGGCGATGACGAGCAGCACCAGCGCGGAATGGATCCAGGTGGAGAAGGGGCCAAGGCCGAACAGGGGCGGGATGACGGCGACCAGCAGGGCCAGTCCGATCACGACGGGGGTATACATGTCGGCGAACCGTTCAAGAGACGTCTGCAAACGGGACTTGGCGGCCTGGGCCTCCTGCACCGAAAGCATGATGCGCGAGAACCGCGACGCCTCGGCCAGCCGAGTCACCTCGACCAGCAGGGTGCCGTCGCCGTTGGTGGTGCCGGCGTAGACCGGGTGGCCGGGTTCCTTGACGACGGGCAGGCTTTCCCCGGTCAGGGAACTCTCGTCGACAGGCGAGCTTCCTGCGGTCACGGTGCCGTCGAGGGGCAGCCGCTCGCCCGGCTTGATCCGGATACGGTCTCCCACCTGGATGCCTGCCGCCAGCACGTCCGCCTCGCGTCCGTCGGCCAGCACCAGGTGGGCTTGAGCCGGGATTTGTTGGCGCAGAGCCTCGATCGACGAACGGGCCTTCTCGCCGCTCACCTTTTCGAGCCACCTGGCGACGGCGAACAGGAACAGAACCATTGCCCCTTCGTTCCATTCGCGCAGGAAGACCGCCCCGATAGCGGCAGACAGCATCAGCACGTTCATGCCGACCCGGCGGCCCGCCAACTCGGCCCAGGCTTTCCCCAGCACGGGCCGGGCGGCCACGACCAGCGCAGCCAAGAGGAGGCCGGGCTGATCGAGAAGGCTGGCCAGCAGGATGAGGCCCCCCGAGATGACCATTGTCCACAGCTCCTGGGGCCACCAGGGGGTGGTGGCGGTCGGGGGCGGGGTGTCCAGGTCGTGGAGTTCAAGCCCGTGCTGGCGGCCCAGTTTGGCGACGGCAGCGCGGCATGAGGTGGCGGGGGTGCAGAGCACGCGCAGGATGCCGCCCATGAAATCGAGGTGGACGTCTTCGATGCCGTCCAAGGTGCGGATGGTGGTTTCGAACTCGCGGGCACATGAGGGGCAGTCGAGGCCGACTACCCGCCAGACATAGGTGTGGGTGGGTTCGGAACGGGCTGGACGTGGGGCGATGGGGGGGTTGCCAGTTGGTCGGGAACTATCGGTGGGAAGAGCGTCCTGGAAGGGCAAGGGGCCGTTCGCTGTCTGGCCGGTCAGCGGTGGTTTCGGTGGCAAGGCTTGGCCGGGGCATGCGTCTTCGGAAGCAGGAGAAGAGGAGGGACGCGAGTCGTGGGTGGCTGAAACCGCCGGCGCGGCAGAGGTCTCACTGGGGAGTGGTTCCGGGGCGGGGGGAACCTGGCAGCACCCGTCCAGAAGTTTGGGGCGGCGCAGGCCAAAGCCTCCAGAGGGTGGTCCGTCCTGGTTTTTGGGATGGTCCGTTGGCTCGCCGTGGGTGGTGAGATCTCGGCCTGGAGTAGGGTCGGCCTGCGAGGGGGGGGAGATGGATGCGGCGGAATGATCGTGATTAGCGCACATGGCGGGGCTCTTCGACATGTTCCCAGGCGACCCGGACCAGACTGGCAACGTGCTCGTCGGCCAAGGCATAGAAAATGTGCTGGCCGGAGCGCCGCGCCTTGACGAGGTGGAGGCTGCGCAAAAGGCGGAGTTGGTGTGAGATGGCAGACTGACTGCCGCCGACGGTGGTGGCAAGATCGCCGACGCTGTATTCCCCGGAGAGAAGCGTGCACAAAAGGGACAGACGGGTCGGGTCTCCCATGGCCTTGAACAAGTCGGCCACTTCGGCCAGTCGGCTCGGATCACCTAACAGCGCGAGCGATGTGTCTGAAAAATCGCTCATATATTCATATTATCGAATTTTCATGTATCTGGCAAGGGTAATGGGCACCGTGGTATGCTGGATGTGGCAACAGGCTCGAAGAAAAAAATGCGAAATTTTGAGTGCCAATGTTGATCCCGTGGTGGTATGGGAGTACAAGTCACAAGGCATGAATTATGGGCCTAAACGCAGCTTCTCATGGCTGTTCAGTTTTTGATAGAATGCGTCTGCGTGATAAGGGATCGACCCCTTCCATGTGGTTTGTGAGCTTCCAACCTCTTTCCAGGGACTGCGGGTGGCCACCGTATGACTTCACCCGCCCCTTGACCAAGTCCCCCTTTGGAGATCTCAGACAGGGTCTGTTCGCTGTACCCACCTCCGACAAGTGAAAGCGCGCGCCGGCACGTTGCCCCCTTCCCCCGGGAAGCCCCGGACCCATGCCACCTTTCCCTGCCCCCATCGGGGGTTGGGAATCGGTGAACATCCGTTCCTGCATCTGCTGCCAGATGCTCTCTCCAGTCCGGCTCTGGCGTTGGTAGGAACCGAGCGGATTCCCGGCGACCTGGTCGTGCGGGAGGCGATGGTGCGGGTGGTGGACGATGATGGCTATTGCTGGATCGATGAAGCGACGCCGTGCATCGTGCTGACCCACGATCACTACGAGACGGGCAGCGACCTCGACCTTTACCTCGATCTGCTCCATGAGGCCACCCATCTGCGGCATGTCCGCGAAGGTCGGGATGTCTGGGATGAGCGCTTCCCCTACCACCGCCGCCCGACCGAGATCGAGGGGTTCGCGGTGGCGGTCGCCGAGGGGCGTCGCCTTGGTCTCGACGAGGACGGGATCCGGGCCCACCTCCATAACCCCTGGATGACGGCCGCCCAGGTCGAAGAGTTGCTATCCGCCATCAATGCCTATCTGCAGAGTCCGCCGCGCGGGGGGTGAGCCCGCTGGGCAGGTGCGCCCAGCGATGACCAGGCGGCGGGATCTCCATCCGGGCTGAAGGCCGGGGCGGGTACCGCCGCGAAGGCCGGAGCACGACGGAGCGTAGAAGCAGGGCGAGGGAAATCCGTCTCATGCTGCGCGGCGAATGATCGGTGTTCGGAGGCCGGGGGGGAGGGTTGACAGGTGAAAAGCCCCCTGGTAAATATGAGAGTAGAATCGGTTTTCAGAAATGCCGGTGGTCTCCGCCGGACGAACGAGGGAAGGCATGATGCGACGACAGGCGACCTGGACCGCGCTTCCACGGTGGGCCACTGGGCTGGTGGCGTTCTGGCTGGTGCTGGGGGTCGCCCTGCCGGCAACCGCTTCCGACCGGTTCCGTCCCGACCAGCCCCTGCGGGTGTTCACCGGGGCCATCGCCCGCCCCTGGGAGCGGGTCGAGCTCCTCGAAGATCCCCATCCGGACTGGGGTGAGGAGAAGGTTGCCACGCTCGGCTGCCATCTCGAGTCGTACATCAAGCATTGGTTCAGTTCGACCACCCCGCCGTCCCGGCAGGTGCTGCTGCACTGCGCCAAGGGGTTCGCCGGCAAGACTCTGCCGCACCCGATCTTGCTCGTGCATGGGGCCCATGACGATGCCAACCGTGCCTGGCAGAACCCCTGGGGGCAACCCGATCCCCGTGATGTCTCTCCAGATAAGCGGGGTTTTGCCTTTTGGCTGTCCGAGCTGGGGTATCCCGTCTTCGCCGTGACCTTTGCCCATCGCCATGGCTGCAATATCCGGCAGGCCGAACAGATCGCCAATGCCATCGCCCGCATCCGGGTGCTGCTGGGCCGCCAGAACGACCCCGATTTCAAGGTCGATCTGATCGTGCATTCCAAAGGAGCGGTGGCGGCGCGCCTCTATTGTTCGGATGCGCCGTCCATCTTTCCCGACCGGAAATTCCTGACGCGGTTCCGGCACGACGTGCGGACGCTCGTCTTCTTGGGTGCACCCCAGCAGGGGATCGACACCCCCTTCCGGTATTACGGCTACAACCTCATGCGGGTCACCCTGCCTGAACTGGAAGCGGCCGGCCCCACGGCCGTCGAGGCCATGCTGGTCAACGGCCGGTGGCGCGATTACCGCCACTGGAGCTACTCGCACCAGGGGAATGAGTTCTGGCCTGGCCAGGCGCAATGTCTGTATAACCTTGCGCGGGACGGCGGCATTCCCCTCGATGCCGATTCCTGGACCGCGGTCGATGGCAACCTGACCATGAACGCTCTTTACCATGGCGGTCGCACCCTCTACCTGCAGTCGGCCGGCATCGATCGGGCCATCGAGCGCGGTGAGCGTCTGATGTACCGGCTCGAGGAGCGGGGCCTGGAACCCGACGTCGAGGCGATGATCGTGGCCGGCACCAACCCCGTGTTTGACGCGGAGAGCTGGTCCCCGCCGCTGCGCTTCCTGACCTGGTCGTGCGGCTTGTTCCAGGCCACCTGCAGCCCGCCCTCGGATGGGGTCGTCTTCCTCAAGTCGGCGATCACCACCACCGGGTTGCGACGGCGCGGGGCTCGCGTCCTCGAGACCCTGGTCCTGCCCCTGCATCATGTCGAGCTGGGCCGGCAGCGCCAGGTGCTGCAGGCGATCGATGCCCAGTTGTTGCGCAAGGGGAAAGATCGCTGAGATTCAGCCTCCCTCATACATCAATATGAGATTCGATTCGTTTTTCATGAAAAGAACCTGGCGAAAGGGGGGGACCGGATGACCGCCTCCCGGCCCCGGTCTTCTCCAACCTGGTCACGACGGGTGCCCACGTCGGCCGGTGTTGCCGTCACCGCCTCTCACCCTATCCTTGATCCGGTGCGCTCGGCTGCCACGGGCGGTTCCCCCCAAGTTCCTCAGACCCGATCATCTCGAAAGGCGGGCGAGGCGACCATCGTTCGTCATGGTCCCGCGTCCGGGTCGGCGGGCCGGCGTGTGCGCGCTCCCGTCACCCGCCGTGGCACGAAGACCCGTGAACGGCTGCTCGAACGAGGGGTCCAGGCTTTCACCCGGCAGGGCTTCCATACCGTGTCGGTGGCTTCGATCTGTCGGGCCGCCCGGGTGGCCAACGGCAGTTTTTACCAGTATTTCCCTGACAAGCTGGCTCTCTTTCAGGCTCTAGTGGAGCGGTTGCGCTTCACCTTCACCCAGACCCTGCGCGGGGCCCGGGGCATCGACGAAACCGGCCGTCGCCTGTTCGATTTCTTCGACGAAGCCGGCTCCCTGTTCCAGATCTACCGGGAGGCGGAATTCCTCGCCGTTCCCCACCCTCGGCGCACGTTTTACGATGAGGCGGTCGGCACCCTGGCTGCCGCCCTCGACATCGACGAAGGCACGGCCTGGGGCGTGTTCGGCGCGCTGGTCATGGCCGGCCTGCATTTCGGGGTCTGGGAAGGGCGATCCGTCCCGAACGCCATTCGCGGCGAGATGATCGAGGTCGTGGCCCGCGGCATCGCCGCCGGCCGCGACAGCCCCTGGCAGGATCTGACCTGGCCCGCGCCTCCGCCTCCGGGGGGCGATACGGCTCCGGTCGGAAAGGGGGAGCAGACCCGCCGGGCCATCGTGGCGACGGCGCGCCGGCTCTTCGCCGGGCAGGGATATCCTGCCACCCATGTCGCCCAGATCACGGCCGCCGCTGGCGTGGGCCTCGGCACCTTTTACGGCCATTTCTCCGGCAAACGCGAACTGCTCGCCCACCTCACCGATAGCATCCGTGAGGAGATGCGGGTCTGGGTGCGGGCGGCCGCCGCCGGGGCTGCCGATCACCCCCTTGAGGTCGAGCGACGTATGTTCCTGGCCTTCCTGGGGTTCATCCGGCGCCACGGCGATGTCTACCGGATCGTGCGCGAGGCGGAGTTCGCCGAACCCGACATCGGCCGCCGCTACTATCACGGCATCCATGCCGATCGTATCGCTTTCCTGAGCCGGGCCCAGGCCCTCGGTCAGGTGCGCACCGGCAACCCCTCGGTGCAAGCCTGCTACCTGATGGGGGTCGAGGCGCTGGCCGGACTGCGGTGGGTGCTCTGGCACGAAGCCGACCACCCTCCGGCGGGCGGCTTGCAGGCCACCCTTCGGCTGATCTTCCACGGACTCGCCGCCGGCTGAGACGAGGCCAACGGGGCCATCCCCGGCCCCCGTGGCCACCGGTCCTTCACGGAAGGTGCTCCTTCTCGGAACCAGCTCCCAGGCGGGGAAGAGCCTCTGGTGCCAAGGAGGGTATGGCGCGATGGCCCCTTCCTGTGCCTTGACTCCACAGCACTTCGGGGGAGGGCGCTTCCGGGGGTGCTCTGGTCGGTCAGGGCCGCCGGACGACCGATCCGACCTCGAAGACCTGGGCCCGGCGCAGGCGGGTGGCCTGCTGGAAGGGCGGGCTGCCGGGGGCGGCATCCGGCGGCAGGTCGCCGGTCAGGTCGTATTCCTCGCGGTGGAGGAGGAGCCGCGCGCTCAGAAAGACCCGCTCTGGGTCTTCGGGCATCGGCAGATCACGCCAGTTCTGCGTGAAGATCATGGGCTCGCGCGGTACCCGCAGAATGGTCACGGTGCGTTCTCCCGCGGCCGCCGGCACCCGGAACGCCCGGTGGGTCACGCCATCGGGGCCCTCGTTGGGCTCGAGCACGCGGTCATAGGCTTCCAGCAACTCCTGGTGGAAGGCCAGCACGCCCATGCCGCTCCAGGCGACCGTCTCTTCCTCGGTGAGCCTGGGCGGCGGTGGCGCGGCCGGCTCGAGATAGAGCGAGGCGAAGGGGATGTGCTCGTCGAAATACGCCTGGCTGGAGAAGGCTTGCCCCTCGACCACCTTCCCGTGGCGCGGAATCAGCAGGGGTGGGTAGGGGGTGAGGGCGGTGAAGGGGTAGCCGGTGGGGCCGATGAAGGCCTTCTTGACGCGCAGATTGTCGCGTCGGATCAGATACGAGCGCAAGCGCGGGTAGGAGGGAAGCCGGTGCAACAGGAAGCCGTCGATCAACCGCTTCGTCGAGATGAAGGCGCTGAGCGATTCGGGAAATCCGAAGAACTTCAGATAGAGCGTGAACTTCCCGGGTTGATGACGGTTGGGAAAGGGGAACCCCAGGCCGCAGATGGCGTCGAGATCGATGTTGGTGATGTCGGGGGCGGACGGATCGAACCCGGGGCCCACCGGCATCGGCGGCACCATGTCGAAGGGCCGCGGGTCGCGCGGTTCCTCGGCCACGAAGAAGGCGAAGTGGAACTTCAGGCGGTCGTCGATCGTCCACTCGCCGGCCGCCCGGGCCAGCGCGGGAACGCCCAACGACAGGATGAGGCAGGTGATCCAGAGGCGGAATTTCATGATTTTTCCTCCCAGGCGTAAATGTCTGAATTGTAGGAGGACCGTCCGTCCGGGTCAATGCCGGGCCAGCCCGGCCCCGAGTGCCGGAGGGAGTGTGGAGGATGACGATCCCTGTCATTGCCCGGGGTCGCCTAGCCATGGTAAGGTGGCGCCCAGCAAGGGAATGCGCACCGGATGCCGGCGGCCATCCGGAGTGGCCCTGGTCGTTGATGGCCTTGATTCCGGGCAGGAGCGAAAAAGAGACCGTGGAAAACGCCTTGGTGGTCGGCAAGAGCCTGCGCGACAGGTCGTTCCTGGCACGGGTGATCGTGACCGTGGCATTGCTGGCGATGGCCCTCCTGCTGGATGGGGCAGGTGATCCGGCGTTTCCGGGGCGGCCATTCTGGTGGCTGACCGTCGTCAGTCTGGGATTGACCCTCCGGCAAGGCTTGGCCCTCTGGCGGCAGTGGCGGACGCTGGTCATTCTCCCCGAAGGATTCATCATCGAGGATGGACGTGGCCGACGCACCTATCGGGATGATCAGGTGGTCAGCCTGGCGCTGTTTTCCCAGACCAATTTCGCTCAGGGGCTTCCCGACTCGCTTACCCAACAATTGCGGCTGTGGCTCGACGAAGGGGGGCGGTATGCCCAGGTCGACCTCGAGCTCACCCATCCGGTGGCGGTGGCCAACCCCTTCGCGGAGCTCGAACAGCGCTTGGCCGACCGGCTGACGGCCAAGGCCCGCGCAGTGCTGGAGGCCGGGCGCGAGGTGGTCGGGGAGGGCTGGAAGCTGGGGCCGGCGGGCCTGCAAGTGCAGACCCCGTCCGGGACGCGGCAGCTCGATCTCGACCAGGTGGCCGACCTCGGGGTGTTCGATCACGAGGTGTGTCTCTGGCGGAAAGACGAGGACGAGCCGTATGTCCGCATCCCGGCCCGGTCGATGAACGCCCTGCTGCTGGAACGCCTCGTGCGGGAGAAACGCGGAGAAGCGCTCGGCCAGGTCGAGGGGACGCCCAGCACCCTGGGGCGCGTGTTGTTCGAACGCAAGATCCCCGCCGGCTGGAGCCTGTTCTGGGGGTTCTGCGCCGTCCTCGGCCTCCTGGCGGCCGTGGGCACTCTGGTGGGATCAGGCGAGTCGGCAGTGGCGGCCGTGGTTGCCGGGGTAAGCGCCGTGCCATTGCTGCTGGCCCTCTGGGTGCATCGGTGGCGGTTCCGGTGCCACCAGTTCGGCGTCAGCCAGCGGGGCCTGCTGAGCGAGGGGCGCCTGATGTATCGCGACATGGCCTCGTTCACCTATCAGACCACGCGCATGTTCTACAATGGCGTTTATACCGGCACGACCATCCAGATGGTGTTCGGTCCCGTGCCGGGGCCGGGCCGCCAGACGATCACCTTCCAGACGACCCTGCAGGGGCTCGACGAGGAACTGGACAACCTCCGCCAGCACATCGCCAAAGTCATCGCCCATCGCCTGATCGATGAATTGAAGGCCGAACGGAGCGTCGACTGGACCCCGAACCTCCGCTTCCTGCCCAACCTGAGCCTCGAATACCGGGCCCCCGGCCTCCTGTGGGGGAGCCACGAACCGGTGGTCATTCCGCTGGCGACGATCGTCAATGTCGGGTTCGACGCCGGATATTTCCATATCTGGGTGCAGGGGCAGGAGAAATCCGTCGTGCAGGAGCAGGCAAGCAGTACCAATTTCTGGCCGGGGTTCTACCTGCTGTCGGCCCTGCTCGAACCGCTACAGGCCGCCGCGCCTTCCGCTTCTTCCGCTCCTTCCGCTGCGTCGTCCGGCGAGGAACAGGCGCCTTCGTCTCCCTGAGGGCGCCTGCCGCGTTGCCCCGGTCGCCGTTGTGTTCGTTCGCTTCGCGGGGGGGGCGGCAACGCCTTGCCCCACCCGGCGACGCTGTTCGCCCTGTGCCTGGGAGACGGGATCGCTCCTGCTCGGGCTGCCGGTGGGGCCGGGGGCCGGGCTCTTCCTGTCCTGAAGCGCGGGCCGTCGGGCCTCAGTCGGGCAGAAACCCGTCGAGCTGGGCCGACCCGCGGGCCAGGAACCGGCCGCGGCCCGCTTCTCCCATCCATAGGCCGTTATCAACGATGATCTCGCCGCGGCTGACGGTCATGACCGGCCAGCCGGTCCCGCGCAGACCTTCGTAGGGGGAATAATCGGAACCCATGTGGAAGGTGGCCGCCTTCAGTTCGGTGCTCCGGTCGGGATCGAACAGCACGAGGTCGGCGTCGGCCCCGGGCTGGAGGGAGCCTTTGCGGGGGTAGAGGCCGAACAGGCGCGCGGGGTGGGCGGTGAGGGCACGGATGGCGATGTCGAGAGGAATATGGCCGTTGAGGCCGCCCCACAGGGTCAGGGGGCCCAGGGTCTCGATGCCCGGCAACCCCATGGGGAGACGGGTGATGTTGCCCTCCCAGCGGTCTTTGTCGGCGCGACGGAAGGGGCAGTGGTCGGTGGCCACCACCTGCAGGTCACCGGCATGGAGCGCCGCCCACAGGCCCGCCGCCTGGCCCGCCGCCCGGATGGGGGGGCAGCAGCCGAAATCGTGACCCCGTTCCCCGCCGAAGGCGGCATCGCTGAGATACAGATACTGGGGGCAGGTTTCGCCCAGGAGCGGCGCGCCGTGCCGACGGGCGGTGGCCAGGGCGGTGGCGCCGTCCCCCGATGAGAGGTGGACGACGTAGGTGGCCGCTCCGGTGGCCCGGGCCAGGTGACCGAGGCGGGAGACGGCCTCCACTTCGGTATAGACCGGGCGGGTCAGGGGAAGGGCCCCGATACCCAGCGAGGAGGGGGGCAGGCCGTCGCCCCTCCCCCGGACCGGGTCTTCCCGGGCCGGCTCGCCGGCGGTCCCTGCCAGCAGGCGGTCGGTCAGCAGGTCGATCAGCACCCCATTCTCGGCGTGGACGGTCACCAGCACCCCCGCCTTCCGGCAGGCCTCCATCACCTTGTACAATCCTGCGTCGTCCTGCATGAGTCCGACCCGGGAGTAGGCCATGAACACCTTCAGGCTGGTCAGGCCGGTCTCGACCGCCCAGGCCAGGTCGGCCAACGGCCGGTCGATCTCACGGCCGATGCAGGCATGGAAGGAAAAATCGACGGCGGCGCGCCCCCGGGCCTCGGTCAGGCGGCGCTCGAATCCCTCGCGCAGGCCCTCGCCGGGATGCTGGGCGGTGAAATCGATGAAGGTGGTGATCCCGCCGAAGGCGCCCGCCCGGCTTCCGGTGAAGAAATCGTCGGCCGAGACCGCCCCGGCGAAGGGGAGCGACATGTGGGTATGGACGTCGAGGAAGCCGGGAAGGAGCCATTTCCCTCCCGCCTGGACCTCACGGCGGCCGGCCAGGCCGGTACCGATCGCCGAGATCGTGCCTCCCTCGACGGCCAGGTCGGCCACGAAGGTCTGGAACCCGTCACGAAGCTGCGCGTCCTTGAACACGAGATCGAACATGGTTCGCCTCCCGGGTGGGTTTATCCCATTCTACCAGGGCCACCATCCTTCCGCACATGATCCATCCATCCGGCAGGGCAAATGCCCATTTTTCTCGCTCTGAGCCGGCCGTTGGGCACTCTCGTGTCAGGCTGCTCCGTGCCCTCGGAGCGCCAGGCCATTCCTCGCGCTCGTGGGGTGCTCGTGGGCATTGCGGTCGCCTTTCTTCGAGAGTGCCCAAAGGCCTTCAGGGAAGGAAAAGGTTGGCGGTTGCCCTGGGGGCGATGGCTGGAAGACGGCTCCGGGGAAGGAAAAGGTGGTAAAATCCAGCCGGGAGAGAGAGCGACCATGGGGTTCACCACATCGTTTGGGCCCAACGCCGCCGGGGGTGAGCGGCGGCCGTGTCCGTTCTGTGCCGAGTCGATCCTGGTTGGCGCGAAGAAATGCCGCTATTGCCAGAGCATGCTGGTCGACGGGCAGGGCCGACCCGTCGTCGTCGGCCCCGGAGGACAGGTTCCCCCCTCAGATGCCTCTCCGGGCGGGCCGGCACCGTCGTCGACGACGGGGGCTGACCAGGGCGGCCCTTCCTTGATGTCGGGCCTGCTGGCCAACCTGGTGTGCCCGGGGCTGGGCTCCTGGCGGATGGGCCACCGGATGCGCGGCATTCTCATCGGGGCCGGGATGATTCTGGCGGTCCTGTTGTATGCCCAGACCGCCGTCCCGATCTATCAGAAGATGCTCACCCAGGTGCTGCGCGGGCGGAAGGCCGTCCTGACGGCCGAGCAGCAGGCCGAGCTCGACGACATCATCTGGCACAAGGTGGCCGTCGGCCTGTTCGTCTACTCCTTCGTCGACGTCTGGCTTCTCTATCGCCCGCCTCCCCGAAAGCCCTCCTGAACCCTCCCCCGGCTTCCAGGCGGGCGGTCGAGGCACCTCGGGGAAACCCAGGAGGCGGTGCCTTGGCCAGGGACCCGGCTATGGGCCTCCAGACGGAAATGTAACGAAGGCCAGGGGGTTGGGCGTAACCCGGGTGAACGCAGCTCATGAATCGAAGGAGGCCATTCTGATGAACAGCCGGTATGGAAGATTCGACGCGGTTCTCCTGGCGGTCCTGATGGTGCTGGCGATCCTGGGGCAGGCTCCCGTGTGGGCCGAAGAAGACGTGTTGCCCAGCGACCAGGAAGTGGTGGGCGGGCCCGTGGTAAGCCAGCCCGCCTGCGGCTCCGACATGTCGGGCGGCGGCTCGAGCTGCGGCGGTTCGGTGGGTGGCGGCTCGAGTTGTGGTGACTCCAGTTGCGGCGGGGCCGTCTGCGGCGGCTCGAGCTGTGGTGGTTCCAGTTGCGGCGGCGGTTCTTGCGGCGGGGGCGGGTGCGGCATCACCAGCGAAGATCTCGACCGGTTCTTCACCAACCTGACCGGGTTCATTCAGCGGGTCATCAACCTGGTACGGAACATCATCCAGGAGATCCGCAACATCTTCAGTGGAAATGGTGGTGGGTCTTCCAACAACGGTGGCGACGTGGTCAACGTGCCTCCTCCGGGCAACACCGGCGGCGGGACGACAACCGTGGCCAATCCGCCGACCGATTCCGGTTCCACCCCCGGCAGCACCACCCCCGGCAGCACCACCCCCGGCGGCGACCAGACCGTCCAGAATCCTCCGGGGCAACCCCCGGCCGACCCTCCCACCTCGGGCAATACCGCCGTGGGCCAGGTCGAGTTCATCAACTTCCCCGCCTCGAAAAACCTGAGCAACAGCACCTGGGGGCCCCTGCTGACCGACATCGAAAACCACCTGCCTTCCAGCTATGGCACCCAGTATCGTGATCAGAGCCCCTCGACCCACGCGCACGAGACCACCCACGGCATCAACAGTCATATCCGCAACTACCTGAACAAGACCGGCCGCAAGGCCAACGGGTTCTACGTCGGCAACAACCGGGCCGTGGTGCTGATCGAGCCCAACCTGCGCAAGTCGGCGGCCGTGCCGTTCGTGCCCAACAGCCTGCGGGGCAGCCGGTTCAATCTCTACCTGCTGGGCATGGGTGCCTGGGACGACACCCCGCTCTACATCTTCGACGAGTGGGTCGCCTACACCAACGGGGCCCTGGTGGCGGTCGATCAGGCCAAGCGCGGCCTCTGGCGTCAGGGCTGGACCGACGGGGTCTACGGTGCGCTCGAGTTCACCGCCTACTCGTTTGCCCTGGCCATGGCCGTGGCCCAGCGCGATCCGCAGTATTTTGCGAAATATCCGCAGTTCAAGGCGTTCATGGCCTTCCAGGCCAAGCGGGCCATGGATGCCTTCCGGGCCGGCCGCAACCTGAAGGAGTTCAAGTACGACAAACAGGAAACCTTCTCCCGCAACCTGGTGAGTGGCTCCGACAGCGCCCCCATGCGCGACTTCATCAAGAAGAACTGGGGCGAGGGGTTCTGGAACGAGGTCTTCCTCGGTCAGGCCCCGGCCGCCCAGGCCAGGGCTCCGCTCAAGAAATAGCCCCGGTTTCGCCGGTCTGCCGTTCCCTTCGCGTCCCGCCCGGAACCTCCGGGCGGGACTGCTGTCCTGGGGATGTTTCTTCCCCGGAGGAGAAGGCTCAGGCGGGCGGGGGGAGGAAATCGGGGCGGAAGCGCACGGCCAGCAGGGTCTGATCGTCCGGAGGGGGGGTTCCCGCTCGGAAGCGGTCCAGTTCCCCAATCAACGAGGAAAGGGGGAACCCGCCACCGGTGCGGAGTAGGGTCAGCAACCGGTCCAGGCCAAACATCTCGCCGGCGGGGTTCCGGAGGTCGGTTACCCCGTCAGTGTAGAACAGGAGGCGATCTCCCGGCCGGAACGGGATGCGTCGTTCGGAGTAGGTGTGGGGAACGAGGCCGACCGGCACCTCGGGGAAGGTCAGGACGTTGACCTGGCGGATGTTCCCCTGACCGATGATGGAGAGCACGGGGGTGTGGCCGGCGTTGCTCCAGGTAAAGGTTGCGCTGGCCGGGTCGAGCAGGCCGTAGACCACCGTGATGAAGCGGCCGTCCGGGATGAGGTCGAGCATGACCTCGTTGAGCCGGTTCATCAGCAGGTGGGGGGCGATGCCGGGAACGGGAAGGGTGCGCAAGGTGGCCCGCAGGACCATGGTCAACAGGGCGGCGGACACGTTCTTGCCGCTGACGTCGGCGATCAGCACGCCCAGCCGACCATCCGGGAAGGGGAAGAACTCGTAGAAATCGCCGCCGACTTCGCTGGCCATGGAGATACGGGCCTCCAGGTCGTAGGCCGGATGGGCGGGCACCGAGGTGGGCAGGGCACTCTCCTGGATCTCCTTGGCGATGCGGAGCTGGAACGACATCTCCCGTTCCTTCAGCGAGATGACGAGAAGCTCGGCGATCTCCAGCATGGTGGCGAGGTTCTGGACGATGACCGAGAGGAAGAGATGGTCGGCCGCCCGCAGGATCCCTTGGGAGGGGGTCAGGACGATGTAGAGGAACCCGGCCATCGACCGCATGGGAAGCCGGTCGAGGAGAGGCGTGCGGATGGCGAGAAAGCCCAGGTCGAGCGTCCGCCCTGCCTGGAGAGGGGGAGGCAATTCGGGCCACCGGGTCAGGGGAAATGAGTCCAGGGAGCCCTGATCGTGGTCCTCGGCGATGATCGGAGACAGGGCCCGCTCCGGGGCCAGCCAGGTGGCGATGGCCACGTGGTCGGCGGCCGACAAGGGGTACAAGGGTGACCCCGGGGGTGGGGTGGTGGATCCGAAGGGGTCGCCCATGGGCTGGGCCCGTCCGTCCCCCATTTTGAAGAACCAGGCGAAGACGAGATCGGGAATCTGGGCTCCCACCAGATCGAGCAGGCGTTGAATCGGCTGGCGGAGAGAGCCGGTGGGATCGGCCCCCGGGTGACTGGGCATCTCGTAGAGCGACGAGAAAATCTGCCGGATGCGGGCGATGGTCTGAAAATACCGATGTTGCAGACGGATATGCCGATTGACCTGGCTCACCATGTCGACGAAAGAATGGTCGAGATCCTCGAACTCAGCGACGATGCAGGGGGGGGCGGGGGGAAGGGGTTCCCCCGGTTTGACCTGGCGAAAACGGGTGCGCAGACGCTCGATGGGGTCGGCCAGCAGGGCCGGGAACCAGGCCAGGCCGATGGTGGCCAGCACGAACGAACTGATCAGGAAGACGAACCTCCACCAGAATTTCTCGCGGACCTCGGTCAGGAGGCGGTCGGCGTCGGTGGTGATGGCTTCCCAGAGGTAGTCGGCCTCGGCCACGATGTGGTCGGCCCCGAGCGAACGGGTCGTCCGCAGGCCTTCGTGCAGTTGCAGCAGGCGTTCCTCGAGCCCCTGGCGGCCGAACCGCCGGCTCTCGACGAACTGGCGGTAGGTGGAGAACTCGGTCCGGAACCGCTCGATCTCCCGGGCCAGGGGGTGGATCACGCCGGGGGTGGACAGGCCCAGAAACCCTGGCAGAAGGGCGGGAAGCAGGCCGGACAGGGCTCGCAGCCGGGCCTCGACGCGCGAGTCGAGCTCGGCGAGAAGGGAGCGGGACAAGCCCCCGGGCGGTGCTTCCCCCACCATCTGGGCATGCGAGGCGATGTTGGTCTCGACTTCGCGCAGAGTCTCCTGAATGATGCGCTGGACGGACACGACGGGGATCGGATCGAACCCCGAGGGCCCGCGATCGACCTCTCGGCGGGCGTTGGCGAGGATGGCGGACAGTGAGGCCAGGCGGAGCGAGAAGGCCTCCTTCCATTCGATGCGGGCCGCGCTTTCCGCCCGCATCATGTTCTGCCATTCCCGCATGCCGGTGTTGAATTCGGCGAACTGGGTGGTGTAGCTGGCGAGCAGGGATCTGATGATCATCCATTGTGGTTGTCGTGGATGGTCCTGCAGAGCCTCGTCGAGTTCGGCGGCGACGCTGGCGATCCGGTCGAGCGAGATCTGGGCCTGGACGGGATCGATCGGCAGGCCGCGCAGGAAGCTCTCGTTCCGCAAAGAACCCAGTTGGAACCAGGTGCTTACCAGCCGCTCGTAGAGACGGCCGAGCACCAGCTCCTGCCGCTGGTCGGTCTCGATGAACGTGGTGAAAGCCCGGAACGACCACAGGCTGAGCACGAGGAAAGAGACGATGAGAACGAGGATCGAAGCGAGGAGGGCGGTCAGGATCTGCTTGAACGACTTGGGCCAGAACGCCATGGCCTGCCCCCTTCCTCCTCTCCCCGGGATAAGTCACCCATCCAGTCTACCGCTTCTCTCTCCCGTTCCACAAACCTCATTCTGTGTGAAAAGGATGTGTCCCGGCGGCGAAGGCCATCAGAACGAGCTTTGCCGCATGCCTTCGATACTCGTTCTGCGTCGGTCAATGTCGCGCGGGTCCGCCAAAGGGCCTTCCCGAAATCGTTTTCGAAGGGGACACAAAGATTGTGAACAGAAATTCGGTTTGTGGAACGAGGGTCAGCGGGCGAGGACCAGCCAGACTCGGCCGTAGTGGTGCAGGTCGCCGGCCCGGTCGCCGGCGGCGGTGCCGAGACCGAAGAAGAGGTCGAGGTGGCCGGGGCCCTTGATGGCGCCGCCAATGTCGTGGGCGAACAGCAGGCGCCACTCGTGGCCGATCAGGCGGCCGTGGGTGTCAAGGACGGGCACCTCGGCCAGCATGATGGTGCCGGCCGGCATGATGGCCGGGTCGGCGGCCACCGAGGCGCCGGGGATCAGCGGAATGCCCGCCGCCCCCGTAGGGGTTTTCGTCATCTCCTTGAAGAAGACGTAGGACGGGTTCTGATCGAGCAGGGCCATGTCTTCGGGGTGGGCGCGCATCCAGTCGCGGATGGCGCGCAAGCTGATCTTGTCGGCGGGAATGCTGCCGCGCTCGACCAGCAGGCGGCCCAGGCTCTTGTAGGGATGACCGTTGCCGCTGTCGTAGGCCGCCCAGATCTCGCGACCGTCCTGGAAGCGCAAGCGGCCCGAGCCCTGCACCTGCAGGAAGTAGACGGCCAGCAGATCGTCCGACCAGGCCAGTTCGAGGCCGCGCCCCGCCAGCGCCCCCTTCTTGTCGATCTCCTCGCGGGTCGGCAGAGGTTTGGGCAGGCCCTTGGGGGCGCGATAGAGCGGGAAGCGGAACCGCTCGTCGGGCTGGGCGGCGACCTCGAGCCGCGGGATGAAGTAGCCCGTGAACTGGACGTTCCCCTTGCCGTCCTCGCCTTGGCTGCGATAGAGCTTGAAGGGGAAGCCCTTCCCCGGCTTGCCGGAGCGCAGCCAGGCGTCGACGGCGCGGGCCGTCCGTTCGAGGTCGGCCCCGGACACGGTCAGGTTGCCGACCTTGACGGTCTTCTGGGTGGCATAACGGCGGGCGACCGCGCGGTTGGCCCGGGCGGCGAAGCGGGCGGCGTCGCTGCGCGGCGGGGTGACCGTGGGCGGCTGGCGTTCCGCTTCCCAGGCCAGCTTCTGCGCGGGCCCAGGGCGCTTGCCGTCGCCGGCGAAGTCGTAGCCCCGCCCGGTCTGGGCCTGTAGAGCGGGGGTGAGGCAGAGCAGGGCCATGATGACCCAACCCGCCCACCCGACCAACCCCGGTGCACGGGTGGAGAGGGAAAGCCGCGGGGTGGCCCGCCGGGGAGAGGGGTGGCCAGCGTTGGCGCGAGTGGATAGAGATCGGGTGATCGACATGGGGTTCGCCCTCCGGATTTGGATTGCCTGCGGGTGGATGACCCGCGTCAGTGTAGTGGAACCGGGCTGAGTTGACTAGAGGGGAAAGAGGGGGGAAAGTGGGCATTCTAGCATGGGTACAGATGGCTTCTGACAAGAAACCTGAGTCGCTGCCAGCTCAGGAGCCGCATCACCTCGCATCTCGTGGCAAGATGAGCCTGTTGCGCGAATGCCCAAAACAGCCCATTTTCAGGTACCGTCCATTCGGAGATGCCGATCTGATCAGGAGCATTATGTACACGACGAATAAAAACCCGATTCATGCAGCAGGCCCAAGATGCGCTCGGAATGTGTCGGGTGTGACCCAACGGCAATGTACTCATTTTTTTCGGAACTCTTCATCAATAGGGCGCTTGGGGCCATGGAACAAAAGTTGCGTACTTTTCCCAAGAACTAACTCCCATTTGATTTTCGCACGACACGGCAACTCTTTCGCAAAGCCGGCTTCAAGACCAAAACTAAAGGAGGTTTCTCGAATGCATGAGGAAATGTAGCCCGGCTCATGTGTACATTCCCGGAATTTCGCTTGGGATCATGTTTTCAGCGGTATCTACATGGTTTCCAGGTCACACCCCCTTCCCGGGGGCCTTGTGCAACAGCCCCGCCTCCGCCAAGACCCCAGTGCTCCAGGCGCTTGAACCCATCGATGACCTTCAGGGTGTCGGAATCAGGGGATGGAAAGGTTCCGCGGGCTGTCTCCTCAAGATGTGGCGGAAGGGCGTCGCCTCGCTAGCAGAGGAATGCGGTTGAGGGCTTCGGCGAGGGGAAGGGCTTCGTTCTCCTGACCGAGAGCGATGGTTTCTTCGCCTGGATAGACGATCCAGCGATGCTTGATGGAGAGGTCGTCGCAGGCAAGAAAGAACCCTTTGGCGGGTCGGGGGTGGGAGATATTCGCCTTGCACTCGATGGCCACGAAGGGCTGGCCCTGCCGCAGGAGGAGCAGATCGATCTCCGCGCCGGCGGAAGTCCGCCAGAAGCTCGTTTCCCAGCCCCGGGGGAGGATGGCCTCTACCTGTTGGAGGACGAAGCCTTCCCATGAGGCCCCAATGACTGGGTGAGTCTGAAGGTCGAGGCGGGCCTCCAGGTTCAGGAGGGCATGCAGAAGGCCGGAGTCGGCCAGGAACACCTTGGGCGATTTGACCAGGCGCTTGCCGAGATTGGTGAAGAATGGCATCACCCGCCGAACCAACAAGGTCTGCAACATGGCATCCAGATACCGCCCGGCGGTTGTGGCCCCGATGCCAAGGCTGCGGGCGAGTTGGGAGCCATTCCACACCTGGCCGTGAAGATGGGCGAGCATCAGGAGGAAGCGGCGCATTCGCTCGGGAGGCAAATCGAAGCCAAGAAGGCGCAGGTCGCGTTCGACGAGGTCGGCCATGTAGGCGGTCCGCCATGCCAGGCTCGTGGCGTCGTCGATGGCCCCGAAGGATGGAGGGAAACCGCCGCGGAGCCACAGCCGGTCCTGGTGTGCGGGGCCGGTTTCCGGGAGGGAAAGCGGGTGGAGGATGACCGTCTGGTTGCGGCCGGCCAGGCTTTCGGCTGCCTGCCGGCGGAGGTCCGGGGAGGCGGAGCCCAGGAGGAGGAACCGGCCGGGGCGACGGTCCTCGTCGATGAGCACCCGGAGAGCGGGGAAGAGATCTTCCATCCGTTGGGCTTCGTCGATGACAACCAGCCGGTTTGCCTGGCCCCCCAACGTGGCCATGGGGTCTTCCAGGGCCAGGCGGTGGCGGGGGTTTTCCAGGTCGAACACGACGCCTCCCACGTGGTCGGCGATCTTTCGGGCGAGGGTGGTCTTGCCGGTCTGCCTGGCCCCGACCATAGTGACGGCGGGGAACCGCGCCAGCGCCTGGTGGATCTTCTGTTCGAGGTGACGTGGAATCATCGTGGGCCTCCCCATCCTTACATAGAAAAATAACCGCTTGGTGGCGAATATGCAAGGAAGAAATCGCCGACGGTTCGGTGGGGAGATTTTTGGCCAATGGCTACGTGAACGTGACCTCGAACAGTGCTACACGAAGAAATCGCCCATGGTTTCGTGGGGAGATTTTGGGTTTGACGGTGGGATCAGGCCAGGGTCAAGAGGGAAGACATCGGACCGCTTCTCCTGTGATAGGTTCTGGAACCACACTTTGACCGACGTTTCGCCGTTGTCATTTCTCGGGCTACGGAAACGTTGTTGGGAAGAGCATCCTCGAATGGCGGGGGTGTAATGGAACGGGCTCTTCTGTCACCCAGAGGGGGCCAAATAGGCGATCCCCAAGGCAGTTATGAGATCTCGTTGGATCGAAGAACATGCGGTGAGCCGACGTTCCGCCTTCTGGGGCCCCCAAGCCAGGATGGCTTCCTTGGGGGATTGATTGGCTTGGATCTTCTGCAGGATATCCTCGGCTGACCCGAGATAGATCTGTTTGGTCATGACCTTGGATGGTCCCGTCCTATTCGTCTTGCCGGGGGTCTCCTTGGCACGCCAGGAGCGTTGGAAGTAGGAGTAGACCCGACCGCTTATGGTTCGCCCGAGGATGGAAGCCATGGGCGCCTCCTGTATACCTACAAATAGTAGATAAAAAGGCTATCATAATGGCAAGAATGGATAAAATGTTACATGTACACTTTTAGCCTGTGGCAACGACGTTCAGAAGCGACTTCGTCAGCTAGGAGATGAGACAACGGCGAAACTACGGTCCAAGACACGCTTCAGGGGAAGAAACGAATCAGGCAGGAACAACCCACCCGAGGTCTTCAAACGAGTGGAAAGGGTGTCGTTTCAGGAGACCAGACCGGTGATCACGAAAAGGGACCACCGGCGGAGAAGTCAGCCACTGCCTCGAAGACGCCGGGAAGTCATACGACAGGGAAGACAACCACCAGGAAATCCAGTTCTGATCAGGGGAGCCACCAAAGCCTGATCGGCCACCCAGGCCCAGATTCACTCCCGCGGGGATCCCCCCTGGCGGGTTTTCTGTCTCTGGCAAACGAAAGGCCCAAACCCGCAGACACCCCCTGAAATCAGCCAAGTCCCCCAAGAACCGTGCTCCGGTCACCCGGAAAAAGCCTGCTCACGCTCAATTCCTGAGAAACAAGAAACCCCGGATTCCATCAAGGTTTCCGGGGTTTTTCCAAGAGCGGGAAACGAGGGTCGAACTCGCGACATCCAGCTTGGGAAGCTGGCGCTCTACCAACTGAGCTATTCCCGCGGACGGGGAAATCTTACCACAGGCGGCGGGGAGGATGCAAGACCCTGCAGGGGGGTATGTCGCGACCCTTCCGGCCACCGAGTGGCGTCAGCGAGGCGGGGGCTGGCGGTCGAGCAGGCGAAAGACGAAGACTTCCAGCGGAGTCAGGCAGAACCTTGGCACCGGTCCGCCGGTCCTGCGGGCATTTCGGGGGAAAGAGGCCCCGGCAAATCCGACGAGGCGGGCTTCCCAACGAAAAGTCCCGGAATCGACATCGCCCCCAGGGAGGAGGTGGTAGGTGGACGCCTCCGCCGCTGAACACGACTCCGACGCGAAGGATGGCGGAGGAGCACCTCACGGTCGCCCTGCCGCCAGCCCCGGGATATCCTTGACCAGCCCGAGGCCGCTGATGATGACCTTGTGCTTGTCGCCTGGCTTCAGCCGTTGGAAGGCCTCGTAGGACAGCGGCTTGTTGTCGAGCTCCTCGACCTGGTATTCCTTCCCATCCTTGTCGGATTTGAGGGTGACCTTGTATTTCTCTTCGCGGGCCCCTTCGCGCTTCTCCCCGACCACGTCGCGGGGGTGCGGGGAAGCGCCCGTCTCGGGCCAGCGCGGTTCGTCGGTGGTACCCTGGGCGGTCGCCTTCTCGATGTCCTTCCAGCGGTCGACCTCGAACTCGATCCAGGTGTCGTAGACCGGCTCCTGGCGATACTGCGGCTTCTGCACCGTGCGGGTCTTCTCGACATCGCGGTAGACCGGCTCGTCCTCCCAGAGTTCCTCGAACCGGCCGTTGCCCAGGTCGCGCACGCCCTTCTTGACCTTCTTGGTGCCGGCCTGTTCCTGTTCGGTATACGTCTCCTGGACGGTCTTGTACCCGATCAGCACGTCACGATAGGATCTGACCTTCTCCTGGCGGCCGATCTCGCGGGCGCCGGCCGGCAGCTCACCGCGCCAGGCCCCCTCGCGGAAGGTCTGATACTGCATGACCTGGATGGACCGCCGCCACTCTTTCCCGGCGACGGTCATGGTGTCCTCGAACGACAGGCACTGCAGCCCCATCAGGGCCATGAACCCGAGCACGACGACGGCGCACCCGGCCTTGAACCAGATCGGCAGCGGCACCTTGACCGGCTCGATGCGCACGTCGGGAGCGACCGTGGCGTGCGGGCTGTACTGCCGCTTCGCCGAGCCCTCGCCGCCCTTGACGGTGGCGTCCTTCACCTCGCGCAAGGTGCCGTCGGAGCGGGCGGCCGAACAGCTCTGGCACCTCTGGCGGTCGAAGGCGTTGCTGCCCCCGCAGAAGGCGCAGATCCAGTCGGGGCCGGCCGTGGCCTTGGCCTTCTCGGCGGCGTCGGTGACCGCCTGGCCGTCCTCCTCGTAGATGAACTGGACGTTGCCCCGCACCGCGCCGCAGGCATCGCAATTCTCCTTCGCGCCGCGGTTCTTCGTCTGACAATGGGGACAGATCCAGCTGCCCTCGCGGATGACCTTCTCAGCCATGGCTCACTCCTTCACCGGATATCGCCGCCCATGATAGCACCAATCGCCCCCTCGGGCAGGAGGGAGCGAGCCGCGGGAATCCGGGTCAGAACGAAAAGGCCGGAGAGGCGGGTGGCGGCAGGGGGGGAAGAGGCGGCGGGGACGGCGGGGGCGGTGGTAGGGGTGGCGGCGGGGGCGGCGGTTTGGGGCAACGCTCGTATTCCTTCGAAGAGGGGCCCCGGAAGACCTGCAGGCGGCAGTTCATGGTGTCGAGCACGTAGAGATCGCCGCGCGGGCCGAAGTGGGCCTCCCACGGCTTGCTGAAGCGGCCGCGCTGGGTGCCGAAGCCGCCGACGATCTGCAGGATCTTCCGGTCGGGGGCCGGGCCGACGATCAGCACGGTGTGGTTGCCGGTGTCGGCGATGGCGATCCGCCCGTCGAGCGAGTCATGGATGCCGTTCGGGTACAGCAGCCGGTAGAACGGCCAGGAGGTCAGCTCCTCCTTCTTGTCGAGGTTCTTGTCGAAGACCAGCACGCGGCGGTTGCCGTTGTCGGCGAGGTAGATGCGGTCTTTCGTCACGCAGACCCGCGACAAGTCCTTGAACTGCCGGTAGTCGCGGCCCGACATGTGGTGCATGTGGCCGAGCCGCTTGACGACCTTCTTGTCGGGGCCGAACACCTGCAGCCGGTTGCCCTGCACCCGCTGGCGCTGGGCGGCGTCGAGCCCCAGCCCGCGGATGTACTTCGACCGCGGCTCGACGACGTAGATGTTCTGCTCGCAATCGACGGCTACGCCGAGGGGTTGATGGAAATAGCCGTCCTTCCAGCCTTCCTGGCCGAGGATGAACTGCACCTCGCCCGACAGCTTGACCGCCTTCAGCCGGTGATTCTCGGTATCGGATACCAGCAGCGTGTCCTGGTCGAGCCAGGCCACCCCCTGCGGGTAGTGGAAGCGGTCCATCGGGACTTTGTCCCAGGGCCGGATACGGGCCTGCCCGCCGTGGTAGGGCCGACCCGAGGAGGCTCGCGGCGGCCGCAGGCCGTCGGCGTGGTCGGGTTCACGGTAGCGGTCGGGCCAGTCGGCCGGCTCGAGGCTTCCCTCGTAGGGCCATAGACCGCCCAGCACCACCTCGACGGTGAACGAGGGAATGCCCAACCCTGGCGTGCCGGCGGGGCTTGCCGTCCCCTTGGCTTCACCCTGGGCGGTCGGCGCCGCGCCTGCCAGCGGCGCGCCGTCGGTGTTGTCACCGTAGGGGGGGAAGGTGCCATCCCCGAAGGGGTCTTTCCCCAGGTCGTCATCCCCGGCGGCAGGGGGAGCCGGGGCGGTAGGGGCCGTATCGGGCCCGGCTGGTTCGGGGCGGGGCGATCTCGCCCCCGGGCCGGCGGGGGGTGTTTCGGCACCAGGGCCGGGGGACGTTCCCGCGCCAGGGCGGGCGTTCGCCGGGTCGAAGATCTCGTCGAGATCGGGGTTGAAGAACTCTTCGAGGGTGAGCTGCTTGGCGGGTTCTGGAGGTGGGAGTGACGGGGGTGGCTCCGGCGGTGGCGGCGGGGGGGCGACCGGCGCGGCCTCTCCGGTGGTTCCTCCGGGCCCGGTTTCGGCGGGCAGGTGCACCCGCAGCACGATGACCCGGTGATTGTCGGTATCGCAGATGGCCAGCCGGGTGCCGTCCCGTGAAAAGGCCATGGCCTTGGGGTGCCGGAACTGCCCCGGCCCGTGCCCGCTCGACCCGAACGAGGTCAGGAAATGGTAATAGACCGGCGACGTCGCCACGGGGGGCGGGATGTCGTGGGCGATTCCCTGGCGGGTAAGCAGCAGCAGGAAGACAATGCCCAGGGCCCTCGCCCAGGACGTCAACCAGCCCTTGCCCCGGCGCTCGACGGGGAAGGCGTCGGACGGTGCAGGAGGGGG